>NZ_JBVIQN010000023.1:0-147815 GCF_055577005.1 Streptomyces sp. NPDC033221 | reverse complement strand
GGTTGATAGGCCAGATATGGAAGCCCGGTAACGGGTGGAGTTGACTGGTACTAATAGGCCGAGGGCTTGTCCTCAGTTGCTCGCGTCCACTGTGTTAGTTCTGAAGTAACGAACTCGCCTTGCCGGCTGGAGTTCATCTTCATAGTGTTTCGGTGGTCATAGCGTTAGGGAAACGCCCGGTTACATTTCGAACCCGGAAGCTAAGCCTTTCAGCGCCGATGGTACTGCAGGGGGGACCCTGTGGGAGAGTAGGACGCCGCCGAACAATTTTTCCGCTCCGGTCCCTGAACCTCTGGTTCAGGGACCGGAGCTTTTTTGTTCTCACGGTGCAGTGCGGCGTGTTACTTCATGTTCACTTCATGTGGTCAGGCTCCCTGGCATGGGGACAGTGGGAACGCTCAGCTCGGCCGGTGTCCGTGAAGGCGACGAGGTGGTGGTGCCGGCGTACGGCAACCCCGAGATCGCCGAGGCGGTCATGGGGCTGGGCGCGCTGCCGGTCTTCGCCGACGTGGACGCGGACAGTCTCTGCCTCGACCCGGCCGCGGTCGCCGACGCGGTCACCCCGCGGACGGCCGCCGTCGTCGCCGTGCACCGCTTCGGCCGGCCCGCCGACATGGGCTGGATACGGGAGATCGGACAGCGGCACGGCCTGCTCGTGGTCGCCGCCGACGAGCCCGGCGCCGGGCGGGCCGACGAGGGCGCCGTACGGCGTCGGCGGGACCGCGCCGCCTACCTGGACGCACGGCTGACCGGCGTGCTGACCCCGCCCGCCGCCGCGGGTCACACGTACGAGCAGTACGTCGTACGGGTCCCGGGGAACGGGCGGCCGGACCGGGACGCCTTCGCGCGGGCCCTGCGCTCCCGGGGCGTCGCGTGCCAGGTGCCCGTACCGGCGCCCGTGTACCGGATGCCGGCGCTGCGGCGGGACGTGTACCTGCCGCAGACCGAGCGGGCCGTGGACGAGACGCTGGCGCTGCCCGTGCGCGGCGAACTGTCGCGGCGCGAGCTGCAGAGGATGGCCGGGGCCTGCAACGCGCTCGGCGGACTGCTGCAGCCGGCCGGCTGATAGTCCCTTTTGCGGGGGAGTGGTGTGGCTGTTCGGGCGTTCTTCGGGATGAGCGGTATGCGATTCGGTTTATCGGACGAGTTCGGGTAGAGTTTTCTTCGTTGCCGCGCCCCAATAGCTCAGTCGGCAGAGCGTCTCCATGGTAAGGAGAAGGTCTACGGTTCGATTCCGTATTGGGGCTCAGAGGAAAAGGCCCCCGCCATGTGGCGGGGGCCTTTCTCATGTCGTGAAAGCCGAAAGGGCGGGCCGGGCGGGCCCCCGGGTCACGCGTTGAGCGCGACCTCGGGGACACGCATGGCGAGGATGGCCATGTCGTCGGACGCCGGTTCGGCGGCGAAGCGCTCCACCGCGCGCAGGATGCGCGCGGCGACCGCGCCGGCGGTCAGGCCCGTACACGTCGTCAGTACGTCCGCGAGGCCGTCGTCGCCGAGCATGCGGGTGCCCTCGCGGCGCTCGGTGACGCCGTCGGTGACGCACAGCAGGACGTCGCCCGGATCGAGCGTGACGGTCTGCTCGTACAGCTCCAGGTCGTCCATGACGCCCAGCAGCGGCTGCGGCTCGGCGGCCGGCTCGACCGAGCCGTCCTGGCGCAGGCGCAGCGGCAGCGGATGCCCCGCGCAGACGACCTTCAGGACGGCGCTGCCGTCGCGCTGCGGCCACAGCTCGCCGTACAGCAGGGTCAGGAAGCGGCTGCGGGCGCCCTCATCGAGGATCGCGGCGTTCAGGCGCTCCAGGACGGCAGGGCCGCCGAAGCCCTCGCGGGCGAGCAGCCGCAGCGCGTGCCGGGCCAGGCCGGTGACCGCGGCGGCCTCCGGGCCCGTACCGCAGACGTCGCCGATGGCGAAGCCGTACGCGCCGTCGCGGATGGGGAAGAGGTCGTAGAAGTCGCCGCCGACCTCGTTGCCCTCGCCGGCCGCGCGGTAGATGACCTCGACCTCGACGCCCGGGACCTCGGGCAGCTCGGGCGGCAGCAGGCTGCGCTGGAGGGACTGGCTGATGGCGGTGCGCTCGGAATACAGGCGCGCGTTGTCCAGGGCGAGTGCGGCCCTGCGGGAGAGATCCTCGGCGAGTTCCAGGATCTCCTGGCGGAAGTGTTCCTCGCTGGGCTTGCCGAGGGTGAGCATCCCGATGACGCGGTTACGGGCGACCAGCGGCAGTACGACGGTCTCGCCGCCCACCGCCGAGGCGGTCGCCAGGGTGGCGCCGGGGCCCCTGGAAGGGCGGGCCGAGTGGCCCAGGCCGAGACTGCGCAGGGAGGTGCGCAGGGCCGCGTCGTGGGCGGCGTCGGTCGGCGCGTTCCAGAGGCGGGCGCCGGGGGTGGGCACCGGCTCGGGCGGGTCGACCTTCATCAGGAGCGACTTGAGGCCGTCGATGCGGTCCTCGTCCTCGTGCAGTACGTAGGACAGCTCCGGCTCGGACGCCTGGTCCGCGACGGTGTAGACGGCGCACCAGGTGGCCAGGGTGGGGACCGTCATCTGGGCCATCAGGGCCAGCGTCTGGTCCCGGTCGAGGGTGCCGGCGAGCAGGTCGGAGGCCTCGACGAGGAAGGAGAGGGAGCCGCGGCGCAGCCGTTCCAGTTCCGTCAGGCGGGCCCGTTCGACGGCCAGCGCGATGCGGTCGGCGGCGAACTGGAGGCGCAGGGCCTCCTCGTTCGTGTACCGGCCGGGGGCCTCGGCGGCGACGCCCAGGGAGCCGGTCAGGCGGCCCTCGACCTTGAGGGGGACGGTGACGACGGAGCGCATGCCCGTACCGGAGAGGAGGGGAACGGCGCCCGGGACGGCGGTGAGGTCCTCGTGGACGGCCGGCATACGGGCGGAGCCGTACCTGCCGGAGCCCGCCTCGACCGGGACCCGGGCGAAGCGCTGGCGGGCCGAGGGCAGGCCGGTGGAGGCCCGTACCTCCAGTTCGGTCTCGTCGTCGGTGGCCAGCAGGAGGTACGCGGCGTCGCCGTCGAGTATGTCGCGGGCGCGTTCGACCGTGCGCTGGAGCAGGCCGTCCAGGTCGTCGGGGGCCGGCGAGCCGATGAACACCTCGAAGGGGTCGGCGGGGCCGCGTCCCTCGGGCGGCTGGGCCGCCTGGTCGGGGGCCGGAGTGCGCAGCGGGCTCTGCAGGACGGCGCGCTCGTGGTCGCGCACCAGGAGGCAGACGGTGTACGGCTCGCCGTCGGCGTCGCGGACGCGCAGGTGGGAGGCGTACACCGGGACGACCCGGCCGTCCGCGCCCCGTATGCCGTACGAGCCCTCCCAGCGGGAGAGCAGCAGCGCCTCGGCGATGCCGGTGCCCGTGCCGGGGGTGTGAGGCCAGGCGGCGAAGTCGGTGAGGGGTTTGCCGACGACCTGCTCGGGGTCGTAGGCGAAGAGGTCCCGCGCGTCCTCGTTCCAGAAGCTGATGCAGCCGCCGCGGTCGATCTGGACGACGGCGACGCGGACCCGGCTGTCGGCGACCGGCAGCGCGTCCACGGGCAGGGCGGGGCCCGCCGAGCGGGTGCCGGCCGGGCGCTCGGGCAGGTCGAGCTGGAACCAGACGTGCTTCTGCGAGGCGGTGTACTCCACACCCCAGCGGCTGGCCAGCGCGCCGCACAGCAGCAGCCCGCGGCCGCCTTCGCGATCCGGATGGGCGAACGCGCGGCCGGCGTTCTGCAGGGGGATCTCGCGCTCCGGGTAGCGGTCCGCGACCTCGATGCGTACTCCGCCGTCCGCGCGCAGGCACAGCACGTCGGCGGCGGTGCCCGCGTGGACGACGGCGTTGGTGACCAGTTCGCTGGTCAGGACGACGGCGTCGTCGACGATGTCGCCGTAGCCCCAGCCCTGGAGGGTGTCGCGCACGAAGGCGCGGGCGGTGGCGACCGAGCGGCCGACCGGCTCGAACGTGGCAGCGGCCCGCGCGGTGATCACTGGTCTCCTCATGCGTGTGTCGGTGATCTGCTCTCCCACCATGGCGGCGCCCCTCCGAAAGCCTGGTGTGCTCGCCCACTGCCCGTGCTGGACGGCCAGGGCGGGTGGACAGCCGGATGCCAGGTTACTTACCTTCGCCGCGCGTGCGGATGCCGGTCACGTCTGTTTGCGCCCCGATCATGCTCGGGACGGTATGCGATGCTGCCGAACTGTTATGGCCTGGTTGGGCCATGGTGAAACACTGGGCAAGCTCAAAGAGAAGCCCGGGTAGAACGGTCGACCCTGCGGGAGGGACACGGTGGAGTCTGGCGCAGCGGCGCGGGGCACGAGCACGCGCGCGAAAGGCGGACGTTCCCGGAGCAACGGGACGACTGAGGTGGATACGGCTGCGCTGAACCGGCTGCTGGCTGCACTCGTCTCGATGCGGGACGGGAATTTCCGTAAACGGCTGACGGTCTCCGGCGACGGAGCGCTGTCGGAGATCGCCGCCGTTTACAACGAGGTGGCGGACCGCAATCTGCACCTGACGGGAGAGCTGGCGCGGGTGCGCCGGGTCGTCGGCCGTGAGGGAAAACTCACGGAACGGCTGGAGGCCGGAGCCTGTGAGGGCTCCTGGGCCGCGGCCATCGACGCCTCGAACGCCCTGGTCGACGATCTCGTACGGCCGGTGTCCGAGGTGGGCCGGGTACTCTCCGCGGTGTCCGAGGGCGATCTGGAACAGCGGATGGACCTGCGCTCGCGCGGTTCGGACGGCGGCTCGGCGCATCCGCTGCGCGGGGAGTTCCTGAAGGTGGGCCGGACCGTCAACGGTCTGGTCGACCAGCTGTCGGCCTTCACCGACGAGGTGACGCGGGTCGCCAGCGAGGTCGGTACGGAGGGCAAGCTCGGCGGGCAGGCGCGAGTGCGCGGCATGTCCGGGTCCTGGAAGGACCTGACCGAGTCCGTCAACACGATGGCGTCCCGGCTGACGGCGCAGGTGCGGGACATCGCGCTGGTCACCACGGCGGTCGCCAAGGGTGACCTGTCACGCAAGGTGACCGTGCATGTCGCCGGTGAGATGCTGGAGCTGAAGAACACCGTCAACACGATGGTGGACCAGCTCTCCTCGTTCGCCTCCGAGGTGACCCGCGTGGCGCGCGAGGTCGGTACGGAGGGCGAGCTGGGCGGCCAGGCGCAGGTCCCGGGCGTCGCGGGGGTCTGGAAGGACCTCACGGACTCCGTCAACCTGATGGCGGGCAACCTCACCGCGCAGGTGCGCGGGATCGCCCAGGTGACCACGGCGGTGGCCAACGGCGACCTGTCGCAGAAGGTCACGGTCAGCGCGCGCGGCGAGGTCGCGCAGCTCGCCGACACGATCAACACGATGACCGAGACGCTGCGCACGTTCGCGGACGAGGTCACCCGGGTCGCCAACGAGGTCGGTGCCGAGGGCCAGCTCGGCGGGCAGGCGCAGGTGCCGGGCGCCGCCGGTACGTGGAAGGACCTCACCGACTCGGTGAACAACGCCTTCCGCAACCTGACGGGCCAGGTCCGCGACATCGCGCAGGTGACGACGGCGGTCGCCAACGGTGATCTGTCGCAGAAGGTCACCGTCGACGTCGCGGGCGAGATGCTGGAGCTGAAGAACACCGTCAACACGATGGTCGACCAGCTCTCCTCTTTCGGGGCCGAGGTGACGCGGGTCGCGCGGGAGATCGGCGTCGAGGGCGAGCTGGGCGGCCAGGCCGCGGTGCCGGGCGCGGCGGGCACGTGGAAGGACCTCACGGACTCCGTCAACACCGCGTTCCGCAACCTCACCGGCCAGGTGCGCAACATCGCGCAGGTGACGACGGCGGTGGCCAACGGTGATCTGTCGCAGAAGGTCACCGTCGACGTGTCCGGCGAGATGCTCCAGCTGAAGAACACCGTGAACACCATGGTGGACCAGCTCTCCTCGTTCGCCGACCAGGTCACCCGGATGGCGCGGGACGTGGGCACCGAGGGCCGCCTCGGCGGTCAGGCCCGGGTGGACGGCGTCAGCGGTACGTGGAAGGAACTGACCGACTCCGTCAACTTCATGGCGGGCAACCTCACCTCTCAGGTGCGGCAGATCGCCCAGGTGACGACGGCGGTCGCGCGCGGCGACCTGTCACAGAAGATCGACGTGGACGCGCGCGGCGAGATCCTGGAGCTGAAGAACACCATCAACACGATGGTCGACCAGCTCTCGGCCTTCGCGGAACAGGTCACCAGGGTGGCCCGCGAGGTCGGTACGGACGGCAGGCTCGGCGGCCAGGCGCAGGTGCCCGGCGTGGCGGGCGTCTGGCGCGACCTGACCGACTCGGTGAACGGCATGGCCGGCAACCTGACCGCCCAGGTCCGCAACATCGCGCAGGTCGCGACGGCGGTGGCCCGCGGTGACCTGTCGCAGAAGATCGACGTGGACGCCCGGGGCGAGATCCTGGAGCTGAAGAACACCCTGAACACGATGGTCGACCAGCTGTCGTCGTTCGCCGACCAGGTGACGCGCGTCGCCCGCGAGGTGGGCACCGAGGGCATCCTCGGCGGCCAGGCCGAGGTGCAGGGCGTCAGCGGTACGTGGAAGGACCTCACCCAGTCCGTCAACTTCATGGCGAACAATCTGACGTCCCAGGTGCGCAGCATCGGCGAGGTGACCACCGCGGTCGCGCGCGGCGACCTGTCGAAGAAGATCACCGTCGACGCCAAGGGCGAGATCCTCGAACTGGTCACGACCGTGAACACGATGGTCGACCAGCTGTCGCTGTTCGCCGAGCAGGTGCTGCGCGTCGCCCGTGAGGTGGGTACGGAAGGCCAGCTGGGCGGCCAGGCGCGGGTCCCGGGCGTCACCGGCATCTGGAAGGACCTGAGCGACAACGTCAACCTGATGGCCAACAACCTGACCATCCAGGTGCGCAACATCTCCCAGGTCTCGGCGGCGGTCGCCAACGGTGACCTGACCAAGAAGGTCACGGTCGAGGCGCGCGGCGAGGTCGCGCAGCTCGCCGACACGGTCAACACGATGGTCACGACGCTGTCGTCGTTCGCCGACGAGGTCACCAGGGTGGCCCGTGAGGTGGGCACCGACGGCATCCTGGGCGGCCAGGCCCGCGTACCCGGCGTCGCCGGTACGTGGAAGGACCTGACCGAGTCGGTGAACTCGATGGCCAACAACCTGACCGGCCAGGTCCGCAACATCGCGATGGTCACCACGGCCATCGCCAAGGGCGACCTGACCAAGAAGATCGACATCGACGCGCGGGGCGAGATCCTGGCCCTGAAGACGACCATCAACACGATGGTCGACCAGCTCTCCTCCTTCGCCGAGCAGGTCACCCGGGTGGCCCGCGAGGTCGGCACGGAAGGCCAGCTCGGCGGTCAGGCCCAGGTGCGCGGGGTGGCCGGCACCTGGAAGGACCTGACGGAGTCGGTGAACGAGATGGCGGGCAACCTGACCCGCCAGGTGCGGGCGATCGCCGCCGTCGCCGCCGCGGTGACCCTGGGCGACCACAACGTCCGGATCGACGTGGACGCGGCGGGCGAGATCCTGGAGCTCCAGGACAACGTCAACACGATGATCTCCACGCTCCGCGAGACCACCCTCGCCAACGAGGAGCAGGACTGGCTCAAGGGCAACCTGGCCCGGATCTCCGGCCTGATGCAGGGCCGCCGCGACCTCAAGGACGTGGCGACGCTCATCATGAGCGAGCTGTCCCCGGCGGTCTCGGCGCAGCACGGCGCGTTCTTCCTCGCCGCGCAGCCCGGCGACAGCAACGAGATCGGTGCGGACGGCGGCGAGCCGGGCGCCTACGAGCTGCGGCTGATGGGCTCGTACGGCTACTCCATGGGCACCATGCCGACCACGTTCCGGCCGGGGGAGACCCTGATCGGCACGGCGGCGGCGGAGAAGCGCACGATCCTGGTGGAGAACGTGCCCTCCGGCTATCTGAAGATCGCCTCCGGGCTCGGTGAGGCGCCGCCGGCCAATGTGATCGTGCTGCCGGTGCTCTTCGAGGACAAGGTGCTCGGCGTGATCGAGCTGGCCTCCTTCCAGCCGTTCACCCAGATCCAGAAGGACTTCCTCAGCCAGATCGCCGAGATGATCGCGACCAGCGTCAACACCATCTCCGTCAACACCAAGACCGAGGTGCTGCTCAAGCAGTCGCAGGAGCTGACCGAACAACTCAAGGAGCGTTCGGGCGAGTTGGAGAGCCGCCAGAAGGCGCTGGAGCTGTCCAACTCCGAACTGGAGGAGAAGGCCGAGCAGCTGCGCGCGCAGAACCGCGACATCGAGGTGAAGAACACCGAGATCGAGGAGGCGCGGCAGGTGCTGGAGGAGCGCGCCGAGCAGCTGGCCGTCTCGATGCGCTACAAGTCGGAGTTCCTGGCGAACATGTCGCACGAGCTGCGCACGCCGCTGAACTCGCTGCTGATCCTGGCGAAACTGCTCGCCGACAACGCGGAGGGCAACCTCTCCCCGAAGCAGGTCGAGTTCTCCGAGACCATCCACGGCGCCGGTTCCGACCTGCTCCAGCTGATCAACGACATCCTGGACCTGTCGAAGGTCGAGGCCGGCAAGATGGACGTCAGCCCGACCCGGATCGCGCTGGTCCAGCTCGTCGATTACGTCGAGGCCACCTTCCGGCCGCTGACCGCGGAGAAGGGACTCGACTTCTCCGTACGGGTCTCCCCGGAGCTGCCCGCCACGCTGCACACCGACGAGCAGCGGCTGCTCCAGGTGCTGCGCAACCTGCTGGCCAACGCGGTGAAATTCACCGACAGCGGCGCCGTCGAGCTGGTCATCCGGCCGGCCGGCGACGATGTGCCGGTGGACATCCGCGAGCACCTGCTGGAGCACGGCGCGCTGCGCGAGCCGGACGCCGACATGATCGCGTTCTCGGTGACGGACACCGGCATCGGCATCGCGTCCAGCAAGATGCGGGTGATCTTCGAGGCGTTCAAGCAGGCGGACGGCACCACCAGCCGCAAGTACGGCGGTACGGGCCTGGGCCTGTCCATCAGCCGGGAGATCGCGCGGCTGCTCGGCGGCGAGATCCACGCCGCCAGTGAGCCGGGCCGCGGCTCGACCTTCACGCTCTACCTGCCGCACAACCCGGGCGGGCTGCCGCCGCAGGGCTACCCGCAACTGGTCGCCGGCGGGCTCGCGATGGACGCCGAGGCGCGGGACGCGGAGATCGGGCGGCAGGCCGCCGAGGACGCCATGCAGGCCGGTGCCGCGCCGTCCCGGGGCACCGGTCCCGGGCTCAACCGGCGGCGCCGGCGTCCGGTCGCCGCAGAGCGGCCGCGTCCGGAGCTGCCGGCCGCGCCCACCCCGCCGCCGGCTCCGCAGCCGGCCGCGGAGCCCCAGCCGGCGCCCGCCGAGGAACCCTGGATCGGCAACGGCCAGGACCTGGTGTCGTCCGGCTTCGACGGCGGCTTCCACGGCGAGAAGGTGCTGATCGTCGACGACGACATCCGTAACGTGTTCGCGCTGACCAGTGTGCTGGAGCAGAACGGGCTGTCCGTGCTGTACGCGGAGAACGGCCGGGAGGGCATCGAGGTCCTGGAGCAGCACGACGACGTGGTGCTGGTCCTGATGGACATCATGATGCCGGAGATGGACGGCTACGCGACCACGGCCGCGATCCGGCGGATGCCGCAGTTCGCCGGGCTGCCGATCATCGCGCTGACCGCGAAGGCGATGAAGGGCGACCGGGAGAAGAGCATCGAGTCCGGGGCGTCCGACTACGTGACCAAGCCGGTGGACACCGACCACCTGCTGACGGTGATGGAGCAATGGATGCGCACGCGGTGACACGTTCGTCAAATGAGGCTCGTAAGGTTCCCCGCATGTTGACTCAGTGTGGCCGACCACGTGTGGGAGAGCGGTATTCGGGGAACCTTCTGGTCTCTCACTGCGTTTGTGCTACGTGCACAGTGACATCGCGGTGACAGGGTGTGGCGACAGGCGGGGTGCGGCTACGATGACCGGCACAAGGACGGGCGGCATGACAGAGCCGCCCCCTGGGGCGGCGTCCGGTTCATTGCCGGGGCGAGGAGGACGGGCCATGGTGCAGAAGGCCAAGATCCTCCTGGTCGATGACCGGCCGGAGAATCTGCTGGCGCTGGAGGCGATCCTCTCCGCGCTCGATCAGACACTGGTGCGGGCATCGTCCGGGGAGGAAGCGCTCAAGGCACTGCTCACCGACGATTTCGCGGTGATCCTGCTCGATGTGCAGATGCCGGGGATGGACGGGTTCGAGACGGCCGCGCACATCAAGCGGCGCGAACGCACCCGCGACATCCCGATCATCTTCCTGACCGCCATCAACCACGGCCCGCACCACACCTTCCGTGGTTACGCGGCGGGAGCGGTCGACTACATCTCCAAGCCGTTCGACCCGTGGGTGCTGCGCGCCAAGGTCTCGGTCTTCGTCGAGCTGTACATGAAGAACTGTCAACTGCGGGAGCAGGCGACGCTGCTGCGGCTCCAGCTGGAGAGCGGCCGTGCCGCGGCGGACGAGGCCAAGGAGCCGGTGGGGCTGCTGGCCGAGCTGTCCGCCCGGCTCGCGGCCGTGGAGGAGCAGGCCGAGGCGCTGTCCAAGCAGCTGGACGAGTCGGCGGACGCGGCGGCCATCGCGACGGCGGCGCATCTGGAACGCAAGCTCACCGGACTGCGGCGGGCGCTGGACGCCTTGGAGCCGGGCACCGGCAACGCCGCTTCCTGAGGCGCGCCTTGCGTGGCGCCGTACGGCGCTCCAGCGGCCCGCTGGACGGCCTGCGGGCCGTGGCGGCGGGTTCACGGGCAGAGAGCGGTCCTGACGCGCCATCACCAGCCGTGTGTACGGCCGAGGTCCTGAGCCGTCGGCGTGAAGTACGCGGTACGCCGCGCGACACGAATGGGTGAAGGCCCGAGCGCTCGTGTCACTGTGGCCGTCGCCTGTAATCTCGTCACCATGGCCTCACGTACGTCCGGCAAGGGTTCCCAGAGCACGGCGGGCCCCTCGAAGCAGCGCGCCGGACAGCCCGGGGGCGCCGCCAAGAAGGCCGTCGCCAAGAAAGCACCGGCGAAGCGGGCGCCGGCTCCGGCCAAGAGGGCGCCCGCCAAGAAGACCGCACCGGCCAAGCGCGCGCCGGCGAGGAAGGCGGCCGCCAAGAAGGCGCCGCCGAGACCCGCGCCGTCGCCCACCGGCGGTGTCTACCGCCTGGTGCGGGCCTGCTGGCTCGGGCTGGCGCACGGCGTCGGCGCGATGTTCCGCGGTGTCGGGCGCGGCGCTAAGAACCTGGACCCCGCGCACCGCAAGGACGGACTGTCGCTGCTGCTGCTCGGGCTCGCCCTGGTCATCGCGGCCGGCACCTGGTCCAACCTCAGCGGCCCGGTCGGCGACCTCGTGCAGCTGCTGATCACCGGTGCCTTCGGCCGCCTGGACCTGGTCGTACCGATACTGCTCGGCGGCATCGCGCTGCGCCTGATCCGGCACCCGGAGAAGCCGGAGGCCAACGGACGGATCGTGATCGGCCTGTCCGCCCTGGTCATCGGCATCCTCGGACAGGTCGCCATGGCCTGCGGGTCGCCCGGCCGGGGCGACGGCATAGCGGCCATGCAGGACGCCGGGGGCTATGTCGGCTGGGTGGCGTCCAAACCGCTGATCTTCACCGTCGGCCAGACCCTGGCGGTGGCGCTGCTGGTGCTGCTCACCGTCTTCGGCCTGCTGGTCGTCACCGCCACGCCGGTCAACGCCATCCCGCAGCGGCTGCGGCTGCTCGGCGCCCGGCTGGGCCTGGTCGAGGTCTACGAGCCCGAGCCGGTGGCCGCGGAGCCCGAGGAGTACGCCGAGGACTGGCGCGACCGGTCCGGGCGCGGGGCGCGGCGCGCCGGCGGCCAGGACCTCACGGACGATCCGGACGCCATAGAGGAGGCGGCGCTGGCCAAGCGCCGCCGCGGGCGCCGTACGCCCCTGCAGCCCGCCGACCGTCCCATGGACGCGGTCGACGTGGCCGCCGCGGCCGCCGCCTCGCTGGACGGCGCGGTCCTGCACGGTGTCCAGCCGTCACCGCTGGTCGCCGACCTGAGCAGCAGCATCTCCGGCGAGCGCCGGGACGGTGGGGGCCGCGACGACGAGCGGCCCGTGGCCGGGAAGAGGAAGGACAGCGGCGCGGTACCGCCCGCCCGGGGCGCGGGCCAGGGCAACGAGGACAAGCCCTCGGGCCCGGTGCCGGACTTCACGAAGGCCGCGCCGGAACCGTCCGGCGAGCTGCCCTCGCGGGCCGAGCAGCTGCTGCTGTCCAACGACATCACCTACTCGCTGCCGTCGCTGGACCTGCTCACCCGCGGCGGCCCGGGCAAGACCCGCAGCGCGGCCAACGACGCCGTGGTGGAGTCGCTGACCACCGTCTTCCAGGAGTTCAAGGTCGACGCCGCGGTCACCGGCTTCACCCGCGGCCCGACGGTCACCCGCTACGAGATCGAGCTGGGCCCCGCGGTCAAGGTCGAGAAGATCACCGCGCTGGCCAAGAACATCGCGTACGCCGTCGCCAGCCCGGACGTGCGGATCATCAGCCCGATCCCCGGCAAGTCCGCGGTCGGCATCGAGATCCCCAACAGCGACCGGGAGATGGTCAACCTCGGCGACGTGCTGCGTTCGGCGGAGTCGGTGGGCGAGGACCACCCGCTGCTGGTCGGGCTCGGCAAGGACGTCGAGGGCGGCTACGTCTCGGCCAACCTGGCGCGGATGCCGCACATCCTCGTCGCGGGCGCCACCGGCTCCGGCAAGTCGTCCTGCATCAACTGCCTGATCACTTCGGTGATGGCGCGCGCCACCCCGGACGAGGTGCGGATGGTGCTGGTCGACCCCAAGCGCGTCGAGCTGACCGCGTACGAGGGCATCCCGCACCTGATCACCCCGATCATCACCAACCCCAAGAAGGCCGCCGAGGCCCTGCAGTGGGTGGTGCGCGAGATGGACCTGCGCTACGACGACCTGGCGGCGTACGGCTACCGGCACATCGACGACTTCAACGCGGCGGTGCGCAGCGGCAAGGCGAAGCCGCCGGAGGGCAGCGAGCGCGACCTGTCGCCGTATCCGTACCTGCTGGTGATCGTGGACGAGCTGGCGGACCTGATGATGGTCGCGCCGCGGGACGTGGAGGACTCCATCGTCCGCATCACCCAGCTCGCGCGGGCCGCCGGCATCCACCTGGTGCTCGCCACCCAGCGCCCGTCGGTGGACGTGGTGACCGGTCTGATCAAGGCGAACGTGCCGTCCCGGCTGGCGTTCGCGACGTCCTCGCTCGCCGACAGCCGGGTCATCCTCGACCAGCCCGGCGCGGAGAAGCTGATCGGCAAGGGCGACAGCCTGTTCCTGCCGATGGGCGCCAACAAACCGGTGCGCATGCAGGGCGCGTTCGTGCAGGAGGACGAGGTCCAGCTGGTCGTCCAGCACTGCAAGGACCAGATGGCGCCGGTCTTCCGGGAGGACGTCACGGTCGGCACGGCCCAGAAGAAGGAGATCGACGAGGACATCGGCGACGACCTGGACCTGCTGTGCCAGGCCGCCGAGCTGGTGGTCTCCACCCAGTTCGGGTCCACGTCCATGCTCCAGCGGAAGCTGCGGGTGGGCTTCGCCAAGGCCGGGCGGCTGATGGACCTGATGGAGTCGCGCAACATCGTCGGGCCGAGCGAGGGGTCGAAGGCGCGCGACGTGATGGTCAAGCCGGACGAGCTGGAAGGCGTACTGGCGGTCATCCGGGGGGAGACGCCTTCCTAGAGGCCGTCGCCCGGGTGGGCGGCGGCAGTGGAGGAAGTCCAGGAGCCACGCTTCGAATTCACTCGTACGGGCGGTCCCGGGTATGCGCAAGAGATCGTAAGCAACCGTTTCTTCCGTCGATACGTCAAGTTGAGGGAGGTGATGGGAAGATGTTTCACCATCGGCACCCGGACCGGGCGTCCGGCGGTCCCACGAGGCCTTCTGATGGCGTACAAAGTCCGTTCTTCCGCTTGCCCGACCCTTTCGGTACACCCCTAGACTGAACCTCCAGCAGGTGGCTCACGCTCGAAAGGCGCCCACGTGTCCATCGGCAACTCCTCCGAAGACGACCGGACCTCCATCGGCCGCGCCATCCAGCAGGCCCGCATCGACGCAGGACTGACCGTCGACGAGGTCAGTACCACCACGCGGGTGCGCGTGCCCATCGTGCAGGGCATCGAGCAGGACGACTTCTCGCGCTGCGGGGGCGACGTCTACGCGCGCGGGCATCTGCGGACGCTGGCGCGCGCCGTCGGGCTCGATCCGGAACCGCTGATCGCACAGTTCGACGGGGACCACGGCGGACGCCCCGAGCCGACCCCCGCCGCGCCGCTCTTCGAGGCCGAGCGCATCCGGCCCGAGCGGGGCCGGCCGAACTGGACGGCGGCGATGGTCGCGGCCATCGTCGTGGTCGTCGGGTTCGTGGGCTTCACCCTCTTCAGCGGCGGCGGCAAGGGGAGCGCGGTCGCCGAGGGGGACAACACCGCGGCGCCGGTGCAGCCGACCAAGCCGGCCGCCGGCAAGTCCGGCAAGGCGGCCAAGCCCACCACCGTCCCCGGTCCGGGGCCCTCGGAGAGCGCCATCGCGGGCGTGCCGAAGGACAAGGTCACCATCAAGATCACCGCGAAGGACGGGCAGAGCTGGATCTCCGCCAAGGACGCCAATGGCCGGCTGCTGGAGGACGGCCTGCTCAAGAAGGGCGAGTCCAAGACCTTCACGGACAAGAAGCGGATCGACCTGGTCGTCGGCAACGCCGGGGTCGTGCAGCTGTTCGTCAACGGCAAGGAGATCGAGAAGGTCGGCGACAAGGGAGCGGTCGAGCGGCTGAGCTACTCGGCGGGCCCGCAGGCGGGCTGACCAGGCCCGGCCCGGGCGCCGGGCGGACGGGGCAACCCTGGCAGCGAGGGAGGTTGCCGGGACAAAGTAGGCTGACTCCATGCCCGAACGCCGTACCGTCGCCCTTGTCACTCTTGGCTGCGCCCGTAACGAGGTGGACTCGGAGGAGCTCGCAGGCCGCCTGGCAGCGGACGGCTGGGACCTCGTCGAGGACGCCGCCGATGCCGATGTCGCCGTCGTCAACACCTGTGGATTCGTCGAGGCCGCCAAGAAGGACTCCGTCGATGCCCTGCTGGAGGCCAACGATCTGAAGGACCACGGCCGCACCCAGGCGGTGGTGGCCGTCGGCTGCATGGCCGAGCGGTACGGCAAGGAGCTGGCCGAGGCGCTGCCGGAGGCCGACGGCGTCCTCGGCTTCGACGATTACGGCGACATCTCCGGCCGGCTGCAGACGATCCTCAGTGGCGGCAGCGTCGAGGCCCACACCCCGCGCGACCGCCGCAAGCTGCTGCCGATCAGCCCCGCCGAGCGCCAGGACGCCGCCGGCGTCGCGCTGCCCGGCCACGGTGACACGGAACCGGCTCCGGCCCCCGCCGACCTGCCCGAGGGCGTGGCGCCCGCCTCGGGCCCGCGCGCGCCGCTGCGCCGCCGCCTGGGCACCAGCCCGGTGGCCTCCGTGAAGCTGGCCTCCGGCTGCGACCGCCGCTGCTCCTTCTGCGCCATCCCGTCCTTCCGCGGCTCCTTCATCTCGCGCCGCCCCTCCGACGTGCTCGGCGAGACGCGCTGGCTCGCGGAGCAGGGCGTGAAGGAGATCATGCTGGTCTCCGAGAACAACACCTCCTACGGCAAGGACCTGGGCGACATCCGCCTGCTGGAGACGCTGCTGCCGGAGCTGGCCGCCGTCGACGGCCTGGAGCGCATCCGGGTCAGCTACCTGCAGCCCGCCGAGATGCGTCCCGGCCTGATCGACGTGCTGACGCAGACCGAGAAGGTCGCCCCGTACTTCGACCTGTCCTTCCAGCACTCGGCGCCGGGCGTGCTGCGCGCGATGCGGCGCTTCGGCGACACCGACCGCTTCCTGGACCTGCTGGAGCAGATCCGTACGAAGGCGCCGCAGGCCGGTGCCCGCTCGAACTTCATCGTCGGCTTCCCCGGCGAGACCGAGGACGACGTCGCCGAGCTGGAGCGCTTCCTGACCGGGGCGCGGCTGGACGCGATCGGCGTGTTCGGCTACTCCGACGAGGACGGCACCGAAGCCGCCACGTACGAGAAGAAGGTCGACCCGGACGAGGTCGCCGAGCGCCTCGCGCACATCTCGCGGCTGGCCGAGGAGCTGACCGCGCAGCGCGCCGAGGAGCGGCTGGGAGAGACCCTCACGGTCCTGGTGGACAGCGTCGACGACGAGGACGGGATCGTGGGGCGCGCCGCGCACCAGGCCCCCGAGACCGACGGCGTCACCTTGCTGCGGACCGCACTCGACCTTGCGCCGGGTCGTATGGTCGAAGCAAAGGTCGTGGCCAGTGAAGGCGTCGACCTGGTGGCCGAGGTGCTGTCGGCGGACGGCGTGCCGTGTACTGAGGAGGCGGGCAGATGACCGGAGTCCCGGCTTCCGCGGCCGGTGGGCACCACCGCCCGGCGCCGGCCGTCCGGACGGCCGGGCTGTGGAACATCGCCAACGTCCTGACGATGGTGCGGCTGCTGCTCGTACCGGCCTTCGTGATGCTGCTCATGCACGGCGACGGCTATGACCCGGCCTGGCGCTCGTTCGCCTGGGCGGCGTTCGCCATCGCCATGATCACCGACCTGTTCGACGGCCACCTGGCGCGCCAGTACAACCTGGTCACGGACTTCGGGAAGATCGCCGATCCGATCGCGGACAAGGCGATCATGGGCGCGGCGCTGATCTGCCTGTCCATCCTGGACGACCTTCCCTGGTGGGTGACCGGCCTCATCCTCTTCCGGGAGCTGGGCATCACGCTGATGCGCTTCTGGGTGATCAGACACGGCGTCATCCCCGCCAGCCGCGGCGGAAAGCTGAAGACGCTCGCGCAGGGCACCGCGGTGGGCATGTACGTGCTCATGCTGAACGGGCCGCTGGCGACGTTCCGCTGGTGGGTGATGGCGGTGGCCGTGCTGCTGACCATCGCGACCGGCCTGGACTACGTACGGCAGGCGATCGTCCTGCGGCGGGCCGGGCTGGCCGAGGCGCGGGCCGTACAGGCCGAGGAACGGGCCAGGGCGGCCGCCGAGGCGCAGGGCGACGGGGGACCCGTACGGTGAGACCGGTGTCGGCCGCCTGGGCGACCTTCCGAAGTGGCTGCGGAAATGCACGCTGAATCGGACCGGGAAGCGACCGGAACGGGCCGGGAAGTGGCCGAAACGGACCGTGAGGCGGCCGGAGCGGCACCTGACGCCGTGCGCGACCTGGTGTACGAGGGTGACAGTGAGTCGGCGCCCGGGACGCCGACCGTGGCCGCACGGGCGCTCGACGCCCTCGCGGCGCGCGGACAGAGCCTGGCGGTGGCCGAGTCACTGACGGGCGGGCTGGTGGCCGGAGCGCTCACCGGGGTACCCGGAGCCTCCCGGGTCTTCCGGGGCTCGGTGACGGCGTACGCGACCGAGCTCAAACGGGACGTCCTCGGAGTCGACGGGCCGCTGCTCGACGCGCGCGGAGCCGTGGACGCCGAGGTTGCCCGCCAGATGGCCCGTGGTGTAAGGCGTGTGCTGGGCGCGCACTGGGGTATCGCCACTACGGGGGTCGCCGGCCCGGACCCCCAGGACGGACAGCCGGTGGGCACCGTGTTCGTCGCGGCCGAGGGGCCCGGCGGCGCGGGCGGCGTACTGCGCCTGACACTGGACGGCGACCGCGAGCGGATCCGCCGGGACACGGTGGCGGCGGCACTCCGGCTGCTGGTGAGCGAACTGACAGGAAATGCGGCGGCACAGGATACGGAACAACGGGGGGAAATTTGATGTTTACAGCCCTGAGTGAACACGAACTCACGCCCCGCACGGCCGAGGCCCGAGGCGGTACGGTGGGGCGAGAAGGATCCGGATCCGAGGTCCGAGGAGGGAGCCAGCGATGATTCTGCTTCGTCGCCTGCTGGGTGACGTGCTGCGCCGACAGCGTCAGCGCCAGGGCCGCACCCTGCGCGAGGTCTCCTCCTCCGCCCGGGTGTCGCTCGGCTACTTGTCCGAGGTCGAACGGGGACAGAAGGAAGCCTCTTCCGAACTGCTCTCGGCGATCTGCGACGCGCTGGACGTGCGCATGTCCGAGCTGATGCGCGAGGTCAGCGACGAGCTGGCACTCGCCGAGCTGGCACGGTCCGCTGCCGCGAGCGACCCGGTGCCCGCGCCGGTCCGTCCGAAGCTCAACTCGGTGTCCGTGACCTCGCTGGCCGGGGTGCCGGAGGACCGCGTGACGATCAAGGCACCCGCGGAGGCCGTCGACGTCGTCGCGGCCTGAGGCTGCGGCGGTCCGCTGCCGGAGCACCGGGCAGGACGGCTGAACGCCCTTCGGGGGCGCTGCCGCCGTGCGGTGGGTGTGAATGCCGCCGGGTGGCCGATGTCGCGGCCGGTGCTGGCGCCGCTGATGCGACGCGCCGTGTTCCCCCAGTTGTTCCCCCTTCCTTCTTCGCTCCCTTCCTCCGCTTCGCACCACCCTCCGGTTCCTCCGCGGCCGATCGCCGAGGACCCCACCGACTCTCCTGAGCCCCGTCCGGCGACCGCCGACGGGGCTCGCGGCGCTACCGGGACGTCCGGCCGGGCCTTACGGAAGGGGCGGCAGGGACTTCCGTCACCAGGTGGGAACGGCCGCGCATTACCGCAGCGCATCTGGGTACCCGATCCGCACAGACAGGACCAATCGTTTGTACGACGGGCGAACGTATTCATTCGCCCTGAAAAGGAGTAAATGGATGTCTGTCGTCAAGAGCACGCTGTCCGACGACGCACGCAGGGTGGTCGGAGAAGCACTGCAGGGAGCCCTCGTCGACCTGGTGGATCTCTCGCTCGTGGCGAAGCAGGTCCACTGGAACATCATCGGCCCGCGTTTCCGGTCCGTACATCTCCAGCTCGACGATGTCGTGGACACGGCACGCGCTTACGCCGACACGGTCGCCGAGCGCGCCTCGGCCATCGGGGTCTCCCCGGACGGCCGCGCCGAAACGGTCGCGAAGACCAGCGGCATCGACACGGTGCAGGACAACTGGATCAAGGATGCCGAGGTCGTGCGAGTCGTGACCGACGCCCTCGGCGCCGTCATCGCCCGGATGCGCGAGCGCATCCGCGTCACGGACGAGCCCGACCCGGTCTCCCAGGACATCCTCATCGGCCTGACGGCCGACCTGGAGAAGCACCACTGGATGTTCCAGGCCGAGTCCGCCTGAGCCGACCGAGCCGGTCGTGGCCCCCGCGACCGGCTGCGCGAGCGCCCCTCTGACACCGTCAGGGGGGCGCTTGCGGAGCCAGAACCGCTGCCCAGTGGCGGTGGCGGTGAGGCCATGACGCGCGATCTCCGGTTCACCGGCGCGCAGCCAGCGCCGGTGGGCCGCTTCGACCTCGTCCCAGAGGCGGCGCGGGCCGTACTGGCGTACGCGGTAGGCGGAGGTCTGCAGGCCGTCGTAATCCACCGAGGCCCATGACGACGCGGCGTCGTCGGCCAGTCGCAGGCGGGTGTGGGCCTCGGCGGTGCCCGGGTCCGTGTCCCAGGAGTGCCACACGTCGGGGACACGCAGACCGGTCGCGAACTGCGCGTCGAGATCGCTGCCGGCCACCGCCCACGGGGAGAGCGCCGTGCTGGAACGGCTGGGCCGCTGCCCCGCGCGCAGGAGATCGCGGTCGAGGTCGGCGGTCGCGCGCTGGCCGCGCATGACCATATAGGAGCCGTGACCAGCGAACTGCCCGGTGGCCGAGCCGTCCGGTCCGTCCGGTCCGTCCGAGCCGTCGGCGCGGCGGGTGAGGACGACGGTGCCGTACGTGATCCAACTGGTGCTCCACGGTACGACCAGGAGAGCGCCGTCGCCGGTGACGACCGTGGGGGCACATCCGGCGGCCGCCAGGTTGGCACGGGCGGTGCCGGCGAGCACCGGGTCGATCTCGACGCTCACCACATGATCGGCTCCGAGCCGGTGGGCGAGGAGAGCCGCGTGGAAACCGGTGCCGGTACCGATCTCCAGCACGCGCTGCCCGTCGGCCGGCGCGGCGTCCTCGATCATGCGCAACACCGTGCTGGGCGCGGAAGCGGACGAGGTGGGCTCCTGGAACCCGTCCGCGTCCTCGGCGATCTGCGTGACGAGCGGCGCGTCGCTGTACGCGGCCTCGGCCCAGCGGCGCGGCTCCGTGGCACGGTCGCAAGGCGCGTAGCCGCCGGTGCCGTCACGGAGCCAGATCAGGTCCGGCAGGAAGCGATCACGCGGCACGGCGCGCACGGCTCGGGCCCAGGGGGCCGGGACGGGGTGGCCGAGGGTGGCGGCCACTTGGGCGAGGAGGGTGTGGGGCGGGGTTTTGGTGGGGCTGTTGGTGGTGGGGTTTGGGTCTGGGGAGGTGTTGGTCACTGGTGGTCTGGGCTCCCGGGGTCGCTGTCCGAGCTGCTGAAGGTAGCGAACGGTGACGCCATGGCGTTGCCTGTGTGACGGGTGCGGCGTAGTGGCGTGTCTGTGGTTCGGGAGGGTGAGGGCGGACGATCATGGTGGGGAAACGAACGCCGGATCAGCAACGTATGAGGAGTGTCCGCTATGTCGAAACCCCCGCTGCCGCAAGAGGCGGTCGCCATGCTGGAGAAGGCCAACCCGGCCGTCATCACGACCCTGCGGTCGGACGGCCAGCCGGTCTCCACGGCGACCTGGTACCTCTGGGACGACGGCCGGGTGCTGGTCAACATGGACGAAGGCCGCAAGCGCCTGCAGCACCTGCGCAACGACCCCCGGGTGACGATCACCGTCCTCGACGAGTCGAGCTGGTACACCCACATCAGCATCATCGGCCGGGTCACCGAATTCCGCGACGACGAGGACCTGGCCGACATCGACCGGCTGGCCCACCACTACCTCGGTGACTCCTACCCGCAGCGTGACCGGGCCCGGGTCAGCGCCTGGATCGAGATCGACCGCTGGCACGGCTGGGGCAGCCACAAGGACAGCAGCCAGGCCGGCTGACGGCCCGGGTGTGGAAGACCTCCTCCGGAATGGCCGGGGGAGGTCTTTTACGGTTGACGGTGGGAGTGCAGGGATTCATCCATTGCGGCCCTGCTGCCGCTCATTCCCGGCTCAGGCGGCGAGTTCGTACGCTTCGAGTCGTTTGATCATTCGGCGGACCACCAGCAGCGGAATCACCCCGAAGATGCCGAACGACATGTCGATCAGCTGCCAGTAGAAGGGAATTCCGCGCATCGGCCCGCAGATGAGGGCCAGCGGAATGATTCCCGCGCACGCGATCATCCCGAAGTCGATGATCCAGATATTGCGGACCGGGTCGCGGAACGGACCGTAGAACGCCACCGCGATGACCAGGTGCGCGAACGCCAGCCAGTCCGTTCCGTACAGCATGAACGGATACTTCGCGTCGGTTGCCTCCAGACCCTCCCGGGCCTTGCCGATCCACTCCACCAGCCCCGGCCACTGCCCGCCGAGCGGTGACGCGTCGGACCGCAGCAGTTCGTCGGCCCACCGGATTTCCGTGACGAGCGGAAATGCCGTCAGCCCGCTCAGCACGAGGCCGATGATGAAGACAGCCAACCAGATACGGATACGGCGCCTGAGCGCCTTTCGCCCCTCCATGATCGGGAGCGTACGCCTGCCTTCGGAGGGCGTTTTCCCCGGGGTCGGTGCCGGCGAAATACGGGCGGGCGGCGGAAGGTTCAGAGGGGAACTCCGGTGTCGATCAGGGACCGGGCGCCCTGGCTGAGGAGTTCGGTGGCGGCGTGCGCGCCGAGCGCCGCCGGGTCGTGCGGTGTGTCGCTGTGCAGCCGTACCTGTGCGAAGGCGGTGCCGTCCGGGGAGCAGACCATGCCGCGCAGGCAGAGCCGGCCGTCGGCGCCGGTGACGCAGTGACCGGCGATGGGGCTGTTGCAGTGGCCGCGCAGGCCCTGGAGCATGACGCGTTCGGCGGTCACCTCGGTCAGCGTCGGCTCGTGGTTGAGCTGTTCCAGCAGCGCCGCGACGGCGCTGTCGGCACGGCGGCACTCCAGGGACAGCACGCCCGCCCCGATGGCCGGCAGCAGTTCCTCGGTCTCGAAGACCTGTCGCACCCGATGGGTGAGGCCCAGCCGGGCCAGCCCGGCGCTCGCCAGGACCAGCGCGTCCGGCGCTGCATGGGGGCCCGGCGTGGCATGGGTGTCCCGTTTGCCGTCCAGGAGGTCCAGGCGGCTGCCGACGGCGCCGCGTACGGGGACGATCCGCAGGTCGGGGCGGATACGCAGGAGTTGGGCCCGGCGGCGTACGGAGGCGGTGCCGATCCGGGCGCCGGGCGGGAGGTCGTCGAGGTGGCGCACCGCCGAGTGCTCGGGGACGACCAGGACGTCCCGTACGTCGGCGCGCTCCAGGTGCGCGGCGACGACCAGGCCCGCGCGCAGCGGCAGGTCGCCCGGCACGTCCTTGAGACAGTGCAGTGCCAGATCGATGTCGCCGTTCTGCAGCCGCGCGTCGAGGGCCTTGACGAACAGGCTCTTGCCGCCGGTGCCGGACAGGTCGGCCTGCGGGCGGTCGGCCTCCGGCCGGACCGGGACGGTCACGGTCCGCAGCTGCGGGTCGAGCCGGTGCAGCAGCCGGGTGACGTGGGCGGTCTGGGCGAGCGCCATGGGGCTCGTACGGGTTCCGACGCGCAGCTCGCGGACGGGGGAATCGGCGCTCACGGACGGTCTCCGTTCGGTGGTCTCGGGCGGTGCCCGCCGTCGGGCGGTGATCGTTCAGTGCAGCGTAGGAGACTCCGGGCGGTGGGCCGGGGAGGTGTGGGGTCGAGCTGGTGTGCGGGGCGGGAGGGGAAAGGGGGACGGGGGAGGGGGTGGCGTTCCGGTGGTGTGCGTGACCGCCGTGCCGTGCGGCGGGCGCGGCCCGTCTGGATGCGAGCCGGGTGGCGGCGGGCGAAAATACCGGGGAGACAGAGATCCGTGAGAGCGGGGCATGGATGAGCGGGCCCCGTCGAAGCGTTCGCGCCGGTAGTGCCCCGGTGCGCCCTCCCGCTGGGCGGCTGCGCCCGTCTAGCGTCGACCGGAGGAGGCAGCCATGGCTAGGCACGAATTCTTCGCCCGGCTCGGCATATCCCCGGTCCGGCTGGCGGCCGGGGCGGCTGCCGGGGGGCTGTGGTGGTGGGCCGTGCTGCGGCTGACGCTGTGGCCGGGGACCGCGGGCGTCGTCGAGGGGGCGGTGGCGGCCGGAGGGTGGGGGCTGAGCCTGTTGCCGGTGCACTGCGTGCCATGGGCGAAGCGGGCGTGTGGCCGGGGCAAAAGGCCTGGTGGCGGGGGTGATGGCAGGAGCGCCGGGAACCTTGGGAGTGTGGTGAGGGGCGGTGTGGTCAGGTCTTGGCGAACTCGGGGACGAGGGCGCGGGTGAGGACGGCGTGGCGGGGCGGGTCACCCGGTTGGTGGAGGGGGACCGGGACCGCGTATTGGAGGGTGGGGAGGGGCTGTGGTGTGGTGGCGGGGTGACGCGGTGGCCCGGATAGGTATAAGTATGGGCTGACGGTAAGTCAGGCGCCCGGTGTGGGCTTGGCGTTGTGGTCCGTGGGCGCGGGTGCCTCGTCCGGTTGGCAGGTGGGGCACCAGTAGGTGACGCGTTCCTGGGTGGGCGGGCCCTGTTCTCCCGTACGGACCGGTGTGCCGCAGCGGAAGCAGGGGCGGCCCGCCCGGCCGTAGACCCACTGGCGGCGGTCCGGGCGGGCACTCGGTGTCGTGATGCGGGCGGGGCGGTCCTTGTTTGCTTCCAGGAGCTTCTTGGCGAGGGTGGTCGCGCGCTCGGGAGCGGGCAGGCGGCCGATCGGCAGCCAGGGGGAGGCGCGCAGCAGGAAGCACAGTTCGCACTTGAAGACGTTGCCGATGCCCGCGAGGTTGCGCTGGTCGAGCAGGGCTTCGCCGAGCGGGCGGGCGGGGTCGGCGAGCAGTCGGCGCAGGGCCTCGGCCGGGTCCCAGTCGGGTCCGAGCAGGTCGGGGCCCAGGTGGCCCACGGCGTCGTCCTCGTCGGCGGTGCGCAGGAGTTCGAGGACGGGGAGGCGGTAGCCGACGGCGGTGCGGTCGGCGGTGGCGAGGATCGCGCGGATCTGGTGGGCGGGGCCGCCGCGCCAGCGCTCGGCGGGGGCGTAGAGCTGCCAGGCGCCGTCCATCCGCAGATGTGAGTGGAGGGTCAGGCCGCCCTCGACGCGGGTGAGGAGGTGCTTGCCGCGCGGGACCACTTCCAGGACCGTACGGCCGGACAGGTCGGTGGTGGCGAGCTTCGGCACGCGCAGGTCGGAGCGGGTCAGCTGCCGGCCGGCCAGCGCTTCGTGCAGGCGGCGGGCGGTGCGCCAGATGGTGTCGCCTTCGGGCATGGGGACATTGTGCCGGGTGGGGGCGCGCGGTGGCCGGGCGACGGGTGGGTGGGTGAGCCGGGCAGTGGGCTTGGTGCCGGGCGGGTGGTGGTCAGGGGCGGAGGCGGAAGCCGCGTGGCGTGGGGTGGAATCCGGCGGCCTCCAGGGTGGGGGCGAGCGGGGCGGTGAGGGCGGCGGCGCCGTTGACGCGTTCCACGGTGATCGTGCCGAGGGCGCCCGCGCGGGCCGCGTCGGTGAGGGCTTCGAGGGCGAGCCGCTGGCGGGTGCCGGCGGGGGAGCCGCTGTCGGGCGCGCCGCCGTCGCCGGACTGCGTCCAGGCCAGCAGCGTCTTGCCGCCGCGTTCCATGTAGAGCGTCAGCTCGCCGTCGACGAGGACGACGAGGGAGCCCGCCTTGCGGCCCGGCTTGTGGGTCGAGCCGTCGGGCGGCTCGGGCCAGGACAGGGCGGCTCCGTACGCGTTCGCCGGGTCGGCGGCGGCCAGCACCAGGGCCCGCTGCGGTCCGCTGGAACGGTGGCCCCCCGGGCCGTCCTGGGCGTACTCGTCGGCGACCCGTTCGCGGCCGGTGTTGACGGCGCGGAGCCGGTCGACGGCGCCGTCCATCGCGAACTGCGCGGCGCCCAGCCCTTCGACCACATAGCCGCGCCGGGCCTGCCCGGTCTCCTCGAAGGCGGCCAGCACGCGGTACGCGGCGGAGAAGCCGCCCTCGACGCCCTCGGCCGCGACGGCGCCGCGGGTGACGACGCCGTGCCGGTCGAGGAGTGTGCGCGCCAGGGCGTGGGCGCGGTGGGTGGGCTCCGGCTCGGGGGCGGGCAGCAGCGACCAGCGGCCGGCGACGGTCGGCGGGCCGGAGCGGGAGGCGGTGGGGCGGCCCGTACGGCCGGTGGCGGCGGTCAGGGTGCCGTACCGGCCGCGGGGGACGGCGCGCTTGGCGCGGTGGGCGGTGGAACCGGACGTACGGCCCGAGCCGAGGAGGGACCGGAGCGGGGCGAGGGTGTCGTTGGTGAGGCGGCCGGACCAGGCCAGGTCCCACAGGGTGTCGGCCAGTTGGGGGTCCGTGCACTCGGGGTGGGTGGTGGCGCGGACCTGGTCGGCGAGCTGGCGGAAGAAGAGGCCGTAGCCGGGGGCGAGGGCCTGGAGGACGGACTCGTGCAGCGGGGACAGCTCCAGGGGGTGCGGTGGCGGCAGGAGCAGCGGGGCGGTGTCGGCGAGGTAGAGGGACACCCAGCCGTCCTTGCCGGGCAGCGCTCCGGCCCCGGCCCACAGCACTTCGCCGGTGGAGGTCAGCTCGTCCAGCAGCGCCGGGGCGTAGTCGCCGACCCGGGAGGGCAGGACCAGCTTTTCGAGGGCGGAGGCGGGCACGGACGCCCCCTGTAGCTGTTCGACGGCGCGGACCAGGCCGTCGATGCCGCGCAGGCCGTACGAGCCGCCGCGCTGCGCGCCCGGGACGCGCGGCCCCGATCCGTACGGTGCTTTGGCCGCCAGGGGACCCACCTGCTGCCACTGCGGGAGGAAGGACGCGAGGGCGGCGGGCGGTACGGGCTCCAGCTCGTGCCGGAGCGCGGCCAGGGAACGGCGGCGCAGGCGGCGCAGCACCTGGGCGTCGCACCATTCCTGGCCGATGCCGGAGGGGTGGAATTCACCTTGCACGACGCGGCCGGCGGCGGCCAGCCGTTGCAGGGCGCCGTCGGTGACGGCCGTGCCGAGGCCGAAGCGGGTGGCGGCCTGGTCGGAGGTGAACGGGCCGTGCGTACGGGCGTAGCGGGACAGGAGGTCGCCGAGCGGGTCCTTGACGGGCTCGGTGAACGACTCGGGGACGCCGACGGGCAGGGCCGTGCCCAGGGCGTCACGCAGCCGGCCGGCGTCCTCGATCGCGGCCCAGTGGTCCCGGCCGGCGATCCGGACCGTGATGGCCCGGCGGGCCGACGCCAGGTCCCGTACCCAGCCCGGGTCGGCGCCGCGCTCGGCCAGTTCCTCGTCGGTGAGCGGCCCGAGCATCCGGAGCAGGTCGGCGACGCCCTCGGCGTCCTTGACCCGGCGGTCCTCGGTACGCCACTGCAGCTCGCTCTCCAGCTCGGCCAGTACGCCGGCGTCGAGCAGCTCGCGCAGTTCGGCCTGGCCGAGCAGTTCGGCCAGCAGCCGGGAGTCCAGGGAGAGGGCGGCGGCCCGGCGCTCGGCGAGCGGGGAGTCGCCCTCGTACAGGAACTGGGCCACATACCCGAACAGCAGGGAGCGGGCGAAGGGGGAGGGCTCGGGCGTGGTGACCTCCACGAGGCGGACCCGGCGGGCCTCGATGTCGCCCATCAGCTCCGTCAGCCCCGGTACGTCGAAGACGTCCTGGAGGCATTCGCGGACGGCCTCCAGCACGATCGGGAACGACCCGAACTCGCCCGCCACCTGGAGGAGCTGGGAGGCGCGCTGCCGTTGCTGCCACAGGGGGGTGCGCTTGCCGGGATTGCGGCGGGGCAGCAGCAGGGCGCGGGCCGCGCACTCGCGGAACCGCGCGGCGAACAGGGCCGAGCCGCCCACCTGGTCGGTGACCGCCTGGTCGACCTCGCCCTTGTCGAAGACGACGTCGGCGGCGCCCACGGGGGACTGCTCGGGGTCGTACTCCATGCCGCGGGCCGCCGGGTCGAAGTCGCCGGTGTCGCTGTCGAGCAGGTCCAGGCCCATCAGATCGGCGTCCGGCAGGCGCAGCACGATGCCGTCGTCGGCGTGCATGACCTGCGCGTCCATGCCGTAGCGCTCCGAGAGACGGGCGCCGAGGGCGAGCGCCCAGGGGGCGTGCACCTGGGCGCCGAACGGGGAGTGCACCACCACCCGCCAGTCGCCCAGCTCGTCGCGGAAGCGCTCGACGACGATCGTGCGGTCGTCGGGCACATGGCCGCAGGTCTGCTTCTGCTCGGCGAGATACGCGAGGACGTTGCCCGTCGCCCAGTCGTCCAGGCCGGCGGCGGACAGTCGCTCGCGGGCGGCCTCCGGGCCGAGCGAGCCGATCTCGCGGAGGAACGCGCCGAGCGCGCGGCCCAGTTCGAGGGGGCGGCCGAGCTGGTCGCCCTTCCAGAAGGGCAGCCTGCCGGGCACGCCGGGGGCCGGGGAGACCAGCACCCGGTCGCGGGTGATGTCCTCGATCCGCCAGGACGTCGTACCGAGGGTGAAGACATCGCCGACGCGGGACTCGTAGACCATCTCCTCGTCCAGCTCGCCCACCCGTCGCCCGCCACCCCGAGTGGAGGCGCCGCGCGCCGCGGTGTCCGACGAGCCGCCGCCCTTCGTCGGCTCGGCGCCGGCCAGGAAGACGCCGAAGAGGCCCCGGTCGGGAATCGTGCCGCCGGAGGTGACGGCCAGCCGCTGCGCACCCGGGCGCCCGGTGACCGTCTGCGCCACCCGGTCCCACACGACGCGCGGCCGTAGCTCGGCGAAGGCGTCGGAGGGGTAGCGGCCCGCGAGCATGTCCAGCACGCCGTTGAACGCCGACTCGGGCAGGGCCGTGAAGGAGGCGGACCGGCGGACCAGGGCCAGCAGCTCCGTCACGTCCCAGGTGTCCATGGAAGCCATCGCGACCAGCTGCTGGGCCAGCACGTCCAGCGGGTTGGCCGGGACGCGCAGCGACTCGATGGACCCCGACCGCATCCGCTCCGTGACGACCGCGGCCTGCACGAGGTCGCCGCGGTACTTGGGGAAGACCACGCCCCGGGACACCGCGCCGACCTGATGGCCCGCCCGGCCCACCCGCTGGAGCCCGGAGGCGACCGACGGCGGGGACTCGACCTGCACCACCAGGTCCACCGCGCCCATGTCGATGCCCAGCTCCAGACTGGACGTGGCGACCACGGCCGGCAGCCGCCCCGCCTTCAGATCCTCCTCCACCTGGGCGCGCTGCTCCTTGGACACCGAGCCGTGATGGGCGCGGGCCAGCAGCGCGGGCGCCCCCTTGGCGGCGCCGGCCTCGGCCATCAGCTCGGCGGGGGAGTGGTCCTCGGGCAGCGTCTCGCCGGTGGCACGTTCGTACGCGATTTCGTTGAGCCGGTTGCACAGGCGCTCGGCGAGACGCCGGGAGTTGGCGAAGACGATCGTCGAGCGGTGCGCCTGGACCAGATCGGCGATCTTCTCCTCGACATGCGGCCAGATGGAGGGCTTCTCACCGGTGTCGCCCTCCTGGACGGGGGAGCCGCCCAGCTCGCCCAGATCCTCGACGGGGACGACCACCGAAAGGTCGAACTCCTTGCCGGACGGCGGCTGGACGATCTCCACCCGGCGCTGCGGCGACAGATAGCGGGCGACCTCCTCCACCGGGCGAACGGTCGCCGACAGGCCGATGCGCCGGGCCGGACGCTCCAGCAGGTGGTCGAGCCGCTCCAGGGAGAGCGCGAGGTGGGCGCCGCGCTTGGTGCCCGCGACGGCGTGGACCTCGTCCACGATCACCGTCTCGACGCCTTCCAGAACCTCCCGGGCCGAGGAGGTCAGCATGAGGAACAGCGACTCGGGGGTGGTGATGAGGATGTCCGGCGGACGGGTGGCGATCGCCCGGCGTTCGGCGGCCGGGGTGTCACCGGAGCGGATGCCCACCCGGATGTCGGGCTCGGGCAGCCCGAGGCGGACGGATTCCTGACGGATGCCGGTCAGCGGGCTGCGGAGGTTGCGTTCGACGTCGACCGCGAGGGCTTTGAGCGGGGAGACGTACAGCACGCGGCAGCGCTTCTTCGGCTCGGCGGGCGCGGGGACGCTCGCGAGCCGGTCGAGCGAGGCGAGGAAGGCGGCCAGGGTCTTGCCGGAGCCGGTCGGCGCGACCACCAGCACGTCCGAACCCTCGCCGATGGCCCGCCAGGCGCCCTCCTGCGCGGCGGTGGGTGCGCGGAACGCCCCCGTGAACCAGTCGCGGGTCGCGGGGGAGAACGAGTCGAGCGCTGCCTTGGCCATGCCCACCATCGTGCAACGGACCACTGACAATCGCCGGTGAACCGCCGCTCACCTGCGGTGATGTCGGTGAGCCGCGGTGTCCACGTGCCGGACGGGAAGGCCGCGACGAGCCGCGCCGGAGCACAATGACGCCATGGCGGGGAGCGGGGCGGAGAGCACGCGGGGCGCGGCGGACGCGATGGTGGCGGGCGCGGCGGCTCGTCCCGGCGGGTCCCGGGCCGCCTCGCGCACCGGCCGGAAGGGCGGCGAGTGGGCGCGGCACTGGCAGTACGCCGAACTCCCCGGCCTGGACCTGCTGCGCGCCCGCTACGTACGGCACTCCTTCCCCCGCCACTCCCACGACGGTTACGTCCTGGGCGCCGTCAACGGCGGTGTCGAGCGGATCGGGCTGCCGGACGGCGTCACGGACGCCGGGCACGGCGGCCTCGTCATGATCAATCCCGAGGTGCCGCACACCGCGCAGGCCGGCGCGCCGGAGGGCTGGACGTACTCCACGCTCTACCCCTCCCGGCAGCTCGTCGCCGGTATCGCCGCCGAGACGACCGGCCTGACCGGCACCCCCGCGTTCACCGAGCCCCTCGTGGCCGACGCCCACGCCGTCCACCTCGTCAACGCCGTGCACCGCGCGGCCGAGGAGGGCAACGCGCTGGCCGCCGACAGCCTGCTGCGGATCGTCGTGGCCCGGCTGCTGCGGCGCCATGGCGGCCCGCTGCCGACCCGTACGCCCGCCACGGCGGGGGCACGTACCGCCGAACGCGCCAGAGCGCTCCTCGAAGCGCGGCTGACGGCACCACCGACCCTGGAACAGCTCGCGCAGGAACTGGACACCAGCCCGTTCGCCCTGCTGCGCGCCTTCAAGAACGCGTACGGGATGCCGCCGCACGCCTGGCTCACGGACGCCCGCATACGCCGGGCACGCCGCCTCCTGGAGGCCGGCACGGCACCCGCGGATGCCGCCGTGGCCGTCGGTTTCACCGATCAGCCGCATCTGAACCGGCACTTCACCCGGATCGTGGGTGTGCCGCCGGGCGCGTACCGGCGTGAGCGAGCCGGCGCGTAGCGACGCGAACGGGCGGGTGCGCAGCCGCGCGAGCGGGGGGCGCCGGACCGCGCAAGAACGTACAAGACTGCCGGGCAGAGGGCTTCCTAGTGTCCGGGGCGTGGCACAGCGAACAGAGCAGACACAGCGGGCTGAGCAGGCGCAGCGAACAGAGCGAGTGCAGCCAGCAGAACGAGCACAGCAGCCAGAACGAGCGCAACAAACACAACAGTTGCAGAGAACAGAACCACCGGACCACATGGAGCAGGCGAAACGCATACCGCGTACGGCGCCGGAAGGCACGACCGACCCCAAGCCCGCCGCCGCGGTCGTCAGGGACGCGCTCGGCGTCGGCGTCGCCGTCGGGCTGTCCGGTTTCGCCTTCGGAGTGACCGCCGCGGGCGCGGGGCTGACGGTGTGGCAGGCCTGCGCGCTGAGCCTGCTGGTCTTCACCGGCGCCTCGCAGTTCGCGCTGGTCGGGGCGCTGGCCGCGGGCGGCAACCCGTTCACCGCGGCGGCCGGGGCGTTCTTCCTGGGCACCCGTAACGCGTTCTACGGCCTGCGGCTGTCCGGCCTCCTCGGGTACCGGGCCGCGGTCAGGCCGTTCGTCGCCCACTGGGTCATCGACGAAACCTCGGCCGTCGCGCTGGCCCAGCCGGACCGGCGCAGCGCGCGCCTCGGGTTCACGGTCACCGGACTGACCCTGTACGCCCTGTGGAACCTCACCACCCTCGCCGGAGCCGTGGGCGCCGAGGCCCTCGGCCACACGGAGGCCTGGGGCCTGGACGCGGCCGCGCCCGCGGTCTTCGTGGCGCTCCTCGCGCCCATGCTGAAGCGTCCGGTGGAGCGCGCCGTCGCGGGGCTCGCGATGGTGGTCCTCCTGGTGACGCTGCCGTTGCTGCCGGCGGGCGTGCCGGTCCTGGTGGCGGCGCTCGCCGCGCCGGCCGTCCTCTGCCTGGAGGGGCGCCGGGCCCGTACCGGTACACGGAAGGCGGACGCACGATGAATGCCTGGATCGCGATCGGCGTCACCGCCGTGGGCTGCTACCTGGTGAAATACCTCGGCCTCCTGGTGCCGGCGGGCGCCCTGGAACGGCCGCTCGTGAAGCGTCTCGCCGCCCTGTTGCCGGTGGCCCTGCTCGCCGCGCTCATCGCGCAGGAGACGTTCAGCGACGGACATCAGCTGCTGTTCGACGCCAAGGTGGCGGGGGTCGCCGCCGCGGTCGTCGCGCTGCTGCTGCGCGCGCCGTTCCTGCTGGTCGTGGCGGTCGCGGTGGCGGTGACGGCGGGGGTACGGGCGCTGGGCGGCTGAGGGGGAGGAAGGCGGGGCCCGCCCTGGCGGGCCCCGTTGCCGCGCGACGAGGATGGTGCCGCGCCCGGTCCGCCGCCCCCTACCGGGCGGTGAGACGCCCGTACGCGCGCAGCGTCAGCAGCGCTTTGAGGGTCACCATCGGGCGGCCCTCAAGAGCCGTCCCAGGGGCCCACACCCGCCAGTCCACGGGCCAGCCGCCGTCCTCGCGCTGAAGGGCACTGAGATGGTCCAGCGCCCGGTCCGTCTCCGCGGCCGTGAACCAGCGGCGGGCGAGCGAGCCCGGCGTGGCCGCGTAGTCGTACGTGAAATGGTGCTCCCCGGGCCCGTACCCCTCGGGTACGGGTGTGTCCGCCGCCCGGTCCGGGTCCAGCAGGACCAGCCGGCGCTCGCGCACCACCCTGCCCAGGCGCTGCGCGGCGGCCTCGGCGCGCGGCCGGTCGGGCACGCCCTCCAGGAAAGCGAGCGCCGCCTGTACCTCGTACGGATGAGTGCGCTCCAGGGACTCCACCGTCTGCCAGCAGAAGTCCGTGGCCCTGAACAGCCAGGCGTGCCACACCTCGTTGCGGTGCAGCAGGCCCACGACGGGCCCGGTGGCCAGCAGGTCGCTCGGCGGGTCGGCGGGCACCGGCAGCCACGGCGCGGCCGGATAGCCGCGCAGGGAGGGGTGTACGGCGGGCAGCGCGCCCTCCGGGGTGGACACCCCGGACAGATAGCGGCAGATCCGCTCGGCCCGCTGCCCGCCGCAGCGCCCGATGAGGTCGAGGACGTACAGGGCGTGCGCGGTGTGCAGCGGCTGGCTGACCGGTCCGCGCAGGTCGGGCTCCAGGGCGTGCCCGTGACCGCCGTCGGGGTTCGCGTACGCGGCGAGCGCGGCATCGACGCCGTCCGCGCTCCCCTCCAGGAAGTGGTACGCGAAGCGGCGCTGTTCGAGCACCCGGGCAGTGAGCCAGATGAAGCGCTCGGCACGCGCCAGTGGGGCCGGCTGTGGTGCTCCGTTTTCCGCCATGGACCGACGGTAGGGCCGCGGGCGCCACCCGGCACCGGCGCGGACGCGGCTGCACTCTCAGGGGCGGGATACCGGGCGTGCGCGGTTGACGGCCACCCGGTGGCGGACGGTTCGCGGCCCTCCGCCACGTTGCCGTCACGCCTGCCCGCCCCGCGCGGAACACGCGCCCCGGCCACCAGTTCTCGCCAGTCCCGACCGCTGCAAGCGCTGTCGCAAACCGCTGCCCGGCAACAGACTGCGCCGTGCGGGGCCGGTTTCGGGCCACCCGTCAGAAGACGGCACACCACCCGCGCACAGATGGCCAGATTTCCGCCCCACCCGCTCCGGGAGCCATGACGGGAAGTGCTCTGTCCCCCGTGTCGGCGGCCCGTAAGTATGGACCAGCGCGCACTGGCCACGCGGTGCCGTACAGCGGCACCCGATGATTGGAGCCGATGGTGACCACTACGGTGCAGGCTGCGACGCAGACCCAGGCAGAGACCGCACTCGGCTGCGTCTCCTACTCCTGGACCCCGGAAGTGCACGACTTCTACGGAGACCCGGAGGCCATCCTCCACAAGATGGACGGCCTCGACATGGAACTCCCCGACCGCCGCATCTTCATCCTCCTCACGGAGAGCGCGGGGCAGGCACACGTCCGCTTCTTCGAGCGGGCCGAAGACGGCCAGTACAGGGTGTCCACCTGGTCGGGCGAGTCGCTCGACGGGCTCGGCGGCCGGCTGGCCGACACCATTCTCGCCAACAGGGGTGTCCACTGCGTCGGTGAGCAGAGCCGCGCCGTGCTCGCGCCCCTCGGAATGAAGGCGGAGGGTGCCGTTCCGGCGCCCGCCAACCACCGGGCCGCCTTCGCCCACACCGTGCGCGACCACGGTGAGGGCACGTTCACCCGCGCCACCTGCGCACTTCTCTGTTGAGCAGGCCTCAGCAGGCACGCGCAGCCAGATCCTGATGGCCGCCCCCGGAACATCGGGGGCGGTCGTCCCTGTGCCCCGGAGGCACCGCCCGGGTGCCTCGCCCCTCAGGACGGGCCGAGCGCCCCCCCCGGAAAGGCCGCGGATGACAACAGGCACCCCGCCCGCCGCGCGGCGGGACTTCGCCGGACTGTGGGCCTCCTACGGCCTGAGCAGCCTCGCGGACGGTCTCGTGATGATCGTCCTGCCGCTGACGGCCCTCACCCTCACCTCGTCACCCGGTCTCGTGGCCGGGGTGAAATGGGCCCAGACCCTCCCGTACGTGGTGTGCACGCTGGCCATCGGCATCCTCATCGACCGGGCGGAGCGCAGCCGCCTGATCCTGTGGGCCCATGTGCTGCGTGCCGTGGCCCTGGCCCTGCTGGCGCTCGCCCTGACGGGAGGCGTGGCGCCGCTCCCCGCGCTGTACGTCGTGGCCTTCCTGCTCGGCACGGCCGAACTCGTGGCGGACCTGACCACCACCTCCGTACTGCCCATGATCGTGCCGCGGCACCGCCTCGACGGCGCCAACTCGCGCCTGGAGAGCACCCGCTCGTCACTGAACGAGTTCGTGGGCCCGCCGCTGGGCGGCCTGCTCGTCTCGCTCGGCGCCGTCACCGCCATGCTCGGCACCGCGGGGCTCTACGTGGTGGCGGCCGGAGCGGTGCTCCTGCTCCTGCGGGGCCGGTACGACCCCCGCCCGCCCGTCGGGGAGACCGGGGCGGGCCCCGCCACGAAGCCCCGGCTGCGGGACGAGCTGGCCGAAGGCCTGCGGTATCTGCGGCGCCAGCCGGTGCTGTGGAACCTCGCCATCATGGTCTGCGTCATGGCGGCCGCCTGGAGCGGCTGGAGCGCGGTCCTCGTGCTGTACGCCGTGACGCCCGGCCCCATGGGCCTCAGCGGCGCCGGATACGGCCTCCTGCTGACCACGCTCGCGGTCGGCGGCGTGCTGGGCTCGCTCGTCGCGGGCCGGGTCCGCGCGCTCCTGGGCACCCGCAACCTGCTCGCCGTCGACGTGATCACCGGTGTGATCATGCTCGGCACGCCCGCGCTGACCGCCCAGCCGTGGATCATCGGAGTGGCGACGTTCCTGGGCGGCCTCGGCAGCGGCCTGTGGAACGTCACCGTGGTCACCCTGCGCCAGCAGCTGATCCCCGACGAACTGCTCGGCCGGGTCAGCAGCGCCAGCCGCCTCATCGGCTGGGGCGGCATGCCCCTGGGGGCCGCCCTGGCGGGCCTGCTGGCCCAACTGGTGGGGCCGCGGCCGGTCTTCGCCCTCGGGGCGCTCGCTTGCGCGCTGCTGCTGGTGCCCTTCTTCCGGACCATCCGTGAGGAGACCATCCGGGAAGCGGGGCGGCGGGTGGCGGTGGGGCGGGAATGACGCTGCCGCCCGCCCGCTCCGGTAGGCCGGCCCGGGCTTTACGCTGCGTACGTGTACGTACTTCGCGCCGGTGCGGGGAGGCCGCGCCGCCCTCGACGCGAGTCCCTGCGGGGAAGGGCACCGCTCACCCGTGTCCGGACGGTCGCGCGCGTGCACGATATGGGAAAACGTGCAGGTCAAGGCGAGTGCGGAGTGGGTTCATGCGGTTGACGGTCTTCTGGGAGCGGATGGCGGATCACTTCGGTGCGGCGTACGCCGACTCGTTCGCGCGTGATCATGTGATGGCCGGGCTCGGCGGGCGGACCGTGCACCAGGCGCTGGCGGAGGGGTGGGAGGCCAAGGACGTGTGGCGGGTGGTCTGCGCGACGATGGACGTGCCGTACGACAAGCGCTGACACGAGCGGCGGCTCCGGAGACGGGGGACGGCCGCACGGAGGTACCGGGCGGCGGCGGGCGGCTCTGGTGAGCGGGGCAGGGCGGGAGTTGTCAGTCCTGTGAGCGACACTGGGCCCGTGCCAGCGACCGAGAATCCCACCAGCCACGACGACCCACGACCCGGGGGCCCCGCCCAGCGGATGCCGCGGTGGCTCCCCCGCGCCATGGTGCTGGCGCTCGCCCTCGTGGCCTGCTTCCAGCTCGCCAGCTGGGCGTTCCACCAGCTCATCTCGCTGCTGCTGAACGTACTGATCGCCTTCTTCCTCGCGCTGGCCGTCGAGCCGGCCGTGGACTGGATGGCGGCCCGCGGGATGCGGCGCGGAGCCGCCACCGGACTGGTCTTCCTCGGCATACTCGTCGGGACCGCGGGCTTCTTCGCGCTGCTCGGCTCGATGCTCGCGGGCCAGATCGCCACCATGGTCCAGGAGTTCCCGCAGTATCTGGACTCGGTGATCAGCTGGATCAACACCACCTTCCACACCCACCTCTCGCGGGTCGAGGTGCAGAACAATCTGCTGAAGTCCGACTGGCTGCAGAAGTACGTCCAGGACAGCGCCAACAACGTGCTCGCCGTCTCCGCGACCGTCCTGGGCAGCCTGTTCAACCTCCTGACGGTGGCGCTGTTCTCCTTCTACTTCGCCGCCGACGGCCCCCGGCTGCGCCGCGCCCTGTGCTCGGTCCTGCCGCCGTCCCGGCAGGCGGAGGTGCTGCGCGCCTGGGAGATCGCGGTCGCCAAGACCGGCGGCTATCTCTACTCCCGCGGCCTGATGGCGCTGATCTCCGGCATCGCGCACTACGTCCTGCTGGAGATCCTGGGCGTCCCGTACGCCCCGGCGCTCGGCATGTGGGTGGGGCTCGTCTCCCAGTTCATCCCGACCATCGGCACCTACCTCGCCGGCGCGCTGCCGATCCTGATCGCCTTCACCGTCAATCCCTGGTACGCGCTGTGGGTCTTCGGGTTCGTCGTGGTCTACCAGCAGTTCGAGAACTACCTCCTCCAGCCGCGCATCACGGCCAAGACCGTGGACATCCACCCGGCCGTCGCCTTCGGGTCGGTGATCGCCGGGACGGCGCTGATGGGCGCGGTCGGCGCGCTGATCGCCATCCCGGCGACCGCGACACTGCAGGCGTTCCTGGGGGCGTACGTGAAGCGGTACGAGGTCACGGACGAGGTACGGGTGCGGGGCGGCGGCCGCCGCCGGCGCGCGTCCTCGGCCCTGCGGCGGCTGCGCCGGTCCCTGCACGACGAGCCGCCGGCCGCGCCGCTGGAGGGCCGGGGGACCGGCGGGGACCGGGACGGTGCCGGGCGGGACGCCGACGGGCGGGACGGCGGTGCGTCCGGCAAGGGCGGGGCGGAGGGCAAGGAGGAGTGAGGCGGCCGGGGCGGAATCCGTCCCGGCCGCCAGGTGCGCGGGCCGCGCGTGGCGCGCTTGACACCAAAATCGAACATCTATTCTTATGAGACGTCCGACCCGTGTTTCCACCCGGAGTTCCCGGGAGTTATCCACAGGCCGGAGTCGGGTCCGGGCGCATTGTCAGTGGCAGGCGTTAGCGTCATGGACGTGAAGCGATCGACTCAAGCAAACCGGGTGGAAGCCATGGCAGGCACTGACCGCGAGAAGGCACTGGACGCCGCACTCGCACAGATTGAACGGCAATTCGGCAAGGGCGCCGTGATGCGGATGGGCGAGCGCCCGAACGAGCCCATCGAGGTCATCCCCACCGGGTCGACCGCCCTCGATGTCGCGCTCGGCGTCGGCGGCATCCCGCGCGGCCGTGTGGTGGAGGTCTACGGCCCGGAGTCCTCCGGCAAGACGACCCTGACCCTGCACGCGGTGGCGAACGCGCAGAAGGCCGGCGGCTCCGTCGCCTTCATCGACGCCGAGCACGCGCTCGACCCCGAGTACGCCAAGAAGCTGGGCGTGGACACGGACGCGCTGATCCTGTCCCAGCCGGACAACGGCGAGCAGGCCCTGGAGATCACGGACATGCTGATCCGCTCCGGCGCGCTCGACCTCATCGTGATCGACTCGGTCGCCGCGCTGGTGCCCCGGGCCGAGATCGAGGGTGAGATGGGCGACTCCCACGTGGGTCTCCAGGCCCGGCTGATGAGCCAGGCGCTGCGGAAGATCACCAGCGCGCTCAACCAGTCCAAGACCACCGCGATCTTCATCAACCAGCTCCGCGAGAAGATCGGCGTGATGTTCGGCTCGCCGGAGACCACGACCGGTGGCCGCGCCCTGAAGTTCTACGCCTCGGTGCGCATCGACATCCGCCGTATCGAGACCCTCAAGGACGGCACCGACGCGGTCGGCAACCGCACCCGCTGCAAGGTCGTCAAGAACAAGGTCGCCCCGCCCTTCAAGCAGGCCGAGTTCGACATCCTGTACGGCCAGGGCATCAGCCGCGAGGGCGGCCTGATCGACATGGGTGTGGAGCACGGCTTCATCCGCAAGTCCGGCGCCTGGTACACCTACGAGGGCGACCAGCTCGGCCAGGGCAAGGAGAACGCCCGCAACTTCCTCAAGGACAACCCCGACCTCGCCAACGAGGTGGAGAAGAAGATCAAGGAGAAGCTGGGCATCGGCGTCAAGCCGGCGGACCTGGCGGAGCCCGGCGCGGACGCGGCGGGTGCGGCGGACGGCGCGGAGGCCCCGGCCAAGTCCGTACCGGCACCGGCCGCCAAGGGCGCCAAGGGTTCCAAGGCCGCCGCGGCCAAGAGCTAGTCCATCGTGACGCGGCGAACGGAATGGCCCGACGACCATGGCCACGGCCTCGGCGGAGGAGTCGTGCACGACGGGGGACGTGACGACGACGGCCGGGGCGGGAGCGGCAGCGCCGCGGGCGGCGCCGAGAACCGTAGGAAACGCAAGGACGGCGGTGGTTCCTCCTCGTCGAGGGCCGAGGCGGGGCCGCCGCGTACGCCCGAGGAGCAGGCGCGGGCCATCTGCCTGCGCCTGCTCACCGGGTCCGCGCGGACGCGCAAGCAGCTCGGGGACGCCCTGCGGGAGCGGGGCATCCCTGAGGACGCCGCACAGGAGGTGCTGTCCCGCTTCGAGGAGGTGGGGCTGATCGACGACGCCAAGTTCGCCGACGCCTGGGTGGAGTCCCGGCACCACGGCCGGGGGCTGGCCCGCCGCGCGCTCGCCCGCGAACTGCGCACCAAGGGCGTCGACCCGGCCACGGTCGACGAGGCCCTCGGACAGCTGGACTCCGAGCAGGAGGAGCGCACGGCCCGCGAACTGGTCGACCGCAAGCTGCGGGCGACCCGGGGCCTGGAGCGCGAGAAGCGGATACGGCGCCTCGCGGGGATGCTGGCGCGCAAGGGATATCCGGAGGGCCTCGCCCTGCGGGTGGTCCGGCAGGCGCTGGAGGAGGAGGGCGAGGATCCGGAGCTGATGGAGTACCACCTGCCGGAGGCGTGAGAGGGCGCCGTCTTTGGCGCGAGAAAGGCACCTTCAGGCACGAGGCAGAGGGCTTCAGGCGGGCAGGTGGCCTGAGGCGGGCGGCTTCAGGCAGGGGCCTTCAGGAAGGCGCTTTCAGGCGGGCGCTTGAAGGACGTTGCGCCACGGGTGCCGTCCGGGGGAAAACCCCCTTGGGGCAAGGCGGTTGACTCCAATGTGCCGGGGCTGCCGTGCACGGCAGAGTGCGGTGCATGATCTTCAACCGATTCCGGGCACGGTTCACCGCGCCCGGCGCCCTCGCCCTGGGGTGCGCCGCGGCCGTACTGGCCACGGCGACAGCGACGGCCACCACGGCCGAAGCCGGTCCCGGGCCCTCCGCAGGCTCCGGACCCGGCTCCACAGCCGCCACGAGCCCCGCCGCCCCGAGCTCCGACTCCGCGGCCTCGTCCGCGCCCCGGCACCGTACGGCCCCCGGGACGATCGCCTCCGTCACCCTCGTCGCCGACCTGGACGCGAAGGAAGTCACGGCCCGCCTGGAGCAGACCGGTATCGACGCGGCCCAGGTCCGCTACGGCGTACGCGCCCACCGAGTCGTCTACCGAACCCGCGGTCTCCGGGGCGAGCCCACCACGGCCAGCCAGCTGGTCGCCATGCCCAAGAACGGCGGGCGCGCCCTCCAGGTCGTGTCCTGGCTGCACGGCACCACCGTGTACCGAGGGGACGTGGCCTCGGTGAACGAGCGGTCCACCGACCGGGCGGCGGCCCTGCTCTTCGCCTCGACCGGCCGGGCCGTGTCCGCGCCGGACTACCTCGGCCTGGGCGAGGGCCCGGGCACCCACCCGTACGGCCATCCACGGGCGACCGTCACCGCCTCGGTCGACGCGTTGCGCGCGGCCCGGGCGTACGCCTGGCAGGAGCGTCGCACCCTCGACAGGAACGTGCTGGTCAGCGGCTTCTCCCAGGGCGGGCCGGCCGCCATGCTGGTCGGCCGGGCCCTCCAGCGCGGCGCCGACCCGTACTTCCGGCCGGGAGCCCTCGCCCCGATCGCCGGGCCCTTCGACCTGAGCGGTTTCGAGGCTGCGGCGGCCGACGACGAGATCGTACGGTCGTCGCTCTACCTGGCCTACTTCGCGACCGCGTGGAACCGGATGTACGGCCTGTACGACACGCCTGGCCAGGCGTTCCGCGCCCCGTACGACAAGAAGGTGGAGCCCCTTTTCGACGGCGACCACAAGACGTCGGAGATCGCGGCCGCGCTGCCGGCGACCTCGAAGGAACTGTTCACACCGGAGTTCCTCGACACGATCCGCAGCCCGCGGGGGAAGCTGCGGCACGAGCTGGAGGCGCTGGACACCACCTGCGACTGGCACCCGGACGTACCGGTGCACCTCTACCACGCCAAGGGCGACAAGGACGTGGCGTTCCGGCACGCGCGCCACTGCGAACGGCAGCTGACCGCCAACGGGGCCGCGCACCGGCTCACGGACGTCGGGGACGTGGACCACAACGGGACGGTACGCAAGGCCCTGCCGCTCGTGGTCCGGCAGTTCGACACCGCGCACTGAGCCGACGGCGGGCCCGCCCGGAGCGCGGGCCCGCCGTCACCTCACCCGTCGACCGGCAGCCCCGCCGCCCGCCACGCCTGGAAGCCGCCCACCAGGTCGGTCGCCCGGTACAGGCCAAGCTGACGCAGGGAGACGGCCGCCAGGCTCGACGCGTAGCCCTCGTTGCAGACGACCACCACCGGCAGGTCGTGTCCGGTGGCTTCGGGGGCCCGGTGGTCACCGGTGGGGTCCAGGCGCCACTCCAGCTCGTTGCGTTCGACGATCAGCGCGCCCGGGATGGCGCCGTCGCGGTCGCGCAGGGCCGCGTAGCGGATGTCGACCAGGAGCCCGCCGTCCCGTTGGAGCGTCGCGGCCCGCTCGGGTGACACCCGGTCCAGTTCGGCGCGCGCCGCCTCCAGGAGCGCATCTACGGCGCTCACGCCCAGTCCTCGGGGCGCTCGACCTCTTCGAGGCGCAGTACGGGACCGGTGCGGCTGTAGCGGCGCATCAGCGGCAGCGGCGGATAGTAGGCGTGCACCGAGACGGCGTGCGTGTCCTCGGAGAGGTTGAGCACCTGGTGGACGTGGTGCGGACCGAAGGCGCGGCCGTGGCCGTCGGCCAGTTTCCGCTGCCGGTCCACCCCGTCCGCCAGTTCCAGCGTCTTCCAGCCCTCGGTGGGCAGCTGGGCGGCGAGGGACTGCTCGGTCAGCTCGCCTGCAGCGGCGGCGAACGCGCCGTGCGAACCGCCGTGGTCGTGCCAGCCGGTGCCCGTACCGGGCGGCCAGCCGATCAGCCACGCCTCACTGCCGCCTGGTCCGTCCAGACGGATCCAGGTACGGCCTTCGGGGTCGAGGGGCAGAGAGGCGATGAGCGGGGCGTCGGCGGCGGTACGGCGGGCGAAGTCGAGGAGTTCGGCGGGGCCGGGGCCGCCGGTGGCGGCAGGGCGCGGGCGCGCAGGGGTACGTACGTCGGGCACAGGAACCGTCCTGAGTGATCGCGAAGAAGCGCGCGGGCAGCGCGGAACGCGGCGGCGCGCGGGGAAAGAATGCGGATCAGCAGGACGGACGACACACGCAGCCCGCGTAGCGGACCAGGTCCAGATGGACCCTCCGCCAGAAACGCGAACCGTTCTCCGTCACGTTCCGGAGTCAAGCACGGGGCTTCCCACAGGGTCAACCGCCGTCCGGCCCGACTGGGCACCCCGACGGCCCGCAGGGACAACAGCCGACCGGCCCGCCCCGGCGCCCCATCCTGCTCCCCGCTCGGTGCCCCACCCGGCTCCCCGCACGCTCACCCCCCGCCCGACCGGACCTCCGCCTCCGTCGCGCCCCTGGCCACGTCCCTGGGGGCCTCCCCGGCCCTGTCCCTGGGCGCATCCCCGGCCACCTCCCGCTCGGCCCGCGGAAACGCCCCTTCGACGGACGGCGGCCCGGCAACCGATCGCACCGCACCCGAATACGACCCCTCCCCACCTGGATACGCCCCATCCCCGCCCCCGTACGGCGGCTCCTCCGCACCCAGCGACGGCCGCTTCGCACCCCGGGACGGCCCTTCCGCACCCGCGTACGTCCCCTCCGCCCCCGCCCCGGCCCCGCCCCCGCGCACCGAAGCAGCGCCCGCGCCCTCCGTGCCACCTCCGCCACTCTCCGCACTCCCCGCGCCTCCCGTGGGCCCTGCGCCCCCGCCCCCGCCCCGCACCGCGTCCGCGCACGCGTACAGCTCGGCCGGGCGGACGCCGCCCATCGCGGCGACCAGGTGCCCGTCCGGCCGTACGACCAGGACGGTGTGCGCGACCGCGCCCGGGTAGGCCTCGGCGACCAGTACTTCGGCGCGCATCGGCAGCGCCGCCGCGGACTTGGACAGCCGGGGCATCAGGCCGGCCGACTTCCAGTGCCGCCGGTCCCACACGCCCGTACCCGGCGCCACCAGCACCACCAGCAGCCCACGGCCCAGCCGGGAGCGGAGCGGCACCTGGGACCCGTCCGAGGCCGTCACCGGGACGTCCGCGACCGGGGCGCCGGCCTGTGTGCCGACCGTCATCGCGCACGACGGGTCGGTGGCCGGGGCGAGCGGGGAGCGGGCGTACGCCGGGGGCGCGCCGAGCGGCCCGCGCCCCAGGTGCCCGTCGGTGAGCATCGCCGTGTGCCCGCGGGCGGCCCCCGGGAGCACGGCCCGCCACCGGCCGCCCCGTTCGCCGTCGCGCAGCAGCGGCAGCGCCCGGTCGGCGGCGCGCAGCCGGGCCGTGACCGCGCCCCTGCGTTCCGCCTGGTAACTGTCCAGCAGGGCCTCCGGCGCGCCTTGGTGCCAGGCCAGCGCCAGCTTCCACGCGAGGTTCTCGGCGTCCCGCAGCCCCTCGTCCAGGCCCTGGGTGCCGAGCGCGCCGAGCAGGTGGGCGGCGTCCCCGGCGAGGAAGGCGCGCCCGCGCCGCCAGCGCCGCGCCAGCCGGTGGTGCACCGTGTGCACGCCGGTGTCGAGCAGATCGTACGGCGGTACGGCCGGGACGCGTGAACCGCCGCCGCGCCCGCCCTCGTCCCCGGGGCCGTACGACGTCCCGCCCGCGGGCCCGGCCCCCGCCGCGGCCTCGGCGGACCACACCGCCAGCGAGTCGCGGATGCGGGCCACCAGCGCGTCCGGAGTGACCAGGTCCCGGCCGGGCGGCAGCAGCCAGTCCAGCCGCCACACCCCGCCGGGCAGCGGCCGGGCCGTCACCTCGCCCCCGGATCCGCCGCCGCCCTGGCGCGCGGGGGAGCGGTGCAGCAAGGCCTCGCCGGGCCAGGGAAGTTCCGTCCGCAGTGCCGCCACCGCGTGCCGCTCGACCGCCGTACGGCCGGGGAAGCGGATCTCCAGCAGCTTGCGGACCGTCGAGCGCGGGCCGTCACAGCCGACCAGGTAACTGGCGCGCCACCACGCGCCGTTGGTGCCGCGGGTGTGGGCGCTGACCCCGTACTCGTCCTGCCTCAGCTCGTCGAGCCGGCTGCCGGCGACGATCCGGATGCCGGGCTGCGCCGCGAGCGCGGTGCGCAGGGCCCGGGTCAGCGCGTGCTGCGGCACATGTACGGGGGAGGGGGTCTCCGGGCCGAACTCGACCCGTTCCAGCAGTCTCCTGCGGCGCACCGAGCGCCAGGCCGTCCAGCGGGTGCCCGCCAGGTCCAGGGCGGTGCCGCAGCCCAGCCGTTCCAGGAAGGCGGTGGTGTCCGGTCGCAGTACGACGGTGCGGGCGGGCCGCGGGTCGGCCGCACCGGGGGCTTCGTCCAGGACCACGCACGGCACGTCGAGGCGGGCGAGGGAGAGGGCGAGCGCGAGGCCGACGGGGCCGGCCCCGACGACGATCACCGGGTCCACGGCGTGGCTCCCCCGGGCCGCAGGTTCTTACGGGTCGTACGGGAACTGGCAGTTGGAGCCCGGTGCGCGATCACACAGCGTATGCAACCCATTGCGGGCGTCCGCGTCAAGTGACGGGGGCAGCGGCGCACGCGGCACTGCCCCCGTCCACGGTGTCACACCGTCAGTTCCCGGCGCCGCCCCCGCCGCCCACGGGCGGGATGTCCGGGGGCCGCCGGGTGTCGACCGGGCCGCCGGGTGTGCCGTCGGCGCCTTCCAGCGCGTCCGACGCGGTGACCGGCTCGCCCGCCTCGGCGACCGCGATGCCGGTCTTGGCCCGCCGGCCGCGCCGCTCGATCCAGTTGGCCAGTGCGGACAGTGCCAGACACATCGCCACGTAGATCGCACCGGCCACGATGATCATCGGCACGTACGGGTTCTCGTCGTTGACGACGATGGTGCTGGCCATCTGCTGGATCGTGTACAGCAGCTCCTCGAAGGTGATCACGTAGCCGAGCGAGGTGTCCTTGAGGGTCACCACCAGCTGGCTGATGATCGTCGGGAGCATCGCCCGGACGGCCTGCGGGATCAGCACCGTCGTCATGACCTGCGTCTTGCTCATGCCGAGCGCGTACGCCGCCTCGCGCTGGCCCCTGGGCACCGCGTTGATACCGGCGCGCAGCACCTCCGCCTGCACCGCGCCGTTGTAGACGGTCAGCCCGATGACCAGCGCCCAGAACTGCGGGGTGTCGCCGGTCAGGCCCAGCTCCTCCTTGTAGGAGAGCAGGATCACCCACAGGGCGTAGATCGTGATCAGCAGCGGGATGGCCCGGAAGATCTCGATGAACCCCGTCGCCAGCCAGCGCACCGGCTTGTGGTCGGAGAGCCGGGCGACGGCGAGCAGCACGCCCAGCGCGACGGAGAGCACCGCGGCCACCGCGAAGACCTGGAGGGTCGTCAGGACGCCGTTGCGGATGTTGGTCCGTACGCCCGCGTTGTTGAAGATGTTCCACATCTCCGGCTCGAACTGGCCCTTGGCGGCCAGCCGCAGCACGGCGAAGACGAGCAGGCCGAGAACGGCGAGTCCGCCCACGACGGTGTAGACGCGGTTGCGGACCTTGGCCTTGGGCCCCGGGGCGTCGTAGAGGACGCTGGTCATCGGGCCACCTCCAGGCGGCGTTCGAGCAGCCGGAAGATGCCGCTGATGGCGAACGTGATGATCAAGTAGGCGAGGGCGATCCAGAGGAAGATCCAGCCGATCGGCCGGCCCTGGTCGTTGAGGAGCTTGGAGACGTTGAACAGCTCGGCGTTGCTGAAGGCGCCCGCGATGGCCGAGTTCTTGGTGAGCGCGATCAGAATGCTGCTCAGCGGCGGGATCACGGTGCGGGTGGCCTGCGGCAGGATGATCATGCGCAGCGTCTGGACGAAGGTCATCCCGATGCTGCGGGCGGCCTCCGCCTGGCCCAGCGGCACGGTGTTGATGCCCGAGCGCACGGCCTCGCAGACGAACGAGGACGTGTAGAAGCCCAGTGCCAGGGTCGCGAGCACGAACGGGCTGATGCCCGGGAAGAAGATCTGCGGGATGACGAAGAAGGCGACCAGGAACAGCAGGGTGAGCGGGGTGTTGCGCAGCAGCGTCACCCAGGTCGTGCCGAAGGCGCGCAGCGGGGGCACCGGCGAGACCCGGAAACCGGCTATGAGGAGGCCCAGCAGGATGGCGAGCGCCCCGCTGGCCGCGGTGAGCGACACGGTTCCGAGGAACCCGGTGCGGAACTCGGGGAGGTAGTCGAGGAGTACGTTCATGGGTTCTCCGCGGTAGCGGTCAGGTCAGCGGCGGACGGTTGGGCGGCCCGGCGCGGGGCGTGCGCGGCGCGCGGGGTACGGGAGCACGGCCCGGCGTGCGGGCGCTTTCGTGCGCGGCGTACAGATGTACGGCCGGGTGTGCGGGCGCGGCCCGCGACGGCGTGCGCACGGGCATCCCGGCGCGTGGGTCCACAGGCACCCACGCCCCGTACGCCCGCCGAGGCGGCGTACGGGGCGTGCGGCGGCGGACAGCGGGTGCGCGACCGGGTCAGTCGCGCGGCAGCGGCGTCTGCGGCGCGACGAAGCTGGTCCCGGACTTGCCGAGGGTGCCTTCGTACGCCTTCTTGTAGTCGCCGTTCTTGATGTGCTTCTCCAGCGCGTCGGTGATCGCGTCGCGCAGCGCCTTGTCGCCCTTCTTCAGGCCGACGCCGTACGGCTCCTTGGTGAACTTCTGGCCGACGACCCTCAGTTTGGTGGGTCGCTCGGCCGCGTACCCCTTGAGGATCGCGTCGTCCGTGGTGACCGCGTCCACCTGGCCGTCGAGCAGCTGCTTGACGCACAGCGAGTACTTGGCCAGCTCGGTGGTCTGGGCGCCGTACTTCGGCTTCTTGATCTCCTGGAGCGGGGTGGAGCCGACGATCGAGCAGACCTTCTTGCCCTTGAGGGAGTCCGGCCCGGTGATCGACTTGTCGTCCTTGCGGACCAGGAGGTCGGCGCCCGCGGTGTAGTACGGGCCCGCGAAGTCGACCTGCTTCTTGCGCTCCTCGTTGATCGTGTACGTGCCGACGTAGTAATCGACCTGGCCCTTGGAGATGGTGGTCTCACGGACGTTGGAGTCGACCGTCTTGAACTCGATCTGCTTCTCGGAGAAGCCGAGGTCGGCGGCGATCATCTTGGCGATCTCGATGTCGAAGCCGGTCCGCTTGCCGGTGGTGTCCTGGAAGCCGAGGTAGGGCTGGTCGGCCTTGGCGCCGATGGTGATCTTTCCGGCCTTCTTGGCGGCCTTCCAGCTCTCCGATTTCACGTCGGCCTTCTCGCTGACCGGGTACGTCCCGCTGAAGACCTCGCCGCCGGATGCCTTGTCGCCGGCCGTGCCCGACTCGCCGCCACATGCGGTCGCCGTCGCCGTCAGCGCGAGCACCACCGCACCCGCCGCGGCCGTCTTACGAATCCTCATGGTGAACATCCTTCGGTTCAACGGAAGTTGGCAAACATGATGACCGGCCGCATGGTCAGTGGTGGAGGATCTTCGAAAGAAAGTCCTTGGCCCGGTCGCTGCGCGGGTTGTTGAAGAACTGGTTCGGCTCGGCCTCTTCGACGATCCGGCCGTCGGCCATGAAGACGACGCGATTGGCCGCCGACCGGGCGAAGCCCATCTCGTGCGTGACCACGACCATCGTCATGCCGTCCCGGGCGAGCTGCTGCATGACCTCCAGCACCTCGTTGATCATCTCCGGGTCGAGTGCGGAGGTCGGCTCGTCGAAAAGCATGACCTTGGGGTCCATCGCCAGGGCCCGGGCGATGGCCACCCGCTGCTGCTGGCCGCCGGACAGCTGGGCGGGGTACTTGTCCGCCTGGGTGCCGACCCCCACCCGGTCCAGCAGGGTCCGGGCCTTCTCCTCGGCCGCCTTCTTGTCCGTGCGGCGGACCTTGGTCTGGCCCAGCATCACGTTCTCCAGCACCGTCTTGTGCGCGAAGAGGTTGAAGGACTGGAAGACCATGCCCACGTCGGCGCGGAGCCGTGCCAGCTCGCGCCCCTCCTGCGGCAACGGCTTGCCGTCGATCGAGATGGCGCCGGAGTCGATGGTCTCCAGTCGGTTGATCGTGCGGCACAGGGTCGATTTGCCGGACCCGGAGGGCCCGATCACCACGACCACCTCACCGCGCCGGATGGTCAGGTCGATGTCCTGGAGTACGTGCAGCGCGCCGAAGTGCTTGTTCACGTTGTCCAGCACGACCAGCGGGTCGCCCGCCGGCGCGGGCCCCTTGTCGCTCTTGGTCACCGATACTTCGCTCATCGGCGTACAGCTCCGTCCTCCTCGGTTGGGGAGGACCCTAGTAACGCCCTGCGACCAGCGTCATTACATCTGAGCGGGATTTGAGCATAACGATACGGCCGCGAAGGGACACGGGGTGTGAACGGGGCGCGCGGGCCCGGCGCCCGGTGTACCGGCTGCATAACGGAACCGTCCCTCCGGGAATACCCCCTTGACGTGCGTGCGGTCCATCGCCGTAGATGCCTTTTGGCCGTTCCGCAGACGGCCCGTGACCCGTACGCGCCCGCGTACGGATGTACACCCATGCACCCGCGCGTCCAGGTATGCGCGGCCGGGGATGTTTTGTGAGGAGGGGGCCGGTGCGGCTGCTGCTCGTGGAGGACGACGACCATGTCGCGGCCGCCCTGTCCGCCGTGCTGTCCCGGCACGGCTTCGACGTCACCCACGCCCGCAGCGGCGAGGAGGCCCTGCACGCCCTGCTTCCCGGCGGCCGGGAGCCCTTCGGGGTGGTGCTGCTCGACCTGGGCCTGCCCGACCAGGACGGCTTCGAGGTCTGCGGGCGGATCCGGCGGATCAGCACCAGCCCGGTGATCATGGTGACCGCGCGGGCCGACGTACGGTCGCGGATCCACGGCCTGAACCTCGGCGCGGACGATTACGTGGTCAAGCCCTACGACACCGGCGAACTGCTCGCCCGCATCCACGCCGTCAGCCGGCGCCGCACCTCGGCGCCGGGCGCCGGATCCGAGCCGCCCGCCGAGGAGGGCGCCCCGCGCGACGGGCTGCGGCTCGGCGCCGTCACGATCGAACTGTCCACCCGGCAGGTGTCCGTGGACGGCACCGCCGTACCCCTGACCCGCAAGGAGTTCGACCTGCTGGCCCTGCTCGCGCAGCGGCCGGGCGTCGTCTTCCGGCGTGAGCAGATCATCAGCGAGGTGTGGCGCACCAGCTGGGAGGGGACCGGCCGGACCCTGGAGGTGCACGTCGCTTCGCTGCGCGCCAAGCTGCGGATGCCCGCGCTGATCGAGACGGTGCGCGGCGTCGGCTACCGGCTCGTGGCGCCGCCGGCCGCCGTCCCACCCGCCGGCCCGGCCTCCTGACGGCCGGCGGCACCGCACCGTGCGCACCCGACTCCTCCCGCTCCTCATCGTCCTGCTGGCCGGTGTGCTCCTCGCGCTCGGCTTCCCGCTCGCCGGCATCACCGCCTCCGTCGAACAGCAGCGGGTGGTCGTCGACCGGATCGACGACGCGGCGCGCTTCGCCTCCCTCGCCCAGTACGTCACCGCCCGGCCGGGCGTCGGGCGCCACACCCCCGACGAGGACGAACGGCAGTCCACGCTCGGCGCCGAACTCAAGCGCTACCACGAGCTGTACGGCATCCGCGCCGGCGTCTTCTTCCGCGACGGCACCCCCATGGCGGCGGCCCCCGCCGACTGGCGCGTACCGGAGAAGGGCGAGGGCGCGCGGGCCTTCAGCGAGGCCCTGGCGGGCCGCCGCAGCCACGACCCCCGCCAGATCTGGCCCTGGGACGAGGATGGCCGGATTCCGGTCGCCTCGCCCGTCATCCGGGACGGCGACGTGGTGGCGGTCGTCGTCACCGACTCGCCCACCGGGCAGATGCGCTCACGCGTCCTGCACGGGTGGCTGCTGATCGGAGCGGGGGAGTGCGCGGCCATGCTCGCCGCCGTGGCCGCCGCCTTCCGGCTCACCGGCTGGGTGCTGCGCCCGGTGCGCATCCTGGACGCCGCCAGCCACGACATCGCCACCGGCCGGATGAAGTCCCGGGTGGCCGCCGCCTCCGGGCCACCGGAACTCCGCCGCCTGGCCCGTTCGTTCAACGAGATGGCCGACAACGTCGAAGACGTGCTGGAGCAGCAGCGCGCCTTCGTCGCCGACGCCTCCCACCAGCTGCGCAACCCGCTTTCCGCGCTGCTGCTGCGCATCGAGCTGCTCGCCCTGGAGCTGCCCGAGGGCAATGCGGAGATCGCCTCCGTCCGTACGGAGGGCAAGCGCCTGGCCCGGGTCCTGGACGACCTCCTGGACCTGGCGCTGGCCGAGCACGCCGCCGCCGACCTCCAGCTCACCGACGTCGCCGCGCTCGCCGCCGAACGCGTCGACTCCTGGCGTCCGCTGGCCGACGACAAAGGGGTGCTGCTCTCCTACGAGGGCCAGCGGGCCGTGACGGGCTGGGTGGACCCGGTCGCCCTGTCCAGCGCCCTGGACGCACTGGTCGACAACGCCCTGAAATTCACCCCCGCCGGGGAGCGGGTCACCGTCGGCGCGGCGCCGGACGGCGAGAGCGTACGCATCACCGTCCGCGACCACGGGCCGGGCCTCACCGAGGACGAATTGGCCCGGATCGGCGACCGCTTCTGGCGCAGCGGCCGGCACCAGAACGTCTCCGGCTCCGGACTGGGCCTGTCGATCACCCGCGCGCTGCTCGACGCCGGAGGCGCCACGCTCTCCTTCGCCCCGCACCGTCCGCACGGGCTGCGGGTGACCGTGGTGGTGCCGCGCACCGCCCCGTGACCGCCGGCCCCCGGGCCTTCCCCTTGCGGCCGTGCCAGGACCGTGGACGTGTGTTACCGTTGACGGCGTTGCAGTTGTGGTACCCATGAACTTTGTGCGCGCCCGGAGGCTGGAAGCCCCGGGCGTTCATTGTTTTCCGGACCTTTCTCCGGTGTGGGGCGATCATCTCGGCGACAGGGAGGCCGCGCAGTGCGGTCTCCGGTTTGCCCCTAGAAGGAGAAAAACATGGCCACCGGCACCGTGAAGTGGTTCAACGCGGAAAAGGGCTTCGGCTTCATCGAGCAGGACGGCGGCGGCCCCGACGTCTTCGCCCACTACTCGAACATCCAGGCTCAGGGCTTCCGTGAGCTCCTGGAGGGCCAGAAGGTCAGCTTCGACGTGACCCAGGGCCCGAAGGGCCCGCAGGCGGAGAACATCGTCCCCGCCTGACGGACCGCGCGTCCGCGGACGGGGCCCGCACCGGTCGGTGCGGGCCCCGTCCGTATCCGTACGGCTCGCTCCGTACGCCCGCCGGTGCGCGCCCGCCGCCGCGCGACCGCACCGCAGCCGCACGACCCGTATGCGTACGCCCCGTATCCATACGGCTCCGAGACCGCACGGCACCGTTCCGTACGCGCTCGGCCTCCCCGCCACCGAAGGGCTTTCAGTGACCCGAGCGACCGCACCGCGACAGAGCGCCGCACCGAGGACGTCCGCGCAGACGCCTCCCCAGCCGCCCGCCGTCTCCTTCGACGAGCTGCCGCTGGCCCCGGCCCTTCTCACCGCGCTGCGCGCGCAGGGCGTCACCGAGCCGTTCCCGATCCAGGCCGCGACGCTGCCCGCCACCCTCGCGGGCCGGGACGTCCTCGGCCGCGGCAGGACGGGCTCCGGCAAGACCCTGGCCTTCGGACTGGCGATGCTCAGCCGTACGGCGGGCCGGCGCGCGGACAGCAAGAGCCCCCTGGCGATGGTGCTCGTGCCCACCCGTGAGCTGGCGACCCAGGTCACCCAGGCGCTCGCGCCGTACGCCACGGCGGTCGGCCTGCGTACGACCACGGTCGTCGGCGGTACCTCCATCAACCGCCAGGTCGAGGCGCTGCGCAAGGGCGCCGAGATCCTCGTCGCCACCCCCGGCCGGCTCGCCGACCTGCTGGACCGCCGCGCCTGCAAGCTCGACCAGGTCGCCATCACCGTCCTCGACGAGGCCGACCAGATGACCGACATGGGCTTCCTGCCGCAGGTCACCCGGCTGATGGAGAAGGTGGACCCGAACGGCCAGCGGATGCTGTTCTCCGCGACCCTCGACCGCAATGTCGACAAGCTCGTCCGCCGGTTCCTGACCGACCCGGTCACCCACTCCGTGGACCCGTCGGCCGCGACGGTCACCACCATGGAACACCACGTCCTGTACGTGGACGACACCGACAAGCGGGCCACCACGACCGAGATCGCCGCCCGCGACGGCCGCGTGATCATGTTCGTGGACACCAAGCGCGGCGCCGACCGGCTCACCAAGCACCTCCTCGCCCAGGGCGTACGGGCCGCGGCGCTGCACGGCGGCAAGTCCCAGCCGCAGCGCACCCGCACCCTGGAGCAGTTCCGCACCGGCCAGGCCACCGCGCTGATCGCCACCAACGTCGCCGCCCGCGGCATCCACATCGACGGCCTCGACCTCGTGGTCAACGTCGACCCGCCGACCGAGGCCAAGGACTACCTGCACCGCGGCGGCCGCACCGCGCGGGCCGGCGAGTCGGGCACCGTCGTCACCCTGGTCACGCCCGGCCAGCGCCGGGACATGACCCGGCTGATGTCCCGGGCGAAGATCACCCCCGGTACGGCGCGGGTCCGGCCCGGCGACAGCGAACTGATACGGATCACCGGCGCGCAGACCCCGACCGGAGAGCCGGTGGCGCTCGCCGTCCCCGCGCAGCAGGAGCGGCCCAAGCCCGCGGGCAGCGGCGGCCGGCGGCGTCCGCGCCGCGGCGGCGGCTCCGGCGGCGCCCCGGCGGGCGGCGGCACCGGCGCCTCGAACGGCGGCCGTCCGTCCCGCCGGCCCTCCCGCGCCCCGAAGGGGCCGCGCACCCCGCGGGCACCCAAGGCATGACACACGCCGGGGCGCGCACGGCAGGCCCGTGCGCGCCCCGGCGCTTTCGCAAGCACCGGCCCGGCCCTACGGCTTCTCCGACACGTAGTAGCGCCGCGCGCCCTCGTGCAGCGGCAGCGGATCGGTGAAAACCGCGGTCCGCAGGTCCACCTTCTGCGCGGCGTGCACCTGGGTCCCGATCCGGTCCCGGCTCCTTATGACGGTCCGGGTGATCGCCTCCGTCAGCACCGGGTCCTGCCCGTCGGTGGTCACCAGCAGGTTCGCGACCGCGATCGTCTTGACCGCCTGCCCCTTCTGGACCCGCGGATAGGCGTCGGCCGGCATCACGGCCGCCCGGTAGTGCCGGGTCCGCCCGCCCTGCCGGTGCAGCGCCGGGATCAGGTCCCCGAGCTGCACGAGCCGTACGGGCGTCCGCCGGGCCACCTGCTGCACGGCCGAGGTCGGCAGCCCGCCCGACCAGAAGAAGGCGTCCAGGTCCCCGTCCTCCAGCAGCTTCGGCATCCGGTCGATGCCGACCCGCACCGCCTCGATGTCGTGGTCGAAGTCCAGCCCGGCCGCGGCGATCAGCCGCCGGGTGATCAGCTGTACGCCGGAGCCGTCCGCCCCCACGCCGACGCGCAGCTTCTTGAGGTCCTTGGCCGAGCCGACCGGCGAGTCCCCGCGGACCACCAGCTGCAGGTAATCGTCGTACAGCCGCGCGCAGGCCCGCAGCCGGGCCGCCTCCCGCGGCCTGAGACGCTGCTGCTCGGCCACCGCGTCCGCGGTCGCTACCGCGAACTGGGCGTTGCCGTCAGCCAATTGATCGAGGTTGTCCAGCGATCCCGCGCTGTTCATCAGCCGAACGTCGACCCGCGGCAGATCCCGGTGCAGGTCCTGCTTGAGCAGTTCCCCGTAACGCGCGTACACGCCGGAGCGCACGCCGGTGGTCAGCGTCAGCTGCCCGCCGGGCGCGGGCGGGCTGCCCAGGGGCAGCAGCCACCACAGCAGCAGACCGAGCGCGACCAGCGCCGCGGCAGCCGCGAGCAGCGCCCGGCGGGCGCCGGTGCGGGGGAGTGCGGAAACCATGAGCGGGATCCTGCCAGTACCGCACCGGGAAAGGGAGGGGCGAGGCGGCGGCGGGAGCACGTACCCTGGTCGATTGAGATGAGTGCGAAGACATACGAGGTGCGCACCTACGGGTGCCAGATGAACGTCCACGACTCCGAGCGGCTGTCGGGCCTGCTGGAGGACGCCGGATACGTGCCCGCGCCGCAGGGCGCCGACGGGGCCGATGTCGTCGTCTTCAACACCTGTGCGGTGCGGGAGAACGCCGACAACCGGCTCTACGGCAACCTCGGCCAGCTCGCGCCCAAGAAGGCCGCGCGCCCGGGCATGCAGATCGCCGTCGGCGGCTGCCTGGCCCAGAAGGACCGCGACACCATCGTCAAGAAGGCCCCCTGGGTCGACGTGGTCTTCGGGACGCACAACATCGGCAAGCTGCCGGTGCTCCTGGAGCGCGCCCGCGTCCAGGAGGAGGCCCAGGTCGAGATCGCCGAGTCGCTGGAGGCGTTCCCCTCCACGCTGCCCACCCGCCGCGAGAGCGCGTACGCGGCCTGGGTCTCGATCTCCGTGGGCTGCAACAACACCTGCACCTTCTGCATCGTCCCGGCCCTGCGCGGCAAGGAGAAGGACCGCCGCCCCGGCGACATCCTCGCCGAGATCGAGGCGCTGGTCGGCGAGGGCGTCTCCGAGATCACCCTGCTCGGCCAGAACGTCAACGCGTACGGCTCCGACATCGGCGACCGCGAGGCGTTCAGCAAGCTGCTGCGCGCCTGCGGGAAGATCGAGGGCCTGGAGCGGGTCCGCTTCACCTCGCCGCACCCCCGCGACTTCACCGACGACGTCATCGCCGCCATGGCCGAGACGCCGAACGTGATGCCGCAGCTGCACATGCCGCTGCAGTCCGGCTCGGACACCGTCCTCAAGGCGATGCGCCGCTCGTACCGCCAGGAGCGCTTCCTCGGCATCATCGAGAAGGTGCGCGCCGCGATGCCGGACGCCGCCATCTCCACGGACATCATCGTCGGCTTCCCGGGCGAGACCGAGGAGGACTTCGAGCAGACCCTGCACACGGTCCGCGAGTCCCGCTTCGCGCAGGCCTTCACCTTCCAGTACTCCAAGCGCCCCGGCACCCCGGCCGCCACGATGGACGGCCAGATCCCCAAGGAGGTCGTCCAGGCGCGCTACGAGCGGCTGGTGGCCCTCCAGGAGGAGATCTCCTGGGAGGAGAACAAGAAGCAGGTCGGCCGCACCCTGGAGGTCATGGTCGCCGAGGGCGAGGGGCGCAAGGACGACGCCACGCGCCGCCTGTCCGGCCGCGCGCCCGACAACCGCCTGGTGCACTTCACCCGCCCCGAGGAGCCGGTGCGCCCCGGCGACATCGTGACCGTCGAGATCACCTACGCCGCGCCGCACCACCTGCTCGCCGAGGGCCCGTCCCAGGCCGTCCGCCGTACGCGCGCGGGCGACGCCTGGGAGAAGCGCAACGCCGCCCCGGCCGACAAGCCGGCCGGCGTCATGCTCGGCCTGCCGACGATCGGCGCCCCGGCCCCGGCCCCGGCCCCCGCACCGGCGGCGGGCTGCGGGTGCGACTGACGTCCTGAGGGCGTACCGGACGGGACGGCCGGGTCCACACGTGGCTGTGGGCGCGGCCGTCGTCCTGCTCGTCGGCAGGGAAACGCGGCGTGGACCGGCGCCCGAGCCCGCGTGCCCCGCACCGCGGCCTTGCTAGGGTTCCAGCCATGCTTGTCGCCGCCGCCGTCTGCCCGTGTCCGCCGGTGCTCGTCCCGGAGGTCGCCTCCGGAGCCGCACCCGAGCTGGACGGTCTGCGGGCCGCCGCCCTGGACGCGGTCGGCGTGCTCGCGGCGGCCCGGCCGGACCGGCTGGTCGTCATCGGGCCCGCCGATGAGGCCGGCCGCGGGGCACACGGCCAGGGCGCGGTGGGCTCCTTCCGCGGCTTCGGCGTGGACCTCGAAGTGAGCCTTGGCGCCGCGGAGACACCCCCGGAGCGGTCCCTGCCGCCCGCGCTGTCGGTCGGCGCCTGGCTGCTGGCCCGTACGGACTGGGCCGACGCGCCGGTGGAAGGGCTCGGCGTAGGAGAGCCGCTGGCCGCCGACCGCTGCGCACAGACCGGCCGGGAGATCGCGGCCTCGGCGGAGCGGGTCGCCCTGCTGGTCATGGGCGACGGCAGCGCGTGCCGCACGGTGAAGGCGCCGGGCTACTACGACGAGCGGGCCGAGGGCTTCGACGCCGCCGTGGCGCGCGCTCTGGGAGCCGCCGACACCGGTGCCCTGGCCGGGCTGGACGCGGAGCTGGCGTACGAGCTGAAGGCCTCCGGGCGGGCCTGCTGGCAGGTCCTGGCGGGTGCCGCACAGGGCGCCGGGCTGCGTGGCGAGCTGCTGTGCGAGGAGGCGCCGTACGGGGTCGGGTACTTCGTGGCGGCCTGGTCCTGAGGCTTTCGGAGCGGCCCGCCTCCGGCACGTACGGCATCGGCGCGTACGGGAAGCAGTGCCGGGCGCGCGACTGAACGACCGGAGCGCCCCCTCCACGGCGACGGCCGCGGAGCGTGTCGCTCCGCGGCCGTGATGCCGCCCGGGCCCGCCCCGTCGCGGACCCGTCGGGAAGGTCAGGAGGCCGGTCCCTGCGGACCCGGGCCGCCGGAGCGGCGGGACTCCTCGGACAGCCGGCCGAGGGCGTCCTTCGCCTTGCCCGCGCCGGTCCCGATCTGGCTGCTGTACTTGCCCTTGGTCCTCTCGTCGACCGCCCGCGCGGCCCTGTCGAGTCCCTGCTCGATCTTGTCCCCGTGCTGCTGCGCGAGGTCACCGGCCTTGCCCTTCAGAGGACCGAGCCTGGCCTTGAGGTTGTCCAGCAGACCCATGGGCCACCTTCCTTCGTACGGCGTCGTGCCACCTACTTGCGGGCGCCTTCCCCGGCTTCGCTGTCCGCGGCCTCCCCGGCCGACTGCTGCTTGGGAATCTCGACGCCTTCGGCGGCTGCCGACTCCGCGGCCTCCTCGGCGGTCGGCTCCCCGTCCGCCGCTGCCGCCTCGCCCCGCTCCGCCGCGGAGGCGGCCTCGGCGGCGGGCTCCCCGCCCTCCGGGGCCGACGGCTCCGCCGTCAGCGTGGCGGCTGCCTCCTCCGTCGATGCCTCCGCCTTGCGGCGACGAAACCGTGAAAACACGCCCATAACTACTCCAGATCCTACTCGTGTGGGCGAAATCCCGGGGCGCCCGGAGCGTCCCATTGCGCCGCCCGCGGGCCCCGGTTCGTAAACCGGCGGCCGGAACCTCGCAACAGGCAACGAACACGGAGGCGAGCCGTCACGTCGCTCGTTCGAGATGAGGCCCGCAGGTTTGCGAGACTGGGGCGGTGAACACCGCAGTTCCCGCACCCCGGGTCATCGCCGTCGTCGGTCCCACCGCGGCCGGAAAGTCCGACTTGGGCGTCGCGCTCGCCCGCCATCTCGGTGGCGAAGTCGTCAACGCCGACTCCATGCAGCTCTACCGGGGAATGGACATCGGCACCGCCAAGCTGACGGTTCCCGAACGCCAGGGCGTCCCGCACCACCTCCTGGACATCTGGGACGTGACCCGGGCCGCGAACGTCGCCGAGTACCAGCGCCTGGCCCGCGCCGAGATCGACCGCCTGCTCGCCGAAGGACGCACCCCCGTCCTCGTCGGCGGCTCCGGCCTGTACGTACGCGGCGCCATCGACGCCCTCGACTTCCCCGGCACGGACCCGGAGGTACGGGCCCGGCTGGAGGCCGAGCTGGCCGAGCAGGGCAGCGGCGCCCTGCACGCCCGGCTCGCCGCCGCCGACCCGGAGGCCGCCCGCGCCATCCTGGCGAGCAACGGACGCCGCATCGTGCGCGCCCTGGAGGTCATCGAGATCACCGGCCGCCCCTTCACCGCCAACCTCCCCGGCCACGAGGCGGTCTACGACACCGTGCAGATCGGCGTCGACGTGGCGCGCCCCGAACTGGACGACCGCATCACCCGCCGGGTCGACCGGATGTGGGAGGAAGGCCTGGTCGACGAGGTGCGGCGGCTGGAGGGCGAGGGGCTGCGCGAAGGCCGTACCGCCTCCCGCGCCCTCGGCTACCAGCAGGTGCTCGCCCAGCTCGCGGGGGAGTGCACGGAGGAGCAGGCGAAGGCCGAGACGGTCCGGGCCACCAAGCGGTTCGCACGCCGCCAGGACTCCTGGTTCCGCAGGGACCCCCGGGTCCACTGGCTCAGCGGTGGCGCCGGGGACCGCGCGGAACTCCCGGGGCGGGCGCTGACGTTGGTCGAACGACCGGTCACAGCCTGATCACGTCATGGCATCGGGACGCTCCGCCCGTCATCCCGGCCCCCGGGAGCGTGTCATCATCGACCTTCGATCGAGGCGTGCAGTCGGAGTGGGGAGGGCGCGTGGCGATGGAGGCCGGCCCTCGCAACAGACCGCAGCAACCGGACGGGCCGAGAGACGGACAGCGGGACGCGACCGAGTCGCTGACCCAGGACGGGCCCGGAGCCGTGGACCCGGGCAGCCCTGCCCTGGACCACGCCGCGGCCGTCGGCCCGGACGGCCCGGACGCCCTGGGTGAACCGGTTCGCCCGGCACCCCTGGACACCGGCGACGTACCCGAGGGCGCGGCCGAGGGCGGCGAGTCCTTCCGTGAACTGCGCCCGCCGCGCCGGCTGCGCATCTGGCAGCTCGCGCCGATCGTCGGCCTGGCCACCCTCGGCTCGCTGATGTTCGCCTTCCCGCTCGCCTTCGAGTTCGGCGGCGACGGCGGCGCGGTGATCTCCATGCTCGGCCTGCTGCTGTTCGGCTGCGCCGCCGGCTGGGGCATGATGGCCGCCCGCCGGGTCGGCCACACCTGGCCCGGCCTGCCCGCCCGCGGCTCCGGCCGCCGCCCGGACTGGCGCGTCGTCCTGGCGTACGCCGCGGTCGTGGCCGTGCTGGCCCTGCTCGCCGTCTGGCGGGTCGCCCGCCTGCACTGACTGTCACCGCCGCGCCGTACGATGCAGTCATGACCAACGCACAGGGGACCGCAGAGGCCACGGAGGCCGCCGCCACGACCGCCGCGGGCGGCCCCGGCCGGGGCATCGCCTTCCTCAAGGGACACGGCACGGAAAACGACTTCGTGATCGTCCCCGACCCGGACGGCGTCCTGGACCTGTCCGCCGACGCCGTCGCGCGGATCTGCGACCGCCGGGCCGGCATCGGCGGCGACGGCCTGCTGCGCGTGGTGCGCTCCGCCGCCGACCCCGCGGCCCGCGACCTGGCCGGCGAAGCCGAGTGGTTCATGGACTACCGCAACGGCGACGGTTCCATCGCCGAGATGTGCGGCAACGGCATCCGCGTCTTCGCCCGCTACCTCCAGCACGCCGGCCTGGCCGGCGAGGGCGAACTGGCCATCGCCACCCGCGCCGGCGTACGGACGGCACGCCTGACCGCGACCGGCGAGGTCACGGTCTCCATGGGGCGTGCCGAGCTGCTCCCGGACGGCGTGCAGGTCACCGTCGGCGACCGCAGCTGGCCCGCCCGCAACGTCAGCATGGGCAACCCGCACGCCGTCGCCTTCGTCGAGGACCTTGACCACGCCGGTGAGCTGCGCGCCGTCCCGCCGTTCAGCCCAGCCGCCGTCTACCCGCACGGTGTGAACATCGAATTCGTCGCCGACCGCGGCCCGCGCCACGTGGCGATGCGGGTCCACGAGCGCGGCTCCGGCGAGACCCGCTCCTGTGGCACCGGCGCCTGCGCCGTCGCCGTCGCCACCGCCCGCCGGGACGGCACGGACCCCGCGGCCACCGGCAGCCCCGTCACGTACACGGTCGACGTCCTGGGCGGCAGCCTGACGATCACCGAGCTGCCGGACGGCACGGTCGAGATGACCGGGCCCGCGGTCATCGTCGGGCAGGGTGTGCTCGACCCGGCGTGGCTGGTCACGGCCCTGGACTGAGACCCGGAGCCGGTGCCCCGGCCCCGGCCGGACGCACCGCCGGTCCGGCCGGGAACATGACACAGGCCCTTAGCTCGAATGGGTGATCCGGTTCACGCTGGGCGAGAGCGGGACAGCGCTGCGTGATGGGCTCGGTAGCATCAAGCACCGGCCCGGGCGACTGACTGCGGGCGCCCAACCGCCGGTCGACGCCGCCGGAGGTGCCCATGAGCGCAGAGGCCACGAACCCTGGTAACCCCGTCGCGCCCGTCCAGGCCGGTCCGTCCGACCCGGGCGAAGCCTCGCACCGCAAACGCGGCCGGCCCCGCCTGGAGCTGCGCGGACTGCGCCGCATCGGCCGGGCCGCGCTGCTCGGCCCGGCCCCCCGCGACGGCCTGCCGAACGCCCTGGAACACGTGGCCAAGGTGCACCGCGCCCACCACCCGGACGCCGACCTGGACACCCTCAGCCGGGCCTATGTGCTCGCGGAGTCCTCGCACCGCGGGCAGATGCGCAAAAGCGGCGAGCCGTACATCACCCACCCGCTCGCGGTGACCCTGATCCTGGCCGAACTGGGCGCCGAGACCACGACCTTGACCGCCTCGCTGCTCCACGACACCGTCGAGGACACGGAAGTGACGCTCGATCAGGTGAGCCGGGAGTTCGGCAAAGAAGTCTGCTACCTGGTCGACGGCGTCACCAAACTGGAGAAGGTCGACTACGGCGCCGCCGCCGAACCCGAGACCTTCCGCAAGATGCTCGTCGCCACCGGCAACGACGTCCGCGTGATGTCCATCAAACTGGCCGACCGGCTGCACAACATGCGCACCCTCGGCGTGATGCGCCCCGAAAAGCAGGCCAGGATCGCCAAGGTGACGCGCGACGTGCTGATCCCGCTCGCCGAACGGCTCGGCGTACAGGCGCTCAAGACCGAGCTGGAGGACCTGGTCTTCGCGATCCTGCACCCGGAGGAGTACGCCACCACCCGCGCGCTCGTCCTCGGCCACGCCGGCCGCCCGGGCCCGCTCGACGCCATCGCGGAGCGGGTCCGCGCCGTCCTGGACGAGGCCGACATCGACGCCGAAGTCCTCATCCGGCCGCGGCACTTCGTCTCCGTGCACCGGGTGCGGCTGGCGCGCGGCACGGTCACCGGCGCGGACCTCGGCCGGCTGCTGGTGCTCGTCGCCGAGGACGCCGACTGCTACGCGGTCCTCGGCGAGCTGCACACCTGCCTCACCCCGGTGGTCTCGGAGTTCAAGGACTTCATCGCCGCACCGAAGTTCAACCTCTACCAGTCGCTGCACACCGCCGTCACGGACGGGGACGGCGCGGTTGCGGAAACGCTCATCCGTACGCACCGCATGCACCGCGTCGCGGAGGCCGGGGTGATCGCGCTGGGCAACCCGTACGCCCCGGCGGACGGCTCCGACCCGTCCGCCGCGGAGGCCGACGGCGCGGTGGGCACCCAGGCCGCCGAGGACGGCGAGCGCGTGGACCCGACCCAGCCCGGCTGGCTGTGCCGCCTCCTGGAGTGGCAGCGCGCCACCCCCGACCCGGACACGTTCTGGACCTCGCTGCGCGCCGACCTCGCCCAGGACCGGGAGATCACGGTCTTCCGCGCGGAGGGCGGCTTCGACGACGGGAGCGGCACGGTCGCGACGGACCCCGCCGGCACGGGCACGGCGGGCACCGGCACCGTCGGCCTCCCCGCCGGCGCGAGCTGCGTGGACGCCGCGTACGCGCTGTACGGCGAAGGAGCCCACCACTGCATCGGCGCGCGCGTCAACGGCCGCCTCGCGACGCTCTCCACGGTCCTGTGCGACGGCGACAGCCTGCACCTGCTGATGGCCCCCGACTCCGCCGCCGGGCCCTCGCCGGACTGGCTGGACCACACCCGTACCCCCGCGGCCCGTCTCGCCATCTCACGCTGGCTGGCCGCCCATCCGGGCGCGGAGACGGGAGCGGGGGACGGGCCGGCCGAGACTGGCGCACCGAGCGGCGCCGGTGAGACACGGGACCCCGGGGCCGGTGCCGCGTCAGGGCGGCACGGCGGCGACACCGACGGACTCTCCACCGACCTGCCCGGCGCGACCGTACGGCTCGCGGGCTGCTGCACCCCCGTACCCCCGGACAACGTCACCGGCTTCGCCGTACGGGGCGGCATCGTCACCGTGCACCGGGCCCTGTGCCCCGTGGTCGCCCGGATGGCCGCCTCTGGCCGGCAGCCGGTCGGCGCACGCTGGCGCGGCGCGGGAAACCGCGTACAGGGCTGCCGGGTCACCCTCCTCGCGGAGGCGTTCACCAGGCCGCACCTGCTCGCCGACCTCACGGAGGCCATCGCGGCCGAAGGCGCCGCCGTGGTCGCCGCGGCCGTCGAACCACCCCGCGAGCAGCGCGTACGGCACACCTACACCCTCCACCTGCCGGACGCGGCCAAACTGCCGTCCCTGATGCGCGCGATGCGCCAGGTGCCGGGCGTCTTCGACGTGCTGCGGGCGGGGCGGGCACAGCCGACGGTGGGGGCGCGGTTCTGAGGGGGCGGTTTTGAGGTCTCGCCGGGCATCCGCACGCCCCCTTCGGCCTCGTCGGACGCACAGGACCCCTCGTTCGGGTGCCGTACTGCCGCGTCGGCCACGGACCGGGGCGTCGCGCTGATAGCCGTTTGGCATGCCGCTTTCCTCGTCCCACCCAGCCCCCGGCCCCGGCGACGCCTCCGGCCGGGGCCCCGAAGGCGTCCCGCCCCGCCCGCGCCGCCTCTCCGGGGCCGCAGCCCGCCGCCGGAGCGGACTCGGCCTGCTCGCCGCCGCCTCACTGGTGGCCGCCGGGCTGCCGGACGCCACCCCGCTCGGCATCGGCGACCGGCTCTACCCACATCTCGGCAACCCCGGCTACGACGTCCGCGCGTACGACATCACCCTGACGTACTCCGGCCACAACGACCGGCCGCTGGACGCCGTCACGAAGATCACCGCACGGGCCACCACCCGCCTGGAGCGCGTCAACCTCGACTTCGCGCACGGCACCGTCCGCTCCGTCGAGATCGACGGCCGGCCCGCGCCCCACGTCACCCGCGGCGAGGACCTGATCGTCACGCCCCACCGCACCGTGCGGGCCGGCACCCCGATGCGGATCGTCGTCCGGCACACCAGCGACCCGCGGACCCCCAAGGGAGGCAAGGACAAGGAGGTCGGCTGGCTGCGCACGAAGGACGGGCTGGTGATGGCCAACCAGGTCGACGCCGCACACCGCGTCTTCCCGGGCAACGACCACCCCTCCGACAAGGCGCTCTACACCTTCCGCGTCACCGCGCCCAAGGGGCTGACGGTCGTCGCGAACGGTTCGCAGGTGGCGCGCTACCCAGGCGCCATGCCGGGCAAGAGCGCGGCCGGGACAGGACAGGGCGTACGACAGGGAGTGGCGGCCCCGGCCACCACCACCTGGGTCTACCGCTCCGCCCACCCCATGGCCACCGAGGTCGCGCAGGTGGCCATCGGGCACTCTGCCGTCGTCCGGCGCGCCGGACCGCACGGCCTGCCGCTGCGCGACGTCGTACCGGCCGCCGACCGCAAACGCCTGGAGCCCTGGCTCGCCAAGACGCCGGGCCAACTCGCCTGGATGGAGCGCAAGGTCGGCCGCTACCCCTTCGAGTCGTACGGCGTGCTGCTCGCCCAGGCCGAGACCGGCTTCGAGCTGGAGACCCAGACCCTGTCCCTCTTCGAGGAGCGGCTGTTCACCACGCGGCAGTACCCCCGCTGGTACGTCGAAGCGATCATGGTGCACGAGCTGGCGCACCAGTGGTTCGGCAACAGCGTCTCCCCGCGCACCTGGTCGGACGCCTGGCTCAACGAGTCGCACGCCACCTGGTACGAGGAGCTGTACGCGCACGAGCACGCCAAGATGTCCATGGACCAGCGGACCCGGCGCGCCTACAGCGTCTCGGACCGGATGCGCGCCGAGGGCGGGCCGCCCGGGGCGCCGAAGGCCCCCACCCCTGGCAACAAGACCGGCATCTTCCGCCCCGTCATGTACGACGGCAGCGCTCTCGTGCTGTACGCGCTGCGCGCCAGGATCGGGCACGCCGCCTTCGACCGGCTGGAGCGCGCCTGGGTGACCCGGCACCGCGACGGCGTCGCGGGCACCGCCGACTTCGTCGCGCTGGCCTCCCGTATCTCCGGCCAGAACCTCGGCGGCTTCTTCCGCAGCTGGCTGTACGACGCCAAGACACCGCCGATGCCGGGGCACCCGGACTGGAAGAGCCACTACCGGACCCCGCAGCCACCGGTGCGGAAGCCGGGCGCGAAGCCGGGCGCGAAGCCCGCGGGGAAGCCTGCTGCGAAGCCCGCGGGGCAGTCTGCCGCGAAGCTTGCGGGGCAGTCTGCCGCGAAACCCGCGGGGCGGCCGACCGGTGAAAACCGCAGGTGAGCCCGCTGGAAAGCCGTCTGCCAGGCCCGTCGCACCACCCGCCGGAACGCGGCCCGTCACCCCGCACCGAAAACCTGGATGACGGCCCCCGGCGACCGTGCGACCATCGTCTGGCCGATGACGGGGCCGCCGGGAATCTCCCGGGCGGCCCGGACGTTGTCACGATCGAGAGTCCCGGGGCCGCACGGCCCCGTACGGGACGTCCCAACGACACAAAGGATCAAATGACCTCCTCTTCTTCCCTTCCACAGGACCGACAGCGCCTCCCCGAGAGCCGCCGGGCCGACGCCCTGATGGAAGAGGACGTCGCCTGGAGTTACGAGATCGACGGGGAGCGTGACGGCGAGCAGTACGACCGCACCGAGCGGGCGGCGCTGCGCCGGGTGGCCGGTCTGTCCACCGAGCTCGAGGACGTCACCGAGGTCGAGTACCGCCAGCTGCGTCTGGAGCGCGTGGTGCTGGTAGGTGTCTGGACCACGGGGACGGCGCAGGACGCCGAGAACTCCCTCGCCGAGCTGGCCGCCCTCGCGGAGACCGCCGGCGCGCTGGTGCTCGACGGCGTCGTGCAGCGCCGCGACAAGCCCGACCCGGCCACCTACATCGGCTCGGGCAAGGCTCTGGAGCTGCGCGACATCGTCCTGGAGGCCGGTGCCGACACGGTGGTCTGCGACGGTGAGCTGAGCCCCGGCCAGCTGATCCACCTCGAAGACGTCGTCAAGGTCAAGGTCGTCGACCGTACGGCCCTGATCCTGGACATCTTCGCCCAGCACGCCAAGTCCCGGGAGGGCAAGGCGCAGGTCTCGCTGGCGCAGATGCAGTACATGCTGCCCAGGCTGCGCGGCTGGGGCCAGTCGCTGTCCCGGCAGATGGGTGGCGGTGGCTCCGGCTCCACGGGCGGCGGCATGGCCACGCGTGGTCCCGGTGAGACCAAGATCGAGACGGACCGGCGGCGGATTCGCGAGAAGATGGCGAAGATGCGCCGGGAGATCGCGGAGATGAAGACCGGCCGCGACACCAAGCGGCAGGAACGGCGCCGCCACAAGGTGCCCTCGGTCGCCATCGCCGGCTACACCAACGCGGGCAAGTCCTCCCTGCTCAACCGCCTCACCGGGGCCGGTGTCCTGGTGGAGAACGCGCTGTTCGCCACCCTGGACCCGACCGTGCGCCGGGCCGAGACGCCCAGCGGACGGCTCTACACCCTCGCCGACACCGTCGGCTTCGTCCGCCACCTGCCGCACCACCTCGTCGAGGCGTTCCGCTCCACGATGGAGGAGGTCGGCGACTCCGACGTCATCCTCCACGTGGTCGACGGCTCGCACCCGGTGCCGGAGGAGCAGCTGGCCGCCGTACGCGAGGTGATCCGCGACGTGGGCGCCACCCACGTACCGGAGATCGTCGTCGTCAACAAGGCGGACGCCGCCGATCCGCTGGTCCTCCAGCGGCTGCTGCGCCAGGAGAAGCACGCGCTGCTCGTCTCGGCCCGTACCGGCCAGGGCATCGACGAGCTGCTCGCGCTGATCGACGAGGAGCTGCCGCGGCCGCAGGTCGAGATCGAGGCGCTGGTCCCGTACACCCAGGGTGCGCTGGTCTCGCGTGCGCACGCCGAGGGCGAGGTGATCTCCGAGGAGCACGTCGCGGAGGGCACCGTCCTCAAGGCGCGGGTGCACGAGGAGCTGGCCGCCGAGTTCCGGCCGTACGTGCCCGCCGCGTGACGCGGCAGCCGTAGGCGCCGCACGGCAGACGGTACGAAGGCAGTACCGGGGCAATACGGGCAGTACGCAGGCAGTACCAGGGCAATACAGGTAGTACGAAAGCAGTACGAAATCAGCACGAAGGCCCGCTTCCGGAATCCGGGAGCGGGCCTTCGCCCTTGCTGTCGCTCATTCACCGCTGTGCCGCGGGTGGCCGGCGGACCGGCCCGGCGGGCACCCGGCGCGTACCGGGTGCCCGCCGCTCACGCCGGTTACTGCGACGCGAACTTCTTGCTCATCGCGCCGTACATGCTCTTGGCCTCCGGGCCGAGGTGCGGGCCCGCCAGCCAGCCGGCCGGACGCGGGCCGATCGAGGTGTTGGACACCAGCGCCGGCTTGCCGTCCGAGCCCTTGGCGAACCAGGGGCCACCGGAGGAACCGGCGGTCATCAGGCAGCCGATGCGGTACATGGTCGGCTTCTTGGCGTCCAGCGACAGCCGGCCCGGCTTGTCGGTGCACTGCTGCAGCGTCGCGCCGTCGAACGGCGCCTCGGCCGGGTAGCCCTGGGCGGTGATGCTGGTGATGTCCGGGACGGCCGAGGCGTTGAAGTCCACCGAGTAGGCGCCGCCGGCGACCTCTTCGAGGGACTTGCTGCCCGCGCCCTTCTCCGGCGTCACGTGCATGATCGCGAAGTCGTACGGCGCCATCGGCACGCCGTTGCCCTGCGCGCCGCCCTGGCCGATCCACTGGTTGGAGGTCGACGCGCCGTCGGCCCACCACACGCCCTTGGGGAACATCTGCTCACGCGAGGCGGTCTCCAGCTGGGCCGCGGTCTTGCCGCTGTCGTTGAACGACGGGGCGAAGATCATGTTGCGGTACCAGCCACCGGTCTTGCCGGCGTGCACGCAGTGGCCCGCCGTCCAGACCAGGTTGGACTTGCCCGGGTGGGCCGGGTCCTTGACCACCGCGCCGGAGCAGACCGCGTGGCCCTCGGGCGTGTCGAAGAAGATCTTGCCGAGGCCGGGCGCGTTCTGGCCGAACGGCGGCTTGACGGCCTTGGCCTGGACCGGCCGCGGGTCCGGGTCGGTCCGCCCCTGGTCACCCGAGATGTCCTTGGGCGTGGGCTCCTTCGGCGGCTTGGCCTTGCTCGCCCGGTCCGGGTCCCACAGGCCCTTGATGATCGGGTTGATGAACTCACTGGCCTCGCGGAGCCACTTGTCCTTGTCCCAGTTCTTCCACTCGCCGTTCTTCCACTTGTCCAGGTCGACGCCGTGTTCCTTGAGCTTGTCCTGGATGTCCTTGGGGATCGTGAAGCCACCCCCGCCCGCGCTGCCCTGTTCCGCGGACTGGCTGGGCTTGCCGTCCGCCTGGTTGCCCTCGGGGCCGCAGCCGGTGGCGGTCAGCGCCACCACGGCGGTGAGGGCGGCCGCGGCCAGGACCGGCCGACGTATGGATCGCATGGGTTGAACTCCCCCTGGTGTGTTCAGGCTTGCCATGGGCGCGCGTCGGGCCCCGGGCGGTCGTGCCGCGCCGTGGGGTGGTCCTGCCGGTCTTGCCCCGGACGTGCCCGCATCTGCTGTTTTGTCATGCACCGGAAAGCCGGGCGCAGGACCCCACTATGCCGGTGCCGTTGGGGACGGTGGTGGGCGGGTCCCCGGTTCCGGTTCGGAGCGGATCTTTCCGCGGGGTTGGTGCGGGGGGTGCGGGAGGGGTGCGTACGGCGCGGATCGCACGGGGGGAGCACGCGCCGGGGCGCTCCCGGATTCCGCGCGCCGCAAGGATCTTGCGGCAGGCCGTGTTCTCCCGCCGGCCGCGTCGTTGATACGTACGGGGGACGGCTGAGCCGTGTCCGGCGGCAGGCATAGTGACCCGTCGGCCGGGCCCGGCGACCTGCCGACAGCGAACCAGGCCCGGTGTGCGACGGAAGCGGCCCGACGGGGCGCGGCCGGCGCGCGGCGGGCCCGCCCGCAGTTCAACAGAAGAGTTCAGCAGCAGGAGGACCGAACCGCCGTGGCCTTGACCCAGCCCCTGCCGATGGCACCCCCTCCCGCCCACGAGGGCATCCTGCGGCGGCAGTCGCTCCGCGAGTCCGCCGCCCGTACGTACGCGCGCTCGCTCCCCATCGTCCCAGTGCGCGCCCGCGGGCTGACCATCGAGGGCGCCGACGGCCGCCGCTACCTGGACTGCCTCTCCGGGGCGGGCACCCTCGCGCTCGGCCACAACCACCCCGTCGTCCTCGAAGCGATCCGCTCCGTCCTGGACTCCGGCGCCCCGCTGCACGTCCTGGACCTGGCCACTCCGGTCAAGGACGCCTTCGTCACCGAACTGTTCGCCACCCTCCCCGCCGAACTGGCCGAGCACGGCCGCGTCCAGTTCTGCGGACCGGCCGGCACGGACGCCGTCGAAGCAGCCTTCAAGCTGGTACGGACCGCGACCGGCCGGGACGGACTCGCGGCCTTCACCGGCGCGTACCACGGCATGACGGCGGGGGCGCTCGCGGCATCCGGGGGCGCGCGCGACACCTCCGTGACCCGCCTCCCGTATCCGTACGCCTACCGCTGCCCCTTCGGTACGGGTGACGAACGCGGCGCCGAACTGGCCGCGCGCTGGACGGCGAACGTGCTGGACGACGAGAAGAGCGGGGTCGCCAGACCGGCCGGGATGATCCTGGAACCGGTCCAGGGCGAGGGCGGGGTGATCCCCGCGCCCGACAGCTGGCTGCGCCGGATGCGCGAACTGACGGCCGCGCGCGACATCCCGCTCATCGTGGACGAGGTGCAGACCGGCGTCGGCCGCACCGGCGCGTTCTGGGCCGTCGAACACAGCGGCGTGGTGCCCGACGTCCTCGTCCTGTCCAAGGCGATCGGCGGCAGCCTGCCGCTCGCCGTCATCGTCTACCGCGAGGAGCTGGACGCCTGGCCGCCCGGCGCGCACGCCGGCACCTTCCGCGGCAACCAGCTCGCGATGGCGGCCGGCGCGGCCACCCTCGCGTACGTCCGGGAGAACGGCCTGGCGCGGCGCGCCGGTGAGCTGGGCGCCCGGATGATTTCCCGGCTGGGCGGGCTCGCCGCCGAGCACGGCTGCGTCGGTGACGTACGGGGCCGCGGCCTGATGCTCGGCCTGGAACTGGTCGAACCGGACGCCGCCCCGGACGAGGCAGGGGCCCGCCCGGCCGCTCCCGCACTGGCCGCGGCCGTCCAGCAGGCGTGCCTCGACCGCGGCCTGATCGTCGAACTGGGCGGCCGCCACGGTTCGGTGGTCCGGCTGCTGCCCCCGCTCACCATCACCGACGAACAGGCGGACGCGGTCCTCGACCGCCTCGCCGACGCACTGGCGGCCGCGACACGTCCTGGGGCGGTGGGTGCGGTCGCCGGAGTGAGTGCGGGTGCCGGGCCGGGTGGGGGCGAGGGGGCTGGTGTGGCGTCCGGGCAGGACGATGCGGTATCGCGGCAGGCGTCATCCCTTGAGGTGACGCCATGAACGGGGACCGGTGTCGTTTTGGACGTACGGGGGCCGTACGCCTCTACTCCGCCACACCGTTCGGCCGACTCCGTGGGCTCTGCGGACCCGCGGGTCCGTATCGGCCCGGTGGGCCTTTCGGGCGCGCTGCCCACACCGCTCCTTACGGGGGCCCGCCCTTCGGGGCCCCCGCCTTTCGGGGGCGTACTCATGCTTGCTGCTGTATGCCCGAATGCCGCCTCACACCCGCTTCCCGTCCCCTCCACGCCCAGACCGCGTCGACCGCGCCGACCCTGCGAGGCACACCCCGATGAACGAACGCCCCGGCCCCGACGGGACTCCGGCCGACGAGCGACGTCAGCCCCGTGAACCCCTGGCCCGGCTGCGGGAACCCGCCGTGCCGCGCCAGAACCGGCGCACCGGTGTCCACGACACCGGCGGCGGCGAAAACGGTGAGCACGGCGGCCACACCGGTTGTGCCGTACGGCTCGGGCATCACGAGCGGCACGGGCACGAGGACTGCCACGGAATGGCGGCGACCCGGGTCGTCACGGTGTACGCGGACGGCGAGGCCGAGGCCGAGATCGAGATCGAGGACCCGGCCGTGGACACCGCGGACCAGGACGCCGGTGGCCAGGGGGCCGGCCAGGAAGAGCATGGAGGGCATGAAGAGGGCGAAGGGGCTGTGCAGGACCCGGATGCCGACCAGGCGCAGTGCCCCGAACAGGTGCCTGCGCAGGCCCGCGCGCAGGCTCCCGAGCGCGCCCCCGCGCAGGACGGGCTGGAGCACCGGGACCCGGCCGTCGCCGCCGACGCCGCCGGTGCCGAGAGCCTGCTCCGCTGCTGGATCCGCGAGAGCGGCACACCCCGCCCGGCCGGTGACCGGCTCCGCATCCCCCTCGACGCCAGCGCGATCGCCCTGCACATCCCCGTCCTGTACTGGTCGGACACCGGCTGGCACCGTCTCGGCGCACCCGGACTGGAAGGCGCTCCGGCAGACGCCGCGCCCCTGGACGCGGTGACCCTCGCCGCCCTGCTGCGCCGCGAGGCCGTACACGCTGGTACGAGCGGTGGGGGCACGGGCGGTGAGGGTACGAGCGGCGGTGGTACGAGCGCCGGAGGCGCGGACGGTGCCACCGCGCTCCCCGCCCCGCGCCCGAGCGCCCCCGGCCACCCCTCCGGCCCGCCGGACAGCGAGAGCGCCGACCTCGTCGGCCGCGTCGCCGACTCCGTACGGCACACCGCCGTGTTCCTGGCCGGCCGGCGCGCCGCCCCGGCCGACGACCCCGACGGTTCGCGTTTCCTCGCCGCCGAACAGGCCCTGCTCTTCGGCCACCCCATGCACCCCACCCCCAAGAGCCGGGAGGGCCTGACCGACGCCGAGACGCGCGCCTACTCCCCGGAGCTGCGCGGTGCGTTCCGCCTCCACTGGACGGCCGTCCACCCGGACGTGTTCACCGCCGACTCGGCGTGGACCGAGCGCGGCCGGACCGTCCCCGCCGGACAACTGGCCGCCCGCCTCGCCGAGGGAGCGCCCCCGGCGCCGGCCGGCACCCTGCCGCTGCCGATGCACCCGTGGCAGGCCCACCAGCTCGGCCACCGCCCGGACATCGCCGAACTGTACGAGACGGGCCGCCTCCACGACCTGGGCCCCGGCGGCCCCGACTGGCACCCCACCTCCTCCGTACGCACCGTCTTCCGCCCCGGCTGCGATGCCATGCTCAAGCTCTCCCTGGGCCTGCGCATCACCAACTCCCGTCGCGACAACCTCCGTAAGGAACTGGTACGCGGCGTGGAGGTGCACCGGCTGCTCCGCACCGGCCTGTCCGCACAGTGGCGGGCGGCCTTCCCCGGCCCCACGGGCTTCGACATCGTCCGCGACCCCGCCTGGTTCGGCGTCACCGGAACCGACGGCGAACCGGTGCACGGGCTGGACGTGGTCCTCCGGCACAACCCCTTCACCGACTCCGACGACGCCGTCTGCATCGCCGCCCTCACCTCGCCCCGCCCCTGGCCCGGCCACACCGGGCTGCGCTCCCGCCTCGCCGACGTCATCGGCAGACTCACCGCCCGCACCGGACGGCCCGCGGGCGCCGTCGCCACCGAGTGGTTCCTGCGCTACCTCGAAGCGGTGGTACGGCCCGTCCTCTGGCTCGACGGCACCACGGGCATCGCCCTCGAAGCCCACCAGCAGAACACCCTCGTCCTGCTGGACCAGGACGGCTGGCCCGCCGGCGGCCGCTACCGCGACAACCAGGGCTACTACTTCCGCGAGTCCCGCCGTACGGAACTGGAACGGCGGCTGCCCGGCATCGGCGCCACCAGCGACACCTTCGTCACCGACGAGGTCACCGACGAGCGATTCGCCTACTACCTCGGCATCAACAACGTCCTCGGCCTCATCGGCGCCTTCGGATCCCAGCGCCTGGCCGGCGAGAACGTACTGCTCGCGGCCTTCCGGCGGTTCCTCACCGACGCTGCCAACGGCCCCGCGGAGCACCGCTCACCGCTTCCCGGGCGGCTCCTGGAAGCCCGCACGCTGCGCTGCAAGGCCAACCTGCTGACCCGGCTGCGCGGCCTCGACGAACTCGTCGGCCCCGTCGACACCCAATCCGTCTACGTCACCATCCCCAACCCCCTCCACCCCTGACACCACCTCTGCCCACCCCTGACTCCGCCACTGTCACCCCAGAACCGGCGCCGACACCGGGCCAGACCTCGGCGCCGCACCTGCACCTGACACCTGCACCCGACACCTGCACCCGACCCCTGAGCCCCACACCTGAGCCCCACACCTGAGCCCCACACCTGAACCCCACACCCCGGCCCTCACCCCCGACTCCCTGCCCACCCGCCCCGTGACCTCGTGAGGAGGCCCGGAAAGGAGAGAGCGCCATCGTGCCCCCCACCGAATCCGGCATCGATCCAGGTTCCGAAGAGACCTTCGACCACCCCCTCGAAGGTTCTCCGGACGACGCGCTCGACGACACCCTCGACCTGCACCTGCCACCCGACGTCACCGCGCTGTTCAGCGCGGCACCCTTCTCCGCCGACCCGGCCGACGGCCCGAGCGGCGGAGTCCTGCTCGACCACATCGCCGAATGGGGCCCGGCAGCGACCGTCGCCGGGCCGTTCCAGCTCGTACCGGTACGTATCGAACGTGACCTGCCGCTGATCTCCACCTGGATGAACGACCCGGCGGTCGCGGCGTTCTGGGAACTGGCCGGCCCCCAGGAGACCACCGCCGCCCACCTCCGCGCCCAACTCGACGGCGACGGTCGCAGCGTGCCCTGCCTCGGCGTGCTGAGCGGTGTCCCCATGAGCTACTGGGAGGTCTACCGCGCCGACCTGGACCCGGTCGCCCGCTACTACCCGGTCCGGCCGCACGACACCGGCCTGCACCTGCTGATCGGGGGAGTGGCCGACCGCGGCCGCGGCATCGGGACCGCGCTGCTGCGCGCCGCCGCCGACCTCGTCCTGGACCACCGCCCGCAGTGCGCCCGCGTCATCGCCGAACCCGACCTGCGCAACGTGCCCTCCGTCGCCGCCTTCCTCGGCGCCGGGTTCCGCTACGCCGACGAGATCGCCCTGCCCGCCAAACGCGCGGCCCTCATGGTCCGCGACCGCGCCCACCGCCATCTCCTGTGACCACCCCCACCCCCCACACCGCCCGCCGACGTCCCCCCGCCGGCAACCCCCACCTGCCCTCCCCCCACGACACCCCCACCACCCACGCGCTCCTCCCACCCCCCACAACACCTTCTGACCCACCCATCCCACGTCCCGCCACAACCCCACCGCTTGCCACAGCCCCACGTCCTGCCACAGCCCCACCTGCGCGGCATCGCTGTCACACCTTGCGCCACTGTCCCACCTTGCACCGCTGTCCCGCCCTGCTCGACCGTCACACCCAGCTCAAGCAGCACCTCCTACTCGGCCGTCACGTCCTGCCCGGCCAACACGCCCCGCTCGGCCGACGCGCCTTGCTCGGCCAGCACGTTCGGCTCGCCCATCCCACCTTGCTCGCCCGCCACACCCTGCTTGGCCGTCACGTCCCGCTCGGCCATCACCTCCCACTCGGCCGTCACGCCCCGTTCGGCAGCCCGGTCGCGCCCGGCAGCCCGCTCGCACCCGGCCTGCCGGCCCCACCCGACCGACCGGTCGTACCCAGCCTGCCGGCCCCGCCCGACCAGTCGGCCCCGCCCAGCCTGCCTGCTCCGTTCGGCAGGCTCACTCGGAGCCGAACGCCCGCCTTGTCCGGCCTACCTGCCTGGCCCCGCCGACCGGTCCCACCCGGCATGCCGGTTCAGTCTCACCTGCCGGCCCCTCCCGGCCCGCCCGCCCAATCTCACCTGCCGGTGCCATCCGGCCCGCCGGCCTCCACAGACCCACCCACCAACCCCGGCGCACCTACACCTCCGACTCCACCCACCCCTTCCCTCCCACTCGCCTCCTTCGGCCCTCACACTCCCTTCCGCCCCTACAACCCCTCCGGTTCGCCCGACCGCACCTTTCGCGTTGCCCACCCCCTCCGCACTGTCCGCGTCTCCACGCCTGGCCCCTTCTCTCCGCGCACTGTCCGTGTCGCTCAGGTCTCGTCCCCAGGAGCCCCGCCTTGCGTCCTTCCTCCGAACCTCTCCATAACCCGCCTTCCGACGCCGGCGGGCCCGGCTGCGACAGCCCAGGCTCCCGCAGCCGTGGCGCCGACAGCCCTGCCGACAGCCCTCCAGGCCCTGACCACCCCCGCCGCTTCGGCGTGAGCGACCCGGATTCCGGCACCCCGGACCCTGTCACCCCCAGCGCCGGTGCCCCGCCCGCATCGGGCCACGTCTTCCCCGGTCCCGGCTCCGACCCCGGCACCGGCTCCGACCCTGCCGCTCCCGCCGCTCCCGGCGTCCCCGGACCCGCTGACACTGCCGGCCCCTCTGGCCCCCACGCTCCCTCTGGCCCCCACACTCCCTCTGGCCCCTCTGCTCCCTCCGAACCCGCCGCCGCTCCCGGAGCCGAGCCTTCCGATGGCGGGGCAGACAGCCACCGCGCGTGGCAGAGAGCCGCTCGCCGGCTGCTCGCCAAGACGCTGGCGGAGTTCGCGTACGAGGGAGTCATCACCCCCGAACCCGACCCCCACACCGCCTCCGTCCCAGGCCCCCGCGACGGTCACGGATCCACCCCGGGCACCGGCCCAGCCCCCGGACCTGGCGCCCCCACCTCAGCCCCCACCCCCACTGCCACCCCCACCCCCACTGCCACCCCCACCCCCACTGCCACCCTCACCCCCACCCAACCGACCCCACCAGCCCCACCGGCCACCCCAAGCGCCCTCCACCCCCACCCCACCGGCGCCCCCCACCCCACCGACGACCTTCGCCCCACCGGCGAATGCCGCTCCACCGACGACTCCCGCCCCTACCGCCTGCCTCTGACCGAGGACGTCACCTATCGCTTCCGGGCGCATCGTGGCGCGTACGGACACTGGCGTGTCGATCCTGACTCCATCACCCCCACAGGCGACCCCCTGCACTTCCTCTTCCACGCCCATGACACCGTCCTGGGCCTGTCCGGTGACACCACCGGTCACCTCATCCGTGAGCTGACCGCCACCCTCGCCGCCGACACCCGCCTGGACGCCACGGCCCTCAGCGCGGCGGATCTCGCCGACCTGGACTACGCCGCCCTGGAAGGCCACCAGACCGGTCATCCCTGGCTCGTCGCCAACAAGGGGCGGCTGGGTTTCTCGGCGGCCGACGCCGCCGCCTGGTCACCCGAGGCCCGCACCCCGCAGTGCCTGCCCTGGATCGCCGCGCACCGTCGGCTGGCCGTCTACCGGGGCGTCCCGGCCCTGGCCACTCCCGATCGTCTCTACGCCGATGAACTCACCCCCGACATCCGTGCCGCTTTCGCCCGCACCCTCTCCTCGCAGGGCCTCGACCCCGCCGACTACCTCTACCTCCCCGTCCATCCCTGGCAGTGGGACGAGACCGTCGCGCCCCTCTTCGCCCCCCAACTCGCCGACAAATCCATCGTCCCACTCCCCACTGACAACGACCTGCGACTGCCCCAGCAGTCCATCCGCACCTTCCTCAACACCAGCCGTCCCAGGGCCCGTACGGTCAAGCTCCCGCTCTCCGTCCTGAACACCCTGGTCTGGCGCGGCCTGCCGACCGAACGCACCATCGCCGCCCCCGCCGTCACCGCCTGGGTTCACGGCCTGCGCGACGCCGACCCGTACCTGCGGGACGAGACCCGGGTGATCCTGCTCGGCGAAACCGCATCGGTCACCGTCGAACACCCCCTGTACGACCGGCTGCCCGGCGTCCCGTACCAGTACAAGGAACTGCTGGGCTGTATCTGGCGCGAGCCGATCAGCCGCTACCTCGATCCGGGGGAGCGGGCCCGTACGCTGGCGGCGCTCCTGCAGACCGACCCGCACGGGCGTGCTTTAACAGCCGAGCTGGTGCGCCGCTCCGGCCTGGCGCCCCGCGTCTGGCTGCGCCACCTCTTCGCCGCCCTGCTGCCGCCCCTGCTGCACTTCCTCTACCAGTACGGCACGGTCTTCTCCCCGCACGGCGAGAACGCCATCGTCGTCTTCGACGAGCAGGACGTCCCCACCCGCCTCGCGGTCAAGGACTTCGTCGACGACGTCAACACCAGCGCCGAGCCGCTGCCGGAGCACGCCACGATGCCCGCCGACGTCCGGGCGGTGCTGCTCACCGAACCGCCGGACTTCCTCACCCAGTTCATCCATTCCGGTCTCTTCGTCGGGGTCTTCCGCTACCTCGCCCCGCTGTGCGAGCAGCAACTCGCGGTCCCGGAGGCCGAGTTCTGGTCCCTCGTACGGGCGGAGATCCTGCGCCATCAGGGACGCTTCCCGCACCTGAAGAAACGCCACGAGACCTTCGACCTGCTCACCCCCCGCATCGCCCGGCTGTGCCTGAACCGCAACCGGCTCCACCTCGACGGATACCGTGACCGCGCGCAGCGCCCGCACGCCGCCGTCCACGGCACCGTGCCGAACCCCCTGCACCACCCGTGACCGAGCAGATTGTCAGTGGGCCCGCGTAGGGTGGCAGCGCTATGACGAAGCCCCCCCTCCCCGATCTGCTGCACGCCGCCGTCACCGCTGTCGGCGGCACCGAGCGCCCCGGCCAGATCGCCATGGCCGAAGCCGTCGCCGAAGCGGTCGACGACGGTTCCCACCTGCTCGTACAGGCCGGCACCGGCACCGGAAAGTCCCTCGGCTATCTGGTGCCGGCGCTGGCCCACGGCGACCGTGTGGTGGTCGCCACGGCCACGCTCGCGCTCCAGCGCCAGCTGGTCGAGCGCGACCTGCCGCGCACGGTCGACGCCCTGCATCCGCAGCTGCGTCGCCGTCCGCAGTTCGCGATGCTCAAGGGCCGCTCCAACTATGTCTGCCTGCACCGTCTGCACGAGGGCGTCCCGCAGGAAGAGGACGAGGGCCTCTTCGACCCCTTCGAGAACGCGACGCCCACCAGCAAGCTGGGCAAGGACTTGCTGCGGCTGCGCGACTGGGCGGACGAGACCGAGACCGGGGACCGCGACGATCTCACCCCGGGGGTCTCCGACCGCGCCTGGGGGCAGGTCTCGGTCTCCTCGCGGGAGTGCCTGGGCGCCTCGAAGTGCGCGTACGGCGCGGAGTGCTTCGCCGAGGCGGCCCGCGAGCGCGCCAAGCTCGCCGACGTGATCGTCACGAACCACGCCCTGCTGGCCATCGACGCCATCGAGGGCGCCCCGGTGCTGCCCCAGCACGACGTACTGATCGTCGACGAGGCACACGAGCTGGTCTCCCGGGTCACCGGCGTGGCCACCGGGGAGCTCACGCCCGGGCAGGTCAACCGGGCCGTGAAGCGCGCCGCCAAGCTGGTCAACGAGAAGGCCGCCGACCAGCTCCAGACCGCCTCGGAGACCTTCGAGCGGCTGATGGAGCTGGCCCTGCCGGGCCGTCTGGAGGAGGTCCCCGAGGACCTCGGTTACTGTCTGATGGCGCTGCGTGACGCGGCCCGTACGGTGATCTCGGCGCTCGGCACGACCCGCGACAAGTCCGTCCAGGACGAGGACGCCGTGCGCAAGCAGGCCCTGGCCTCTGTGGAGAACGTGCACGCGGTCGCCGAGCGCATCGCCAACGGCTCCGAGTACGACGTCGTCTGGTACGAGCGCCACGACCGCTTCGGCGCCTCGTTGCGCGTCGCGCCCCTGTCGGTCTCCGGTCTGCTGCGCGAGAAGCTCTTCGCGGACCGTTCTGTTGTGCTTACGTCAGCCACGCTCAAGCTGGGCGGGGACTTCAACGGGGTCGGCGCCTCGCTCGGCCTCGCTCCGGAGGGCACGGAGGGTGAGGACGTCCCGCAGTGGAAGGGCCTGGACGTCGGCTCGCCGTTCGACTACGGCAAGCAGGGCATCCTGTACGTCGCCAAGCACCTGGCCCAGCCGGGCCGGGAGGGCAGCCGTACGGACATGCTCGACGAGCTGGCCGAACTGATCGAGGCCGCCGGCGGCCGTACGCTGGGCCTGTTCTCCTCCATGCGCGGGGCCCAGGCCGCCGCCGAGAATCTGCGCGGACGGCTGGACGTGCCGATCCTCCTCCAGGGCGAGGAGACCCTCGGCGAGCTGATCCGCACTTTCGCCGCGGACGCCCGTACGTGCTTGTTCGGCACCCTGTCCCTGTGGCAGGGCGTCGACGTGCCGGGCCCGAACTGCCAGCTCGTGGTCATGGACCGGGTGCCCTTCCCGCGCCCCGACGACCCCCTGATGAGCGCCCGGCAGAAGGCTGTGGAGGAAGCCGGCGGCAATGGCTTCATGGCGGTCGCGGCGACCCACGCCGCCCTCCTGATGGCCCAGGGAGCGGGCCGCCTGGTACGCGCCACGGGCGACCGCGGCGTCGTCGCCGTCCTGGACCCCCGGGTCGAGCGCGCCCGCTACGGCTCGTTCCTGCGCCGCTCCATGCCGGAGTTCTGGTACACGACCGACCGTAACCAGGTGCGCCGTTCCCTGGCCGCCATCGACGCCGCAGCCAAGGCCTCAGAGGACGCGTAAGCCCCCTCGGGCGCTCGACAGGCCGTGCCCGCACCACACGGGGCACACCGCGCCTGGACACGGCTCCCAGGCCCCACCCCGCACCATTGCTGGGCCCCCGCACCACCACTACGCGAGAGCGGCGCCGGCTCGGGCGCATAACAGAACCCCGGGACCGGCGCAGTGGTCCCGGGGCTCCGTCGAGGGGTGGGTCAGACCCGCCGCAGCACCGCCACCACCTTGCCGAGGATGGTGGCCTCGTCGCCGGGAATGGGCTGGTACGCGGAGTTGTGCGGGAGCAGCCAGACATGGCCGTCCTCGCGCTTGAAGCGCTTGACCGTGGCCTCGCCGTCCAGCATGGCCGCGACGATGTCACCGTTCTCCGCGACGGGCTGGCGGCGCACCGTGACCCAGTCGCCGTCGCAGATCGCGGCCTCGACCATCGAGTCACCGACGACCTTCAGGACGAACAGTTCGCCGTCGCCGACCAACTGCCGGGGCAGCGGGAAGACGTCCTCGACCGATTCCTCGGCGAGGATGGGACCGCCGGCGGCGATCCGGCCGACGAGCGGGACGTAGGACGCGGCGGGCTTGCCCGTCGTGTCGGTGGGCGTGCTGCTCGGCTGGTCGGAGCCGCGGACCTCGTACGCCCGGGGGCGGTGCGGGTCGCGGCGCAGGAAACCCTTGCGCTCCAGAGCCATGAGCTGGTGGGCGACGGACGAGGTGCTGGACAGCCCGACCGCCTGGCCGATCTCGCGCATGGACGGCGGGTAGCCGCGGCGCTGGACGGAATCCCGGATGACCTCGATGACCCGGCGCTGGCGGTCGGTGAGTCCCGAACTGTCGGCGCGGATGCCTGGAGGACGGCCGGGCAGTGAGCGGGCTGGCTTCTGCCCCTCGGGGGTCATTGCGTCGTCCATCGGCGGTTTCCGGGTCGGATCGAATCGGCTCTGGGAGTGGCTCTGGGCGGTGATGGTGGCGCTGTCTGCGGTGGTGGTCACGTCGGCCCCTCTCGGAATGTGCTCCCTAGTTAGCCAACGGTAGTTGCTTTCGAAAGGTTGCGCCAAACACACGTTCGAGTGAAAATTTCCGGATTAGCTGACCTGATCACGGGCTTGGGTGTATAGCCGAAAGGCAATTCGGGTCATTGCGGTACTCTTCGCCCCGAGCTGATGGCCGGGCGTGCGCGCCGTCCCGTTGGGTACGGCCCGGGCGCCGCGACGGGCCGATTCTGTCATCCCCGCCCCGCCGGAGCCGCCCCCGGGTCCCGTCCCGTACGCTCGTCGGCGGTCCTGTGAGTGGCCGCCGACGGCCCGCCCCGCCACGACACGCTGGGAACGCGGATGACCTCCCGACACCACATGTAGTGCTTTGATGACTACAACCGCCTACAAGTTGTGGTGCCGGTGTCCTCCGGGGCTCTGGGTATCGCCTATGCTTGGGGCTGCTCCGGGGGTCCGTGAGGGCGGCCCGGGGCTCATCAGCCGTACGCCGGGATAGTGGGCGTGCGACCGCAATTTTCGAGGGTGAGGAGGGTGAATTCATGCATTGCCCCTTCTGCAGGCACCCCGACAGCCGGGTGGTCGACAGCCGCACCACCGATGACGGCACTTCGATCCGCCGGCGCCGCCAGTGCCCGGACTGCTCCCGCCGCTTCACGACCATTGAGACGGCGTCCCTGATGGTGATCAAGCGGAGCGGGGTCACCGAGCCCTTCAGCCGTAACAAGGTGATCGCCGGCGTGCGCAAGGCGTGCCAGGGCCGGCCGGTCACCGAGGACGCCCTCGCCAAGCTGGGGCAGCGGGTCGAGGAGGCAGTGCGCGCCACCGGCAGCGCCGAGCTGTCCACCCACGACGTCGGGCTGGCCATACTGGGCCCGCTGCAGGAACTCGACCTCGTCGCGTACCTGCGTTTCGCGAGCGTGTACCGCGCCTTCGACTCGCTGGAAGATTTCGAGGCGGCCATCGCCGAGCTGCGGGAGCAGAGCGAGCAGGGCCCGCCCGCGCGGGAGTGCGGGTGCGAAGGGGGCGCCGGACACCCGGCGGTCCCAGTGCCCGCCACCGCTGCCGACTGAGATCGGCACACCACAGACCTGACCAGGGCAAATGCAGGCGCCCTGGTGCCAGACAGACACACACCGTGCCACGGAACAAGTGCGCACATATGGGCGTTTGCCCGTACAGGGAGGCGGAATGACAGAGACGACGAGCGGCCCGGCACGAGGCTCCCGCGCCAAGGGCAGCAAGGCGAGCAAGGGTCTGCGTATCGAGCGCATCCACACCACTCCCGGCGTGCATCCGTACGACGAGGTGGCGTGGGAGCGCCGTGACGTCGTCATGACCAACTGGCGCGACGGCTCGATCAACTTCGAGCAGCGTGGCGTCGAGTTCCCCGAGTTCTGGTCGGTGAACGCGGTCAACATCGTCACGAGCAAGTACTTCCGCGGCGCGGTGGGCTCCGACACCCGGGAATCGAGCCTCAAGCAGCTCATCGACCGGGTCGTCAAGACGTACACGAAGGCCGGCGAGGAGAACGGCTACTTCGCCTCCCCGGCGGACGCCGAGATCTTCGAGCACGAGCTGGCGTACGCCCTGCTCCACCAGGTCTTCAGCTTCAACTCTCCGGTGTGGTTCAACGTCGGCACGAAGCAGCCGCAGCAGGTCAGCGCGTGCTTCATCCTCTCCGTCGACGACTCGATGGACTCGATCCTGGACTGGTACAAGGAAGAGGGGATGATCTTCAAGGGCGGCTCCGGCGCCGGCCTGAACCTCTCCCGCATCCGCTCCTCCAAGGAGCTCCTGTCCTCCGGCGGCAACGCCTCCGGTCCGGTCTCCTTCATGCGCGGCGCCGACGCGTCCGCCGGAACGATCAAGTCGGGCGGCGCCACCCGCCGCGCCGCCAAGATGGTCGTCCTGGACGTGGACCACCCGGACGTCGAGGCCTTCATCGACACCAAGGTGAAGGAGGAGGAGAAGGTCCGCGCCCTGCGTGACGCGGGCTTCGACATGGACCTGGGCGGCGACGACATCACGTCCGTCCAGTACCAGAACGCCAACAACTCCGTCCGCGTGAACGACGAGTTCATGAAGGCCGTCGAGACCGGCTCGAAGTTCGGCCTGCGCGGCCGGATGAACGGCGAGGTCATCGAGGAGATCGACGCCAAGGGCCTGTTCCGCAAGATGGCGGAGGCCGCCTGGGCGTGCGCCGACCCCGGCATCCAGTACGACGACACGATCAACCACTGGCACACCTCGCCGGAGTCGGGCCGGATCACCGCCTCGAACCCGTGCAGCGAGTACATGCACCTGGACAACTCCTCGTGCAACCTGGCCTCGCTGAACCTGATGAAGTTCCTGCGCGACGACGACAAGGGCAACCAGTCGTTCGACGCCGAGCGCTTCGCCAAGGTCGTCGAGCTGGTCATCACCGCGATGGACATCTCCATCTGCTTCGCGGACTTCCCCACCGAGAAGATCGGTGAGACCACCCGCGCCTTCCGCCAGCTGGGCATCGGCTACGCCAACCTCGGCGCCCTGCTGATGGCCACCGGCCACGCGTACGACTCGGACGGCGGCCGCGCCCTGGCCGGTGCCATCACCTCGCTGATGACCGGCACCTCCTACAAGCGCTCCGCCGAGCTGGCCGCGATCGTCGGCCCGTACGACGGTTACGCCCGCAACGCCGACGCCCACAAGCGCGTCATGAAGCAGCACTCGGACGCCAACGGCGCCGCCAAGCGCATGGACGACCTGGACACCCCGGTCTGGGCCGCGGCCACCGAGGCGTGGCAGGACGTCGTCCGCCTCGGCGACAAGAACGGCTTCCGCAACGCGCAGGCCTCCGTGCTGGCCCCGACCGGCACCATCGGCCTGATGATGGACTGCGACACCACGGGCGTCGAGCCGGACCTGGCCCTGGTCAAGTTCAAGAAGCTGGTCGGCGGCGGCTCCATGCAGATCGTGAACAACACGGTCCCCAAGGCGCTCAAGCGGCTCGGCTACCAGCCGGAGCAGGTCGAGGCGATCGTCGCCCACATCGCCGACAACGGCAACGTGATCGATGCCCCCGGCCTGGACCCCGCCCACTACGAGGTCTTCGACTGCGCCATGGGCGAGCGCTCCATCTCGGCCATGGGCCACGTACGGATGATGGCGGCGGCCCAGCCGTTCCTGTCCGGCGCGATCTCCAAGACCGTCAACCTCCCCGAGTCGGCCACCGTCGAAGAGGTCGAGGAGGTCTACTTCGAGGGCTGGAAGCTCGGCCTGAAGGCCCTGGCGATCTACCGCGACAACTGCAAGGTCGGCCAGCCGCTCTCCGCCAAGAAGAAGGAGGAGGAGAAGAAGGCCGAGGAGAAGCCGGCCGAGAAGGTCGTCGAGTACCGTCCGGTCCGCAAGCGCCTGCCCAAGGGCCGTCCCGGCATCACCACCTCCTTCACGGTCGGCGGCGCCGAGGGTTACATGACCGCCAATTCCTACCCGGACGACGGTCTGGGCGAGGTCTTCCTGAAGATGTCCAAGCAGGGCTCGACCCTCGCGGGCATGATGGACGCCTTCTCCATCGCCGTCTCGGTGGGCCTCCAGTACGGCGTGCCGCTGGAGACGTACGTCTCGAAGTTCACCAACATGCGCTTCGAGCCGGCCGGCATGACGGACGACCCGGACGTGCGGATGGCGCAGTCGATCGTCGACTACATCTTCCGCCGCCTCGCGTTGGACTTCCTGCCCTTCGAGACCCGCTCCGCACTCGGCATCCACTCCGTCGAGGAGCGCCAGCGCCACCTGGAGACCGGTTCGTACGAGCCGGTCGACGAGGAGGAGCTGGACGTCGACAGCCTGGCCCAGTCGACGCTGAGCCGTCTGGAGTCGGCGGCGTCCTCGGCGGCCGAGGCCGTAGAGGAGACCGCTGCCCCGGCCCCCAAGCAGGCGCACACCAACGCCGAACTGGTGGAGATGCAGCTCGGCATCAACGCCGACGCTCCGCTGTGCTTCTCCTGTGGCACGAAGATGCAGCGCGCGGGCAGCTGCTACCTGTGCGAGGGCTGCGGCTCGACCAGCGGGTGCAGCTGATCCGACACCTTCGGGTGATTGATTGACCAGGGTGGGGAGCCGGAATTCCGGTTCCCCACCCTGCGTTCGTGTGCGGGGCCCGTCGGCCCGGCGCATGAGGGGGCGCAGCGAAGACGGTGCCTGTTTCGCCGCGTCAGTATGTGATGGTGCTCAGTCGCCCATGATGGTGACGAAGGTTTCCGGGTCGGCGTCGAAGCCCCGTACGGACGGGCGGAACCGCCATTCGCCGGATTCATCCCGGTCGAATTCCGCTATGACCGCCGCGGTGGCACCGGCGACACCGGAGAAATCATCCACCGCCAGTTCGTCGTATCCCTCGTTGACGCGGACCGCGGTGTTGCTGATGTCCCCGAACGTCTTTCGCCCGCCGTGCTGCTGAATGGCCACTCCGACGACCACGCGCGCGTAGGTGTCCGCCAGCCGGTTCAGTTCCAGCACCATGGCCTCGTCGGTGCCGAGGCCCAGGCCGGTGCGGCTGTCGCGGCTGAGGATGATGGTGCCGTCGGGCGACCGGCTGTCGAAGTGCACGAGGTAGGCGGGCGTGCCGCGCGGGTCGTCCTTCGTGTAGGTCGCGGCGATGAGGTCCAGGTCATGGGCCGGAGTGCCCGCGGGGTTCGGGTCCCACTTGAGGGTCGCTTCGACTTTGCCGATCCCTTTGTTGAGGCTGCTCACAGAGATCCCTTCCGGTGTTGCAACTCCCGGGCTGTGCAAGGCGTTTCACCAATGGTGTCACGCTCCGCAAGCCCTGCCCCGGCGGTCGGGGCGACGCCGTCCGGTCGGCAGGACTGGTACGCGTACTGCTACTCCGACGTATTGAGTAAGGCTGAAGTTCCACCAGTACTCCGTTCGGGGTAGGCGCGTTGGGGCGTACGACGGTTGGTGTCCTGGTCAGGGCGGTCCTGCGGTCGTGCCGCGATGTCGGCGTCGTGGGCGACGAGTTGACGCCTGGCCGGAGGGCGCGGGCCGGGTCGGGAGTCGGGGCTCTGGGCTGGATCCACGGGCCGGTCAGGCGGCCGAAATGCCCCAGAGGCGTGCCAAGTGGCTGTCCAGGGCATCGAGTGCCACATCCGGAGTGAGATGGCCGATCAGGACGTGGGTGGTCAGGCCGTCGGTGAGGGCGAGCAGGGTGCGCGCCTCCCGCTCCGCGTCGGGTGCCGCGGTGGCTTCGGAGATGAGGCGGGTGAACAACCCGTGCAGCTCGGCGTAGTTGCCGCGCAGAATCTCGGCGAGCGCGGGACTGACCGCGGCCTGCGCGACGAAAGCGAGCCAGACGCGGGCCTCGGCCCGGTGCTCGGGGCGCAGCAGGGAGATTTCGGTGGTGGCGTGCCCGAGTGCCGTACGGGCCGACTGGGCGGGGGACTCGGTGAGCCGTGCGGACACCCGTGCGGAGACCCGTGCGCCGATGTGGCCGAGCGCGAAGACCAGCATTTCCTCCTTGGTGCGGAAACAGCGCTGGACCGCCCCCATGGACACGTCGGCGCGCGCCGCCACGTCCCGCAGGGTGACGCCCTCCAGTCCGTGTTCGTCGGCGAGCCGGCAGACGGCCTCGGCGATCTGCCGGCGGCGGCTCTCGTGGTCCACCTGCTTGGGCATGCGGTGCTCCCGATATGGCGATGCGTGCGTATCGATGACAAGGGTACGATGTGATGCACCTGCATCGGAACGTGTGTGGGCAGGTCCGTGCCGTTCAGTGCCCCTTGTGGGGCCTTCAGGAGCGAAGGAGAGCGAAGTGGGAGCGGAGCAAGCGCTGTGGGAGCTGTCGGCCGGGGCCCAGGCGGCCGCCGTACGGAGTGGTGAGGTGTCCGCCGCCGAGGTGGTCGAGAGCCACCTGGCGCGGATCGCCGAGGTCAATCCGGCCGTCAACGCCGTCACGCAGCTTCTGGCGGACCGGGCGCGCTCGGACGCGGCCGCGGTGGACCGGCGACTGGCCGCGGGGGAGGACCCGGGGCCGCTCGCCGGGGTGCCCTTCACCGTCAAGGAGACCACCGCCATCGAGGGGGTGCCGACGACGTACGGCGCGGAACGCTTCCGCCACCACGTCGCGCACTCCGATGCGCCCCCGGTGGCACGGCTGCGCGCCGCGGGGGCCGTACCGATCGGACACAGCAACATGCCCACGCTCATCCTCGCGGGCATCCACACCCGCAGCGAGTTGTACGGGGACACCGTCAACCCCTGGTCGCCGGGTGTGACGCCGGGCGGGACCAGTGGGGGTGACGGTGCCGCGGTGGCCAGCGGCATGGCCGCGATCGGGCTCGGCAACGACTCCGGCGGATCGGTGCGGATTCCGGCCTCCTTCTGCGGCGTGGCGGGTCTGAAGCCCACGTACGGGCGATTCCCCGCCGATCACCGCGTCGGCGCGGAGGACCCGGCGCTGGCCACGCAGGTGCTGGTGGTCGACGGGCCGTTGGCCCGTACGGTCGGTGATCTGCGGCTGGCCTACGAAGCGCTCGCGGGCACGGACCCGCGCGACCCGAGGGCCGTGCCGGTGCCCCTGTACGGTGCGCGGATCCCACGACCGGTGCGGGTCGCGATGGTCACCGACCCGGGTGGCCAGGGCATGCACCCCTCGGTGCGCAAGGCCGTCGAGGACGCGGCGGACGCGTTGCGTGACGCCGGCTACGAGGTGTGCGAGGTCCCCGACGTGCCGCGGCTGGACGAGGCGCTGGAGGTGTACGGGCGTATGACACTGGCTGAATTCGCCCCTACCTGGCCCGTGGTGCGCACCCTTCTGGGTGAGGAGGGCCATCGCTATATCGAGATGTCGATGGCGGCACGGGAGGGCGTACCGATGGACGTGCCGGAGTACCTGCGCCTGACGGGTGCGCGGCTCGGGCTCCAGAGGGCGTGGGCCGAATTTCTGGACACCTACCCGCTGTTGCTGGGGCCCGTCTTCACCGAGCCGCCCTTCGAACCGGGACTGGAGGTGCGTGACCAGGAGGCGCATGCGCGCGTCCAGCGGGCGATGCGCCTGTGTACGGCCACGAGCTTCGTGGGTGTACCGGCGGTGGCCGTGCCGACCGGGGTGACGGCGGGCCTGCCGTACGGCGTGCAGCTCATCGGCCGTGCCTACCGGGAAGACTTGTGCCTGGAGGCGGCCGAGGCCGTGGAGCGGAGGCTCGGAGTGATCACTCCCATCAACCCGCGATCGTAGGGGAGTTCGGTGTGGTGGGAGCGTGACACGCGGTGATGCCGGACCCCGTCGGGCCGTACGATGGCGCGGTGCTGGTCAAGTGGATTAGATGCACGGTCGTGGACCGCCGGGGGTTCGAGAGAGGGCAGCGGAAATGGGCGGGGCTGCTCGGCGAACCGGGCTTCCGTGGGCAGGGCGGCGGGTGGAGCCGGACGCGGCCGTCGGTCGCGCATCTGGTCGCCTTCTGGGAGAGCAGGGCGTTCTACGACTCCTTCATGGCGCGCTCGCACGACCGGCTGGCGGCGTCCCAGGTGGGTACGTTCAAGGACTCCCGGGTGCGGCTGTTCGAGTATGAACTCGACGTGAAGGTCGGATTCCGGCCCGTCTTCGCGGACGCCGACGTGCTGCGCATAGCCCACTGCCAGGTGCGCGCCGACCGGGTCGAACACTTCATGCTGATGCAGGAGAAGGTGTGGAATCCGGCCATGGCCGGCTCCCCGGGGATGCTGCGCGGGCTCATGGGCCGCGCTCCGGGGGAGGAGTTCCTGATCCTGTCCATGTGGGAGTCGGCTGCCGAGCGGGGGAAGTACCGGCCGGAGCGGGTGGAGCGGCTCGGCCTCCGCGCGCAGACGGAGGCCGATGTGCGGGCCGTGACGGGCGATGTGACCGATCTTGAACCGTCGTGGACGGTGTGACGGGCGGGGCTCCCTCCGGTGGCCTCCTCCCCGCGGCCCCCTCTCCGGCGGCGCGGGCTCCGGTTCGAGGCTACGGGGCCGTATCGGCCTGTTCCGGCCCGGTGGCGCCGGTGCGTGACCCGGGCGCCCCGGCCTTCGGTGGGGTGAAGACGCCGGCCCGCGCGGCTGCCACGGCCGCTGCGGCGGCTTGGTCGGCGGTGTGTTCGTCGACCGGTTCGCGCGTGATGAAGAGCCGGAGGAAGAGCGGTGCGCACGCGGCGCGCGAGATGGCTCCGGCGTCGATGCCGTGCTCCCCGGCGGCCGGGAGTTCGCCGCGTTCGACCGCGCGCCGCACCAAGGGCTCGCAGCGCCTGAACCGCTCGACGTAGTAAGCGTTCAGCGCGTCGGCGGCCCGGCGTGACTGGAAGGCGGCCGCGATGATCGCGGAGCCGGAAGCTCCTGTGGCCGGGTCGGTGAACGACTCCACCACCTCGCGGGCGAGCGCGCGCAGGTCACCCTCCAGGGAGCCGGTGTCCGGCGGTGCCCAGCTGTCTTCACCGGCCAGGTCGAGGGCGTCGGCCAGCAGCCCTTCGAGGCTGCCCCAGCGACGGTAGAGCGTCGTTTTGTGCACGCCGGAATGGTCCGCGATGTACTCGACGGTCAGCCCGGGGTAGCCGTGTTCGGCCAGGCCGGTCAGCGCGGCGTCGCGGACGGCGGCGCGGGTGCGGGCGGTGCGTCCGCCCGGTCGGCGGGTGCCGGGGCTCGGGGCCGGGGTCTCCGGATCGTCAGTCAACTGCAACTCCTGTTGCATTAGATCGGCGGTGTGTGTCATCATCGTCGTAACGCAACAAGGGTAGCGTTTGAGTTCGGGGGTGCCGTGCCGCACCGTCGAGTCGGGGGGGCGCATGACCACTCAGATCTCACTTCACGACGTGTCCAAGACCTACGGTGACCGGCTCTTGCTGGACGGTGTCTCACTGTCGGTGCGCCCCGGCGACCGGACCGGCATCGTGGGGGAGAACGGCGCGGGCAAGTCGACCCTGCTCCGCATCGTGGCGGGCCTGGAGCAGCCGGACGAGGGCCGGGCCGTGCTGGCCGCCGACGGCGGTGCGGGATATCTCGGCCAGGCCCCCGACCTGCCGGACGACTGCACGGTCGACCAGGCGGTGGACGCGGCGCTGGCGGAGCTGCGCGAAATGGAAAGCCGGCTGCGCGCGCTGGAAGCGCGCCTCGGCGCCGGAAGACCGGAGGACATGGAGGAGTACGGCCGACTGCTCGGCATCTTCGAGCTGCGCGGTGGTTACGAGGCCGACGCGCGGGTCGACAAGGCGCTCTACGGCCTGGGGCTCGGTCAGGTGGAGCGGGACCGGCCATTCGGCAGCCTTTCGGGCGGCGAGCAGGCCCGGCTGGGCATCGCCTGCCTGATCGCTGCGTCACCCGAGGTGATGCTGCTGGACGAACCGACCAACCACCTCGACGCGGACGCACTGGACTGGTTGGAGGGCGCGCTCGCGGCCCACCGCGGCACGGTCGTCGCGGTCTCGCACGACCGTCTGTTCCTGCAGCGCGTGGCCGGCTCGATCGTCGAGGTGGACGCCGACCGCCGGACCGTCGTCCGGTACGGCGGCGGATACGGCACCTTCATCGCCGCCAAGGCCGCGGCCCGCCGCCGCTGGGAGCAGGAGTACGAACAGTGGTGTGCCGAGACCGCGCGACTGACGGAGTTCGCCGCGGGCGGCGCTCGCGATGTCGCCCAGGGCCGGGCGATCAAGGACAACAACAAAATGGCGTACGACCGGGCCGGTGGCCGGGTCCAGTCGTCGGTGGCGGGACGGGTGCGCAATGCCCGGGAGCGGCTCCGGCGGCTGCGTGCGGCCCCGATACCCCGGCCGCCGGAGCCCCTCCGCTTCCGCGCCGGACCGGTGACCGGCGATACCGAGGGCGCGCTCGTCGAACTGGACGGCGTGCGAGTGGGGGCGCGGCTGACCGTGGACTCGCTGACCGTCGCCGCGGGGGAGCGGCTGCTGGTCCACGGAGCCAACGGGGCGGGGAAGAGCACGCTGCTGCGGGTGCTGGCGGGCGTGCAGCAGCCCGACGCGGGCACGGTCGCACGGCGGGGCCGCATCGGGTACCTGGCCCAGGAGATACCGGTGTCCCGGCCGCGGGAACGGCTGCTGTCGGCCTTCGGCCACGGCCTCTCCGGGGATGCGGAAGAGCTCGCCGAACTGCTGCTGTCGTTCGGTCTGTTCCGGGAGGACGATCTGGAGGTGCCGGTGGGGTCCCTCTCGGCGGGGCAGCGGCGTCGGCTGGCGCTGGCCCGTCTGCTGGCCCGTCCCGCCGACCTCCTGCTTCTGGACGAGCCCACCAACCATCTGGCGCTCGGCCTCGTGGAGGAGCTGGACGCGGCGCTCGCCGCCTGGTCGGGGGCCCTGGTCGTCGTCTCGCACGACCGGCTGCTCGCCCGCCGGTTCGGCGGGCGCCGGTGCGAGATACGGGCCGGGCGGCCGGTGAGCGTCGACCGGTGACCGAAGAAGGGGAGAGGATGAGCGGACAGTGACGGGACGTCTGTATCGGAGGGTGCGGGGTACCGGGGCATGAGGCATGTACAGAGCAACCGTTTTAGGGTGGCGGCATGGCACGGCCCCGACGCATCGTCCTCATCCGCCACGGAGAATCGGAGGGGAACACCGACGACACGGTCTACGAACGGGAGCCCGACCACGCGCTGAGCCTGACGAAGGACGGGCTGCGGCAGGCCGAGAAGGCGGGCGGTTCGCTCCGTGCGATGTTCGGCGACGAGGGGATCTCCGCGTATGTGTCGCCGTACCGCCGCACGCACCAGACCTTCCAGACGCTCGGCCTCGACATGGACCGGGTCCGGGTCCGTGAGGAGCCCCGGCTGCGCGAGCAGGACTGGGGGAACTGGCAGGACCGGGAGGACGTACGCCTGCAGAAGGTCTACCGCGACGCCTACGGGCACTTCTTCTACCGCTTCGCGCAGGGCGAGTCCGGTGCCGATGTGTACGACCGCGTCGGCGCGTTCCTGGAGAGCCTGTGGCGCAGCTTCGAGAGCCCGGACCACCCGCCCAACGTCCTGATCGTCACGCATGGCCTGACCATGCGGCTCTTCTGCATGCGATGGTTCCACTGGTCCGTCGCGGAGTTCGAGTGCCTGTCGAACCCGGGGAACGCGGAGTGGCGCTCGCTGCTCCTCGGCCCGGACGGCCGGTACGCCCTGGACCGGCCGTTCGAGCGCTGGTGTGAACCGGAGTCGTACGGCATCACCGGTTAGAGTGCACACCGATGAGCGCCGACCACCGTGACGCAGACCGTTTCGAGCGGGCCCTTGGGAGCCTGCGCGGACTTTCCCTGGGCGATGCCCTCGGCTCCCAGTTCTTCGTTCCCGCCAACTACCCCCACCTCAAGCGCCGCGAGCTGCCGCCCTCACCGTGGCAGTGGACCGACGACACTGAGATGGCCTGTTCGGTCGTCGCCGTGCTCGCGGATCACGGCCGCATCGACCAGGACGCACTCGCCCGGTCCTTCGCCGACCACCATGACTTCGACCGCGGCTACGGCCCGGCCGTCAATCGCATGCTCCGGCTGATCAGGGAAGGCGGCGACTGGCGCGAGCTGGCCTCGGCGCTCTTCAACGGCCAGGGCTCCTGGGGCAACGGCGCGGCCATGCGCATCGCCCCGCTCGGCGCCTGGTACGCGGACGACCCCGAGCAGGCGACGCACCAGGCCGAGATCTCGGCGTACACCACCCACCAGCACCGGGAAGCGGTGGTCGGAGCGATGGCGGTGGCCGCCGCGGCCGCGCTGGCCGCCGCGCCCGGCGGTACGACCGGCCCGGCGGCGTTGCTGGACGGCGTGCTGGAGCTGATCCCGCGCAGCGCCGTACAGGCCGGTCTGCGGCGTGCCCGGGACATGCTCGACTACGGCGACGCCGGTACGGTCGCCGCGGTGCTGGGCTGCGGGCGCCGGACCAGCGCCCACGACACCGTCCCGTTCACCCTCTGGGCCGCCGCACGCCACCTCGACGACTTCGGGCAGGCGCTCTGGGCGACGGCCCAGGCGGGCGGGGACGTGGACACCACCTGCGCCATCGTCGGGGGGATCGTCGCGGCCGCCGGGGCCACGCCGCCCCAGGACTGGCTGGACCGCACGGAACCGCTCCCGAGCTGGCTGCCGAGGCTTTCCGGCTGAGCCGTAGCAGCGGCGGCTGAGCGGTGGCAGAGGTGATCGAACACCGAAGGCGGCGGGCGGGGCAAGGTAGCCCCCCGAGCGCGTAGTTGATCTATCTCGCATGCCCGGAGCGTGTCCGAAGCGCGGGTGCCCCCCCCCGCAAGCGCATGATCGAAAAGCTGTGGATCAGCGCTCGCCCCCCATGGCCAGGTGTGCCGGCGATGATCGGGACCGGGGCCATGACGGCCAGGCGGTACCCGGTGCGCACGCCCGCCGCCGTTGGGCGTACGCTTGCTGGCGCCATGCCGTACGAGCCCCCAACCCACACCGTCGAGCGATCGCTTCGCGCCACTACAGGCGCCAAGATCATCGCTGGGGTGGACGAAGTCGGACGCGGCGCCTGGGCCGGTCCGGTCAGCGTCTGCGCAGCCGTCACCGGACTGCGCCGCCCGCCGGACGGACTCACCGATTCCAAGCTGCTGACACCCAAGCGACGCACCGAACTCGCCCAAGTGCTCGACGGCTGGGTCACGGCGCACGCCCTGGGGCACGCCTCTCCGGAGGAGATCGACGAACTGGGCATGACCGCGGCACTGCGGCTCGCGGCCGTGCGTGCCCTGGAGGCACTGCCGGTCCGTCCGGACGCGGTCATCCTCGACGGCAAGCACGACTACCTCGGTGGTCCCTGGAAGGTTCGTACGGTCATCAAGGGCGACCAGTCCTGCATCGCGGTGGCCGCGGCCTCCGTGCTCGCCAAGGTCCGTCGCGACATGATGATGGGTGAACTGGAGGGCGTACACGCCGACTTCGCCTTCGCGGACAACGCCGGCTATCCGTCGCCGGCGCACCGTACGGCGCTGGAGGAGTACGGCCCCACGGCGTACCACCGGGTGTCGTGGTCCTACATGGACGCGCTGCCCCGCTGGCGTCACCTGAAGAAGGTGCGCAGCACCCCCGAAGCAGCCGCTCTGGAGGCCGGTGGCCAACTCGGCTTCGACTTCTGAGCGGTGCGGGCATCAATTCGGTACCCGATGACGTGTCCCGCACCTACGTTTGATAGACATCCTTTTATGCCTCTCATCCCCGAGGAGCCTCAGATTCACGAGAGTGTCCCGGGTCCCCGCGCAACTCCGGCCGCCGGCCGCACCGCGTCGACCCCCCGTCCTGTTCCTGGTCCCGGTCCCCGCCCCGCGCCTCCGCGCGGCGCCCCCGCGGCCAGCGCCCGCCCCGGCAAGCCCGGACCCGCCACGCCGTCCCGCGGGCCGGCCGGCGCTCCTCCGGCGCAGCGCCCGGGCCCCAAGCAGCCCACCGCGACCGCCGGTGCCGCCGGCGCCGCTTCCGGAGTGCAGATCCAGCTGATCCCGGCCCCGCAGGATGGCGCGCTCGACGCCGCCGAGGAGGCCGTCGACCTGCTGATGGACTCCGGACGTGCGCCGAGCGACATCCTGGTGCTCACCACTGGTGAGATGCACCCGTGGGCCGCACACGAACTGTCCTTCGGTGAAGCGGCCTACTGGGCGCAGCTGGATGCCGCGGACGACGTGTTCTACGCGGATGCCACCGCCGAGCGTGTGACCGGACGGCCCGTCGTGGTCGTCGCGGTCAACGGTGGCGCCGAGGAGGCCGTCGCCCGGGCCCTGCCCGCCGCGATGACCCGGGCCGGTGCGCTCCTGGTCGTCTGCGGAGACCCGCAGCGGATCAACGCCCTCCTGGGTGTGAACGCCTGACGGGCGACGGCAGGGGGAAGCCCGGCGGCCATGGGCCGTCCGGGCGTCTCGCGCCGGGTATGCGCGGTCCGTCAGCGGGCCGCGGTGCGCCGCCGCGCCTCCAGCGCGCCCGCCGTGCCGCGTCGTGACGTGTGTCGTCCGTCGTTGTGCGGCGGCTCCGCAGGGGGCCGCGGTTCTCCGGAGTACGGCTGCGGTGCGGTCGTGAGCGCCCGTTCCACGGAGCGGGACCGATCGATCGGAGCCGACGATTCCGATGGGGCGGGTGCCGACGGTGATCCGGACCGCCGCGTTCCGTCGGGCTGGCCGACCATTCCCGGCAGTGCGGCGTTTTCGAAGGCCGGACCCAAGGTTTCCGGCGGGAGCTGTCTCGGCACTTCCCGTCGCTCAGCCGGACCGGACTGCTCCGGTACGTACGGGTGCGGAGTTCGACCCGTACCGCGAGCACCGTCGGAGCGCGGATGCCGGCCCCCGCGGCCTTCGCCCAGCACCTGCCAGCCGCTGCGGGTCAGCGTGATGTACGCGCCGCAGCGCAGTCCGTGTAGAGTGCACGCGTCGCGCAGCCCCCACATCCAGGCACCGTCCGCTTCCGTCCAACGGGGGTCACCCTCCCGGCAGTAGAGCAGCACGGCCGTACGGACCGGCACCCGGAGCCGCAGGTCGTGCGGAACCACCCGGCGCAGCTGGGCCAGGAGCGAGTTGCGGAACTCCCAGCCGTCCGGCGCCGCGGCGTACTGGACGAACGACGCGCTGGCGACCACGCGCTCCTCGGGGCCGAGCACCGCCACGACGGCCGTCGAAAGGCCCGGAAGATGGCGGTCGTGCAGCCCGGTGACGACCTCACGCGGGTTGCGCAGCAAGGGAATACCGGCCGACGCCCATTCGGCGGGCTCCAGCATACGGCTCAGCCGGGCGGCGGAATCGGCGGACGTGGGCAGGGAAACATCCGGAGGCTGGGCGAAGCCGAAGGTCACGGTCCTCCCTTCGTCTACACGTCCGCACTCCGGACGGCGGCCGAACGGTGCGGGCACGGTTCGGTACCGCCGTACCGGCCGCGGACGGCGGGTACGGGGAAGCAGGGTCAATTCTTACGTTCGTACAGACATGCGGCAATGAACTCGTCGCGCGCGGGGCCGGAATCGGGCGCCGCGCCTGCTGTATTCATGCCCGCCGCACTGGCCCCTGACGCCCGACCACCCCCTTCACCTCACCCCTGTACGGCAAGGACCAGCGGAAACACTCCGGTGGCTCCCGCCTGGCGCACCAGTCGAGCGGCCACGGCCAACGTCCAGCCGGTGTCCGCGAAGTCGTCCACCAACAGCACCGGCCCACCCGCCGTCGCCAGGGCCTGTGCCAACTCGGGCGGCACACTCAACAACCCGTGCAGCGCCCGCAGTCGCTGTGCGCTGTTGCTGCGCGGAATCCGGGTGTCCGGTTCGTGGTCCCCGTATGTCACCGTCCCCAGGAACGGCATCCGCCCGACGGCGGCGATGCGCTCTCCCAGAGAGCGGACCAGCTGAGGACGGGTACGGGAGTCGAGCGTCACGACCCCCACCGGACGCGCCGGTGCGTCCGGCGAGCCAGAGGCCCAGCCACCGGGCCCCTTCGCCCAGTCGGCGAGCACCGTCACGACCGCGGCCGCGACATCGTCCGGAATCGGCCCGTCGGCAGCCTGCGCGGCCAGCATCGGGCGCAGCCGGTTGCCCCACCCGATGTCGGAGAGCCTGCCCAACGCCCGTCCGGTGGCCGCCTGCTCACCCGCCGGAATGCGGCCCTTGAGATCGACACCGATGGCGGGCAGCCCCGTCGGCCACATCCGCCGCGGCTCGACCTCCACGCCCGGCCGCCCCAGCTCGCCGCGCGCCGCGTCCAGCGAGGCGGTGGACACCTCCGGGGTGAAGCGCGCTCCCGCGCAGTTGTCACAGCGGCCGCACGGCGCCGCCGCCTCGTCGTCCAGCTGCCGCCGCAGGAACTCCATCCGGCAGCCCGTGGTCGTGGCGTAGTCCCGCATGGCCTGCTGTTCGGCCTCGCGCTGCCGCGCCACCCAGGCGTACCGCTCGGCGTCGTACGTCCACGGGCGGCCGGTCGCGGTCCACCCACCCCTGACGCGGTGGACCGCGCCGTCCACGTCGAGCACCTTCAGCATGGTCTCCAGACGTGAGCGGCGCAGCTCCACCAGGGGCTCCAACGCCGGCAGCGACAGCGGCCGGTCCGCACCCGCCAGGACGTCCAGCGTCCGGCGCACCTGCTCCTCGGGCGGGAACGCCAGCGAAGCGAAGTACTTCCAGATCGCCTCGTCCTCACGGCCGGGCAGCAACAGCACCTCGGCGTGCTCGACACCGCGTCCGGCGCGCCCGACCTGCTGGTAATACGCGATGGGGGAGGACGGCGAGCCGAGGTGCACCACGAACCCGAGGTCGGGCTTGTCGAAGCCCATACCCAGCGCGGAGGTGGCGACCAGGGCCTTGACGCGATTGCCGAGCAGGTCGTCCTCGGCCTGCTGCCGGTCGGCGTTCTCGGTCTTGCCCGTGTACGAGGCGACCGTGTGGCCGCGCTGCCGCAGGAAGGCGGTGACCTCCTCGGCCGCGGCGACCGTGAGAGTGTAGATGATCCCGGAGCCCGGCAGCTCGTGCAGATGGTCGGCCAGCCAGGCCAGCCGGTGGGCGGCGTCCGGCAGCGGGAGCACCCCCAGGCTCAGGCTCTCCCGGTCCAGTGGACCTCGCAGGACTAGCGCCTCGGCGGCCCCCTCGCCCGTCCCCAGCTGCTCCGCCACGTCGGCCGTGACCCGCGCATTGGCCGTGGCCGTGGTGGCGAGCACGGGGACGCCGGGCGGGAGGTCGGCGAGCATCGTGCGCAGCCGCCGGTAGTCGGGCCGGAAGTCGTGGCCCCAGTCGGAGATGCAGTGTGCCTCGTCGACCACCAGCAGACCGGTGGCCGCGGCCAGCTTGGGAAGCACCTGGTCACGGAAGTCCGGGTTGTTGAGGCGCTCCGGCGACACGAGCAGGACGTCGACCTCGCCCGCCGCCACCTCGGCCTGGATGGTGTCCCAGTCCTCGGTGTTGGACGAGTTGATTGTGCGCGCGCGGATCCCCGCCCGGGCCGCCGCGTCGACCTGGTTGCGCATCAGCGCGAGCAGCGGCGAGACGATCACGGTCGGGCCGCTGCCGCGCTCGCGCAGCAGCGCGGTCGCGACGAAGTAGACCGCCGACTTGCCCCAGCCCGTGCGCTGCACCACCAGCGCGCGGCGGTGCTCGGCGACCAGCGCCTCGATCGCCCGCCATTGGTCCTCGCGCAGCCGGGCGGTGCCGCCGGGGTCCCCGACGAGGCGGGAAAGGACGGCATCGGCCGAGGCACGCAGGTCTTCGTTGCTCATGGCTCCATGCAACCCGATGCCACTGACAATGCGCGAACCGCCGCCGAATCCTGTGGACAACTTCCGTCACCCGCGAGTTATCCACAGGGGTCGCGGCGGCGTGGCGGTCCGCGGGATCTTCGAGCCATGAACCAGCACAGCGAACTGCCCAGCCAGCCCGATCAGCCCAACCGACTCGGCCGATCCGGTCGACCCGAGCGGCCCAGCCGACCCGGGCAGCCGAGTGGCCTCGATCAGTCCGGCCGGACCGGTGAGGGCGGCCGGACCGGTGAGGGTGGCCAGTCCGGTGAGGGTGGCCAGTCCGGTCAGTCCGGCGGGATCGGCCAGTCCGGCGGGATCGGCAAGGCCGACCGCATCGACAAGGCCGACCGCATCGGCCGGTCGGGTCGGCCCGACCCGACCGGCCTGCCCGGCCACCCCAACCCTCCCGACCACCCCAGCCTCCCCGAAGCCCTCCGCGGTCGTCCCACCAGGCTCGACCGGCCCTTCCGGATCGACCGTCCCCGCCCCTCCATGCAGATGCCCCCCATCCCGGCCCGGCCGACCACATCCGCATCCGCCTTCCCGCCCCCGGCCGCAGGCGCAGACGCGGTGCGGAAGCCCGAGGACCGTATGAAGCCCGAGGGCGGCAAGAGGCCCGAAGCCGGTGGGGATGGTGGGGAAGCCGAAGGGCCGAGGGTCACGCTGCGCGGGCCGGCCGAGCTGGCCGACGCGCTGCCGTATCTGCTGGGCTTCTTCCCGGACGACAGCATCGTCCTCGTCGGTCTGCACGGCGAGCGGGGGCGTTTCGGCAGCCGGGCCCGCCTCGGCATCCCGACCGACCGGTCCGAGTGGGCGTATGTGTCCGAGCAGCTCGCGGGCTCGCTCGTGTCGCTCGGCGAGGAGCGCCGCTCCCGCCCCGAAGGGATCATCGTGTACCTCTGCCAGGCACCGGCGGAGGGGGAGAGCGGCCGGGACGTGATGGAGCGCCTCCGCCCGCTCGCGCAGCGGCTGCGCGTCGCCTGCGGGGCACGGGACGTCCCGGTGCTGGACGCCCTGTGCATCTCCGACGGCCGCTTCTGGTCCTACTGCTGTCCCGATTTCCGCTGCTGTCCCGCCGCGGGCACGCCCCTGACCCCGCCGGGTACCTCGGTGATGGCCGCCGCGGCTGCATACGCCGGAATTCAAGTGCGCGGGTCGCTCCGCGAATTGGAGTCCCGGCTGGCCGCGTGGACCGGGCCCCGCGCGGAACGGCAGACCAGCGCGTTGGACGCCGAGGCCCGCGCGCTCGTCCCGCACATGATCCAGGAGGGGACGGCGGCGCCCGTGCGGGCGGAGACCCTGACGCGGGCGAACGACCTGGTCCGCCGGTTCCGCGAGGACCCGCCCAAGGGCAGCCGCCGGGCCCGGGACGCCTGCGACGACGCGCTCCTGACCGACGCCGAGGCCGCCCGCCTCATCATCGGACTCCAGGACCGCGTCGCCAGGGACCGGGCGGCGGAGTGGATGGAGGGGCCCGACGCCGAACCCTCGCTGCGCCTGTGGCAGGCGCTGTCCCGTCGCTGCGTCGGTGGCTACGCCGAATACGCCGTGGCTCCACTGTCGCTCGCAGGCTGGGTCGCCTGGGCGACGGACGACCAACCGTCCGCCCGCGTCGCGCTCGGCCGGGCACTCACCCTGGATCCGGAGTGCCTCTTCGCCCAATTGCTGCACCGTGGCATCAACGAAGGACTGGACCCGGAATCACTGCGCCGCTGTCTGCGGGAGGAGCGGGACGAGCGCATCGCCCGAGCCGATGGCGCGTCGGCAGAGGGCGTCGTACTGGCATCCGGGTGTGACTCCGTACCGGTGCTTGTGGACGGTCCCGCGCCTGTGCCCCGCCCCTCTTCGGGAGTGACCCGGCCGGGTGAGGCCGGCCGCACCGACGGGGCGCGGCGGCCGGCCGCGTCGGACGGCTCCGGCAGGGCGGGGCGCCCCGGTGGAACCGGACGTTGCGGTGGATCGGACCGCCCGGGTGGTCCGCGTGGCAGTACGCGTCCCGGCTCGCGCACGACCACCGGCCGGACCGGGCGCCGCGCCGGCCGCAACGGTGACCGGAGCCGGCCGTGAGCCCGCCGGTGCGGCGGTGCCGGCGTGACCTGGGCGCCGGCCCTGGCGTTCAGCTCGGTGGCGCAGTCCGTATGGAGCCCAGACACCAGCAGGGAGCGCAGAGAGTGTCAGGCATGGTCCCCACCACTCAGCCGGCCCGCCGGGCATCCGGAGATCACCGTTCCGGGGTGCCCCGGCCACCGGAACCGCAGCCCGTCCACGGGACCTTGATCTGCGTGGCCCTGCCGGCCCTCGCCATCTCCTCCGAACAGGGCCAGCTCACGGGCCGGGGGACGGACGGCTTCTACCGCGCCGGGCGCCGCGTCCTGTCGCGGTGCCAGCTGAGCGCGGGCGGCACCGAACCCGTCGTGGTGCAGGGCAGGTTGATCGCGTCGGACCGCGCGCGGTTCATCGGGACGGTCCGTACGGCCGTCGACCGCGGTCCGGACCCCGAGATCCGTGTCGAACGGCTGCGGAGTGCCGACGGCGTCGAACGGATCACGTTCCACAGCAGCGCACCGCGCCGGGTGCGGCTGCCCGTGGAACTGCGGCTGGGCACGGACCTCGCCGAGCTGGGGGCGATCGCCGTCGGTGTCGCCGGGCCGGAACTGCCCGCCAGCGTGCACGGTTCGGGACTGCGCTGGTCCGCCGCCGGGGCCCATGCCGTGATCGCCGCGACCCCGGCCCCCTCGGACGTCATGGCATCGGCCGGGCTGCTGTGCTGGGAGCTGGATCTGCCTCCCGGCGGCCACCACACCATCGAGGTGCGCGTCCGGATGGAGCATGCGACGTCGGGAGCCTTCGCGGGCAGGCCGGGCCCGCCGCTCCCGGCCACGCGAGGCGGTGAGCAGCCGCCGCGGCCATGGTCGGCGGCGCGGCTCCAGTGCGACGACCCCCGGGCCGACGCGCTGCTGGCGGCAGGCCTCGACGATCTCCACGGCCTGCTGATGCGTGGCCCGGGTGCTCCCACGGACACGTACGTCGCCGGCGGGGTGCCCTGGCGGTGCGGCCTCTCACCGGCCGAGGCCCTGTGGGCCGCCCGCATGTTGCTGCCCCTGGGCACCAGACTCGCGGCAAACACCCTGCGCACGCTCGCGCACTTGCAACTGACCGGCCCGGGGGCGGATTCCGGCCGAATTCCGGGCGCGCTGCGGGACGCGGGGCCGTACGCGCCACCCAGCTGTACGGGAGTCGAGGCGACGCTGCTCTTCCCCACGGTCCTCGCCGAAGCCCGCCGCTGGGGCCTGCCCGAACGCGAGACCGAGCAGCTGCTCCCGGCTGCGGAGGGCTGCCTGCGATGGCTGCGTACGGCCGTGGGCGAGGGGAACGTATCCGGTGACGGAGCCCTGAGCAGGGGCAGCGGCTACGTCCCCGACCCGGCGCCCGGAGGGCCGTACCGCTGTGCGACCCAGGCACACGCGCACCGTGCCGCGCTGCTCGGCGCCGACCTCCTCGACGCCTACGGCAGACCGGGCGTGTCCGCACTACGGGAGTGGGCGGCCGGACTGCGGATGCGGTTCCGCGAGGAGTTCTGGGTGGAGAGCCGCAGCGGCGGCAGCCCCGCCGCGCTGCGGACCTCCGGCGGGCGTCTGCTGCCGCACTTCGGTTCCGCCGCCGCCCACCTTCTGGACACCGGACTGCTCGGCGGCGGGCGGACCGCCGTCGGCCTGCTCGACCCGGTACGCACGGAGCGCCTCGCCCGCCTCCTGGGGAGCCCGGCCATGGACTCGGGGTGGGGTCTGCGGGGGCTCGGCGCCAAGGAGAGCGGTTACAACCCCTTCGGCCACCGCAGCGGCGCCGTACGGGTCCACGAGACGGCGGTCGCGGTCGCCGGTCTGGCCGCCGCCGGCCATGAGAAGGAGGCTGCCTCCCTGGTCCGCGGACTGCTCGACGCGGCGCAGAGCTTCGCCTACCGACTTCCGGAGATGTACGCGGGCGAGCAGCGCACGCGTGACGGTGCGCCCGTGCCGCACCCCGCCGCCTGCCGACCGGCGGCTGTGGCCGCCGCCGGCGCGGTGCACGCCCTGACCGCCCTGGCCGGGGTGCGCCCCGACGTTCCGGCGGGGACCGTGGCGGTCCGTCCGGTGGCCGGTGCGCCGCTCGGGGCGATGCAGTTCACCGGGCTCAGCGTCGCAGGGCAGCCGTTCGCCGTACGGATCAGCAGACTCGGCCTCGGTCTGGTGGAGGAGGCCGCGAATGGCTTGCAACTGGGGGCGTGAGGTGCGCCAGGGCCTGATTATCGTCAGGCGGACGACTATGATCGCGCCATGCCTCCCTACGACCCGTCGGCCTTCCCCCCGTTCGCCGTTACCGTCGACCTGGTCGTGCTCACCGTGCGCAGGCACGCGCTGTGCGCGCTGGCTGTGCGCCGTGGCGAGCCGCCGTTCCAGGGGCGCTGGGCCCTGCCGGGCGGGTTCGTACGGAGCGACGAGGACCTGGAGGCGGCCGCCGCCCGGGAGCTGGCCGAAGAGACCGGGCTGCACGCCCACTGCCCGGCGGGACCGCCCCCGCCTTACGGCGCGCACCTGGAACAGCTCGCCACGTACGGCGACCCCAAGCGCGACCCCCGTATGCGGGTGGTCAGCGTCGCCCATCTGGTGCTCGCCCCCGACCTGCCCGCCCCGACGGCGGGCGGCGATGCCCACAGTGCGCGCTGGGCCCCCGTCGACACGCTCCTGGACCAGGACGGCGGCCTCGGGCGCGAAGGGGAGCAGTCCGCCCCGCTCGCCTTCGACCACGCCAGGATCCTCGCGGACGGGGTGGAGCGGGCCCGCTCGAAGATCGAGTACTCCTCGCTCGCCACCGCCTTCTGCCCGCAGGAGTTCACCGTGGGGGAGCTGCGCAGGGTGTACGAAGCGGTGTGGGGCGTGGCACTGGACCCCCGCAACTTCCACCGCAAGGTCACCGGCACGCCGGGTTTCCTGGTGCCCACCGGCGGGACGACGACCCGTCAGGGCGGCCGCCCCGCCCAGCTGTTCAGGGCCGGTGGTGCCACCCTGCTCAACCCGCCGATGCTGAGACCGGAGGTCTGAACGGCGGGCTGACGGGGCGCGGGCGGATGGTGGCGGGCGACGCGGTGTGAAGGCGCCGTTGTCGGGGAGTGTGACACGCTTGGGCACCAACTGCGGGGCATTACCGGCAAAACGGACAAGTGGGGTTACCGTGGCCGGGTGAGTCCCCACCTCCTCCTCCCCACCGCATCCGTGAGGCCCCGCGCCCCGTGGGGGTCGCGATGATCCAGGCCATCGGACTGACCGGCGGCTCCCGCGAGGGGCGGCGCCCCGCCGTCGACGACCTGAGCTTCGAGGCTCCCGCCGGCCGGATCACCGTCCTGCTGGGCGACGAGGGGGCCGGCAAGACCACCGCCCTGCGGCTCATGCTCCAACTGGAGAGCGGTCGCGGCGTCGCGCTCTTCCGTGGGCGCCCGCTGCACCGTGTCCCGAACCCGGCCCGCGAGATCGGCGTGGTCTTCGGCGACGTCCCCGGCCACCCGGCCCGTACGGCGCGTGGCCACCTGCGGATGCTCAGCGCCGCCGCGGGGGTTCCGGCGTCACGGGCCGACGACGTGCTGGATCTCGTCGGCCTCAGCGGCCTGGCCGACGAGAAACTCGGAGCCTTCTCGCGGGGCATGGACCGCCGACTCGGCCTGGCCGCCGCCCTCCTCGGCGACCCGCACACCCTCCTCCTCGACGAGCCCTCCCGGGACGTGTCCCCGCGCGAGGCGGCATGGCTGCACGGTCTGCTGCAGGGCTACGCGGCGCAGGGCGGCGCCGTACTGCTCACCTCCGGTGACGCGCGGGCGGCCGCCCGGCTCGGCCACCGGGTGGTCACCATCGAAAGCGGCAGGCTGGTCGCGGACCAGCATGTGGCCGACTTCGCCCGGACCCGGCTGCGCCCTCGCGTCGTCGTCCGCTCTCCGCACGCCGACCGGCTCGCTTCGCTGCTCGTCGACGAGTCGCAGCGTGCGCGTCCGGGGGCGGAGCCGCACGCGGGCCGCGCGGTCGAAGTCGTACGGGAGAGCGGCAGCCGTATCGCCGTGTACGGCAGCAGCTGCGCCGCCGTGGGTGACACGGCGTTCCGGCACGGCATTCTCGTCCACCGGCTCGCCGACGAGGTGGGGGACACCGGCCCGATCGCCCCGCTCACCCGCGCCGATGGACGTGCCCGCGCCCGGGGGCGCGCCGTGGCGGCTGCCTCGGAGGCCGCCTCGCTGATCCCGTCAGCAGCTGGTGCCACCGCGGCCTTGGATGCCGCGCCTTCCGGCACCGCGAGGAATCCCGATGCCATCGCGGCGCCCGGGGGCCCCTCGGGGCACGCGGTGAGGACAACGGCGATGGAAGCCGCCGCCGAGTCGGAGCGCAACAGCCGATCGGCTCCAGGACGTTCGTCGCACGTAGTGGCAGGTCAACGCGTCGATGCCGCAGGGGCGGATGTTCACGCGACGTCGGCAGCCGCCACGCAGCCGCTGGATCACGTGGCCTCGGTCGAGGCCACCCAGCCGCTCGACCTCACGCCCCCAGCCGCGCTCAAACAGTCGGCCGCCCCCGTGCAGCCGTTCGCCCTCACGCCGCCGCCCGATCCGGCGGGCGCGCCACCTTCCGCGAACGTACTCACGTCCTCCACATCCGCACCGACCGAACCAGAACTCGCATCCATCCCACTGGCCCCAGCGCACCCGAACCTCGCATCCGCCTCTCCACACCCAACAGCCCCCATCGCCACTTCTGACTCCACCCTCGCCCTCAACTCCACATCCGCCTCCACCTTCAAACCCTTGAAGCCACTCCGTACCTCCCTCTCCCCGGGTTCCCCCGGCCCCGCCCCGGTGTCGCCGCAAGACGCGGCCCGTAAACTCGTCAGCCTGCGCCTTTCCGGCCGTGGTCCTGAGTGGCCGCTGCGTTACGAGTTCCGGCGTGCCACGACCGACCCCGCCGGTCCGATCGTGGCCGTGCTCGCGCTGGCGGTGGCTCTGGTCTTCGCGCTGGTGCTGGCCCGCGCCGGTGACACCTCGCAGGTGCACGTGCTCACCGGCTGGCCGCGTCAACTTCCGTTCCCTCCGGTGGCGCTCGCGGCCGGGCTGATCGGGGCGCTCTCCTTCGGTCAGGAGTTCCGCTATCCGGCCCTCGCTCCCGAACAGGGCACCGTGCCCCGTCGCCTCGGTCTGCTGGCGGCCAAGCTGCTGGTCAGCGGTGTCGCGGCGGTGTTGCTCGCTCTCGGGACGCTTCTGTTCGACGGTGTGGCGGTGCGCGGCCTGTTCGGTTCCGCCGGCCTGCCCCCGGGCGGTGACGTGACGGTGCTGGCAGTCGGATGGACGGCCCTTCTGGTCGGTTGCGCGTGGACGGGTGTGCTGGCGGCCGGTGTGTTCCGGTCCACCGCGACGGGGTTGGCCGTGGTCCTGGCCGTACCGGTGCTCGTTCTCCCCCTCGTACAGCGGGCGTTGGCGACCCCGGACGCCCGGTCCCTGGTGGGAGTTCCCGCGCGGCTGCGGTCGACGGCGCTGGTGCAGTGGCCGTCCGGGTTCGATCAGACGGTCGAAGCGGCGTTGCGGCTGGCGGCCCAACCAGTGGGCGGAGCACTGACGTTGTCGCTCACCGCGCTGGTCCTCGCCTATGCCCTGACCGCCCTACGGAAGAGGGCCCGTAGGCCCTGACAGGCCGCTCCGGCGGGCAGTTCGAGCGGTCTCGGTAGGGCCCTCCCGTGGGGAGCACCTTTCTTTCCGATAAAGCGTCAATTGAGGAATGATGGGCGATCACCCTTTCGTGTGCTTTTCACCAAAGACCTCAAGGGGTCCCGGGGCGTCGCCGACAAATGATGCGTGAGTACCCTTGCGCACACCATGATGACCGCGGCTCGCCCCGCCGACGCCGGCCTCGCCGGCCCGGGCGAGCTTGACCGCTACCCCTACGCCGCCGCGGGCGCACCCGGCGCCGGCGGTGTCGCCCACGCTCCGGGCGTCGAGCGGGCCGACCGCGTACCGCCCGTCTGGGACGGGCCCGAGACGGACATGGCGCGGGTCGGCCGCCGCGCGGCGGGCAACCGTGGCCGGGGCCTGCACGGCCAACTCGTCCAGCAGCTCGGCCAGATGATCGTCTCCGGTGATCTCGGGGCGGACCGTCCGCTCGTGCCCGAGGAGATCGGCCAGCGCTTCGAGGTCTCCCGCACCGTGGTCCGCGAGTCCCTGCGTGTCCTGGAGGCCAAGGGCCTGGTCAGTGCGCGCCCGAACGTGGGCACCCGGGTGCGTCCGGTCAGTGACTGGAATCTGCTCGACCCCGACATCATCGAGTGGCGGGCGTACGGCCCGCAGCGCGACGACCAGCGCCGTGAACTGTCCGAGCTGCGCTGGACCATCGAACCGCTCGCCGCCCGGCTCGCCGCGGGCCACGGTCGCGACGACATCCAGCAGCGCCTCGCCGACATGGTGGAGATCATGGGGCATGCCGTCGCCCAGGGGGACACCCTGACCTTCGGCCGTGCCGACTCCGAGTTCCACACCCTGCTGCTCCAGCTCGCCGGCAACCGCATGCTGGAGCACCTCTCCGGCATCGTCTCCTCCGCCCTGCATGTCTCGGGCGGCCCGTCCGGCGGCTGTGAGCGCCCGGCGGAGAAGGCCGTGGGGCAGCACATGCGGATCGTCGACGCGGTCGGCGCGGGCGACGCGGCGGGTGCCGAGGCCGCGATGCGTGCCCTGCTGACCTCCCATGGTGAGACCGGCGGCCAGGGTGCGGGCGGCGCCGGGGACCACACCGTCCCGCCGCCCCGAGAGCACTGAAGGACCCGCGCCGCTGAAGAACCCGCCCACCGGAGGGCCCGTACCGGCCGGAGAAGACCGGCCGAGGGGCGTACACCCGTACGGAACGGGTGGCGCGTCCGCACGGGACAGACCGTCTGAAAACGTACGGGCCGACCGGGGCGCGAGGGGTGGACACCAGGCGCGCGGAGTGCATGGGGGCGCACAGGGCGTGCGGACGCCGGCGGAGCGCACGGGAGTGGGCGCGGGGCCCGCGACGGTGCGCCGCCGCGAGTGAGCGGCGGGCGTGGGCCGAGGTACGGAAGGCCGCCGGGCCCGGGAGTGTGATCCGGGCCCGGCGTTTGCTTGGGAGGGTTGCGCACCGTATGGGAGGGAATGTCTCGTTATGCGGTGTGACTCGGGCCACGCAGATTGGGCGTAACGCTCGCCGGGGAGGCGCGATGACTAAAGAGGTGATAGCCGAGGAGGGAATGCGAGCGGCGTTTTCGGCGCTGTTCAACTCCCCGGCTTCCCCTGCGCCGTCGGTCCATCCCCGCCGACGGTCGTCGGCTCCGATCCACCGTGGACGGGGTCGGAAGTCGTTTCCATCGTTCCGAGAGGTTGTTCGTGTCGGCCAGCACATCCCGTACGCTCCCGCCGGAGATCGCCGAGTCCGAGTCAGTGATGGCGCTCATCGAGCGGGGAAAGGCTGATGGGCAGATCGCCGGCGATGACGTGCGTCGGGCCTTCGAGGCTGACCAGATTCCGCCAACCCAGTGGAAGAACGTTCTGCGCAGCCTCAACCAGATCCTCGACGAGGAGGGTGTGACGCTGATGGTCAGTGCCGCAGAGGCGCCCAAGCGCACCCGCAAGAGCGTCGCAGCGAAGAGTCCGGCGAAGCGCACCGCCACCAAGACCGTCGCGGCCAAGACCGCCACGGCGAAGAAGGCCACCACCGCGACGGCCCCGATGGGTGAGGCGTCGTACGGCGAGACCGAGGGCGGGCCCGAGAAGAAGACGGTCGCCAAGAAGGCCACCGCCAAGAAGACGGTCGCGAAGAAGACCGCCGCCAAGAAGACGGTGGCGAAGAAGTCCGCCGCCAAGAAGGACGTCGACGAGCTCCTCGAAGACGAGCCGATCGAGGAGGCGGCGCCCGCAGGCAAGGGCGGCGAGGTCGCGGCCGAGGTGCCCGAGGGTGCCGAGAACGCCGGGTTCGTGCTGTCCGACGACGACGAGGACGACGCCCCCGCGCAGCAGGTCGCCGCGGCCGGCGCCACCGCCGACCCGGTCAAGGACTACCTCAAGCAGATCGGCAAGGTCCCGCTGCTCAACGCCGAGCAGGAGGTCGAGCTCGCCAAGCGCATCGAGGCCGGCCTGTTCGCCGAGGACAAGCTGGCCAACTCCGACAAGCTGGCACCGAAGCTCAAGCGCGAGCTGGAGATCATCGCCGAGGACGGCCGGCGCGCCAAGAACCACCTGCTGGAGGCCAACCTCCGTCTGGTGGTCTCGCTGGCCAAGCGCTACACGGGCCGCGGCATGCTCTTCCTGGACCTGATCCAGGAGGGCAACCTCGGTCTGATCCGTGCGGTCGAGAAGTTCGACTACACGAAGGGTTACAAGTTCTCCACGTACGCGACGTGGTGGATCCGCCAGGCGATCACCCGCGCGATGGCCGACCAGGCCCGGACGATCCGTATTCCGGTCCACATGGTCGAGGTCATCAACAAGCTGGCCCGTGTGCAGCGCCAGATGCTCCAGGACCTGGGCCGCGAGCCCACCCCGGAGGAGCTGGCCAAGGAACTGGACATGACCCCCGAAAAGGTCATCGAGGTTCAGAAGTACGGCCGCGAGCCGATCTCGCTGCACACCCCGCTGGGCGAGGACGGCGACAGCGAGTTCGGTGACCTGATCGAGGACTCCGAGGCGGTCGTGCCGGCCGACGCGGTCAGCTTCACGCTGCTGCAGGAGCAGCTGCACTCGGTTCTGGACACGCTCAGCGAGCGTGAGGCGGGCGTGGTCTCCATGCGCTTCGGTCTCACCGACGGCCAGCCCAAGACGCTGGACGAGATCGGCAAGGTCTACGGCGTCACGCGTGAGCGGATCCGTCAGATCGAGTCCAAGACGATGTCCAAGCTGCGCCACCCGTCGCGCTCGCAGGTTCTGCGCGACTACCTGGACTGATCCGGGAGCGGCCGCTCCGGACGGCCGTACGAGTGCATTGCGGGCCCGGCCCCCTTCGGTGGGGGCCGGGCCCGCGGTGTGTCCCGGGTGCGTGATGGCCACAACTGTCTCACCCTGGGTGTGCGAACACTTCCGCACAGTCAGGAGCGAGTATGCGTGCCTACGTCCGGGCCGTCCTCGGGGCCCTCGTCCTGGTCCTCGCCGTACCGGTCACCGCGCGGGCGGACGAGTCGGTGGTGGGGGGCCGGCAGGTCAAGGTCTCCGACAACCCGTGGATGGTGGCCATCGCCTCCCGGTCGCGCTTCGGTGCCGACCGTTCGGGCCAGTTCTGCGGCGGTGTCCTGGTCGGCCGCGCGACGGTGGTCACGGCGGCGCACTGTCTGAGCCGCGCGGTGCTGGGCGTGGAGTGGCAGCAGGTCAAGGACCTGCGGATCATCGTGGGGCGCGAGGACATGCGGGGCAAGGGCGGCCAGGAGCTCGTGCCGCGCCGGGTCTGGGTGAATCCGACGTACGACAGTTACAGCAACGCCGGGGACATCGCGGTGCTCACGCTCGGCAAGCAGATGCCGAAGGGTCGGGCGCTGTCGATGGCCAAGGCCGGTGATGCCGCGTACAAGGCGGGCACCAAGGCGAACGTGTACGGCTGGGGCGACACCACCGGCAATGGCTCGTACGCGTCCGCGCTCCGCTCGGCGCAGGTGCAGATGTTCTCGAACGCTGCCTGTAGCAGGGCGTACCCGGGCAATGCGGACGGTAGGTATCTGGCCGATTCCATGCTGTGCGCGGGGACGGCGAGTGGTGGCCGGGATGCCTGCCAGGGCGACAGCGGAGGGCCGCTGGTGGCGCGTGGCCGCCTCGTGGGGCTGGTGTCCTGGGGGACGGGCTGCGGGAAGGTGGGGAAGCCGGGCGTCTACACGCGGATCTCGACGATGATCAAGCACGTGACCGCCCACGGGGCCGGCTGAGGGGCGCGCGTCGGGCGCCGGGGCTCGCGGACGGAGTGGGTGGTGACAGCGCCTTAGAACGTCACAGGAGGCGCTTGAAGGCGCAACCGTAACGGTGGCGGGCCGAAGGCGTGGGAACGTACGAGTGCGGGCGGCCCCCGGTGGTGCCGGGGAACCGCCCGCCGCACGGCCCTAGGCCGCTAACTCGCTCGTCGTCGGATGCGATGTGTCAGCGTTCCTCTTCGGAAGCAGACGCGGGAGAGGCGGTCAGCCGCTCCGTCTCGTCCTGTATTTCCGCGGCGATCTTCTTGAGTTCTGGCTCGAACTTGCGGCCGTGGTGGGCGCAGAAGAGCAGTTCGCCGCCGGACATCAGAACGACGCGCAGGTATGCCTGGGCGCCGCAGCGGTCGCAGCGGTCAGCGGCCGTCAGCGGGCTCGCGGGGGTCAGAACAGTAGTCACGTCGCCTCTTCTCTAGCTCGACGAGCTGTCGTACCAGGGTCAACATCCAACCAGGCCGAAAACGTTCCCGCTCGTGCCTTATTCCCTGAAAATTTTTTTCCAAGGGGGCCGGGTGTTGCCGGGTGGCGGCGAATGAGCCGTATTGCGTGGTGGTCTGATTCACGTTGGTTGCTGGGCTTTTGTCCTCCCGGCTGGCTTGCCGGTTGTTCAAGAGGACGTGCCCGGAGCCTAAATGGTTCATGCCTCGAAGGGAACGTGATGTGCGCGGCACTGCGCTCTCACTCCATCGAGGGATCGAACACGTGAACGAAAGTCTACTACCATGGACACCGTCACGGGTGGCGTCACATCGGCTCTACCGGGCCTCGGTACGCTCTCACCGGCGACACCGCCACGACCGGGTCCGCGGAATGCGGGCCACCAGTAATTCAGCGAGGAGCGAACCGCGTGACCGCCGAGATGTCCGTGCCGTCCACCGCCGTGCTGACCGGGGCAGACCGGGACGGGTCCAACTACACCGCGCGGCATCTGCTCGTCCTGGAGGGACTGGAGGCCGTCCGCAAGCGCCCTGGCATGTACATCGGCTCGACGGACAGCCGTGGCCTGATGCACTGCCTCTGGGAGATCATCGACAACTCCGTCGACGAGGCGCTGGGCGGCTACTGCGATCGTATCGATGTCGTCCTCCACGACGACGGCTCGGTGGAGGTCCGGGACAACGGCCGCGGCATCCCGGTCGACGTGGAGCCCAAAACCGGCCTGAGCGGCGTCGAGGTCGTGATGACCAAGCTGCACGCCGGCGGTAAGTTCGGCGGCGGTTCCTACGCGGCGTCCGGTGGTCTGCACGGTGTCGGCGCCTCGGTGGTCAACGCGCTGTCCGCCCGGCTGGACGTCGAGGTGGACCGCAACAGCAAGACCCACTCGATCAGTTTCCGCCGCGGTGTGCCCGGTATCTTCACCGAGTCCGGCCCCGACGCCCCCTTCGATCCGGCCAACGGCCTGCTCAAGGGCAAGCGCATCCCCAAGACCCGTACCGGCACGCGGGTGCGGTACTGGGCCGACCGGCAGATCTTCCTCAAGGACGCCAAGCTGTCCCTGGAGACGCTGCACGCGCGGGCGCGCCAGACCGCGTTCCTGGTGCCCGGACTGACCCTCGTCGTACGGGACGAGCGCGGCGTCGAGAGCGAGGGCCCCACCGAGGAGACCTTCCGGTACGACGGCGGTATCAGCGAGTTCTGCGAGTACCTGGCCCAGGACAAGGCCGTCTGCGACGTGCTGCGGCTGACCGGGCAGGGCACGTTCAAGGAGACCGTGCCGGTCCTGGACGACCGCGGCCACATGACGCCCACCGAGGTCACCCGGGAGCTGGGCGTCGACGTCGCACTGCGCTGGGGCACCGGCTACGACGCCACCGTCAAGTCTTTCGTCAACATCATCGCCACCCCCAAGGGCGGCACCCACGTGTCCGGTTTTGAACGGTCGGTGGCCAAGACCGTCAACGAGGTGCTGCGCTCGGCCAAGCTGCTGCGCGTCGCCGAGGACGACGTCGTCAAGGACGACGCCATGGAAGGCCTGACCGCCGTGGTCACCGTGCGGCTGGCCGAGCCGCAGTTCGAGGGCCAGACCAAGGAAGTACTGGGCACCTCGGCCGCCTCCCGCATCGTCGCCCAGGTCGTCGCCAAGGAGCTCAAAGCGTTTTTGACCTCCACCAAACGCGACGCCAAGCAGCAGGCCCGCGCCGTCCTGGACAAGATCGTGGCGGCGGCCCGTACCCGCATCGCGGCCCGCCAGCACAAGGAGGCCCAGCGCCGTAAGACGGCTCTGGAGTCCTCCTCGCTGCCCGCCAAGCTGGCCGACTGCCGCAGCGACGACGTCGAGCGCAGCGAGCTGTTCATCGTCGAGGGCGACTCGGCACTGGGCACCGCCAAGCTGGCGCGCAACTCCGAGTTCCAGGCGCTGCTGCCGATCCGCGGCAAGATCCTCAATGTCCAGAAGTCGTCGGTCTCGGACATGCTCAAGAACGCCGAGTGCGGTGCGATCATCCAGGTCATAGGAGCGGGTTCCGGCCGCACCTTCGACATCGACGCGGCCCGTTACGGCAAGGTCATCTTCCTGGCGGACGCCGATGTCGACGGCGCGCACATCCGGTGCCTGCTGCTGACGCTCTTCCAGCGCTACATGCGTCCGATGGTCGAGCAGGGGCGGGTCTTCTCGGCCGTGCCGCCGCTGCACCGGGTCGAGCTGACCCAGCCCAAGAAGGGCCAGGACAAGTACATCTACACGTACTCGGACAACGAGCTGCGCCAGACGCTGCTGGAACTGCAGCGCAAGAACATCCGTTACAAGGACAGCATCCAGCGCTACAAGGGTCTGGGCGAGATGGACGCCGACCAGCTCGCGGAGACCACCATGGATCCCCGCCACCGCACCCTGCGCCGGATCAACATCAGCGACCTGGAAGCCGCCGAAAAGGCCTTCGACCTGCTGATGGGCAACGACGTCGCCCCACGCCGGGAGTTCATCACCAGCTCCGCCTCCACGCTGGACCTCTCGCGCATCGACACGTGACGGGCCGCCGCGGGGGCGCGTGATACGCCCCGCGCGCTGGTACGGGCGCCTCTCCACCCACGGGTGGAGAGGCGCCCGCTGCGTTTTCCACCCGGAGCCCACCTGCACGCCGATCCGGGCAGCGGGGCCCGCTTCGTAGCGTCGGGACCGTTGTTGTTCCCGTGCCTCGGAGGCCCAGGTCATGAGCGGCTTGCTCAACGTTCTCGTCATCGTCGCGGTCATCGTTCTGGTGGTCGTACGGCAGTTCAAGCCGCAGCGACTGAAGACGGAGGGCAGGCGCTGGTGGCTGCTGCCCGCCGCCCTCGCCTTCCTGGCGGTCCGCGAACCGGGACTGATCGACAGTGCGCATCCCACCGGATCCACCGTCCTGCTGGCCGTCGGCGTGGTCCTGGGACTGCTCACCGGCGCGGCCTGGGCGTGGACGATGCGGATCTGGACCGACGCGGACGGGGAGGTCTGGTCGGCGGGCCGCGCGGTGACCGCCGCGGCCTGGGCCGTCGGGGCGGGCCTGCGGTTCGCCCTGTACGGGGTCGCGGTGCTGGCGGGAGTCCACCTGGGCACCCAGGCCACGATGCTGACCGTGGCCGCCACGCTGCTCGCCCGTACGGGCACCATGGCGTGGCGCGCCCAGACGCTCCGGCCGACGTACCGTGTTGCTGCCGGTGGCTGACATCGCGTCCCCGAACCCCGGCAGTACGCACCGGCGGCGGCCGGGCCCTGAGAGCACCGTGCCGGGAGGATCGTTCGTGCAGCTGGGTTTCTGGACGAGCTGGCCCTTGCGGGAGGCCCTCTCCCGAGAGGGGCTCAGCCGGACCCGGGTGTGGATCGGCAGGGCCATCCGCATCGTGATCATGTCCGGCCTGCTGTGGAGCGCGCTGGCAGACCGGGCGTTCCGGGACACCGGAGCGGTGCTGGGGCTGGCCGGGGTCGCGCTCTGTGGCCTGGTCCTCTGGGGGTTCTTCCGTACGACGCTCCAGCACCGCCTGTGGCCGGCGCTCGGCCTGCTGGCACTTCTGCAGGCCGGCGCGTTCTGGTTCCACACGGAGGGCGCGAGGGTGCCGGCTGCTGTGGTGTGGGGCGCGAGTGCCGTCATCTCGGTGGGGCGGCTTCCGCTGGCGGCGGCGGTGCCGTGCATGGTCGTGTCCCTGGGGGCGTACGCCACACGCAGCCCGGACAGCTGGCTGTCGATCACGGCGACCGTCGTCGGGCTCGGACTGGCCGGGTACGTCGTACGGCTGGACTCCGAGGCGCGGGGCAACGCGCAACGGCTGCTGAATCAGGAGCGGGCCGCCCGTAAGGCCGAGACGGAGACGGCCGCGCTGGCAGAGCGCGGCCGCATCGCCCGTGAGATCCACGACGTACTCGCGCACAGTCTGAGCGCGCAGCTGGTGCACCTGGAGGCGGCGCGGCTGCTCATCCAGCGCAGCGGAGACCTGGAAGCGGACCGGCAGCAGATTTTGGAGCGGGTCGTGGCGGCGCGCGGTATGGCCAGGGAGGGGCTGGACGGCACCCGTCAGGCGCTGTCGGCCCTGCGCGGCGAGATGGCCCCGGTGGAGGACTTCCTGTGCCATCTGACGGCCGCTGAGAGCGCCCGCCTGGAGGTGACGGGGGAGCCCCGCGAACTGTCCCCCGAAGCCGGCCTCGCGCTGCGCAGGGTGGCGCAGGAGGCGCTCACGAACGTTCGCAAGCACGCGCTGGGCGCGCGGGTGACCGTACGGCTCGCCTACGCGGAGGACGAGGTCGAGCTGGAGGTACGGGATTTCGGCGCGCGCAGGAAGCCCCGCGGCGGCAGGCAGGGGGCCCTCGACGATCTCGGCTCGACCGGTTCCGGGTACGGTCTGCTGGGGATGCGGGAGCGCGCCGAACTCCTCGGCGGAACGCTGGACTCCGGTCCTGCCGAGGAGGGCTTCGTGGTGCGGTTGAGGGTGCCGGTATGACGGCGCGCGTCGTGGTCGCGGACGATCAGACGGTGGTGCGCGAGGGAATCGTGATGCTGCTGGGACTGCTGCCGGGCATCGAGGTGGTGGGCTCGGCCGGGGACGGCGAGGAGGCGGTACGGCTCACCGCCGAACTTGCCCCGGACGTCGTCCTGATGGACCTCCGGATGCCCCGCTGCGACGGCGTCGAGGCCACCCGGCGCATCCGCGCGGAGCACCCGGGCACCGAGATCGTCGTGCTGACGACCTACGCCGACGACGACCACCTCTTCCCCGCGCTGGAGGCCGGTGCGCGGGGCTACCTGACGAAGGACGCGGACGGCGACGAGATCGTCCGGGCCATCGAGGACGTGCTGTCGGGCGAGGCCGGGCTGTCGCCGAAGGTGCAGCGGCGGCTGCTGGACCGGTTCGCCGAGCCCGTACGGACCCCCGCCCCCGCGGCGTCGGCCGGGCACCCGGACGGGCTGACCGCGCGCGAGGCCGAGGTGCTGAGACTGGTCGCCGAGGGGCTGTCCAACCCGGAGATCGCCCGGTCGCTGCACGTCTCGAACGCGACCGTGAAGACCCACATCAACAATCTCTTCGCCAAGGCCGGGCTGCGGGACCGGGCCCAGGCGATCCACTACGCCTACCGGCACGGTCTCGCACAACCGCCCGGATCGTCCATCACCTGATGGGGTGAAGCGGCCCGTCGGCGCGGCGTCGGCTGTCAGACCCAGACGTAACGGTGTTCGGGCCGGCCGGTCTCCCCGTATCTGAGGCTGAGACGGATCCGCCCGGCCCGTTCGAGGAGCTTGAGGTAGCGCTGCGCGGTCTGCCGGCTCAGACCCGCCTGCCGGGCCACCTCCTGGGCGGACAGCGGCGCGTCGGCCGAGCGCAGCACGGACCGGACCCGGTCGGCGGTGGCCGTCGAGTGCCCCTTGGGCAGTTCCGCGGGGCCGGCGTTGGCGGAACCCAGCGCGCCGAAGATCCGGTCGACTTCGGACTGTTCGGCCTGGCCGCCGCCCTCGAAGGTGCGGTGGAGAGCGGCGTAACCCTCCAACTTGGAGCGGAGACCGGCGAACGTGAACGGTTTGACCAGGTACTGCAGTGCGCCTTGGCGCATGGCCGCCTGGACGGTCGCGATGTCACGGGCCGCGGTCACCATGATCACGTCGGTCTGCAGGCCGCGCTGCCGCAACCGCGAGACGAGCTGGAGACCGGTCCCGTCGGGCAGGTAGTGGTCCAGCAGGACGAGATCGACGGAGGCGGCTTCGAGGGCGGCCAGGGCCTCGGCGGCGGAGTGGGCGAGGCAGCTGACGCGGAAGCCCGGGATCTTCGCGACATACGCGGCGTTGATCTCGGCGACCCGTATGTCGTCGTCCACGACCAGTACGTTGATCATCGGGTGTTCTCCGTGGGGGCGCTGGGGCCGCTGCGGGTGCGAGGACCGTCGGTGCCTTCGGGGCTTCTGGTGTCTCCAGGGATACTGGGGTCGCTGGGCCTGCCGGGTACGCGCCGGTCGGGTACGCGTCCGTCCGTGCCTCGCGTGTCCGCGGTGCCCGGCCCCGCCTCCTCGGCGATGGCGTCGGGCCGTTCCTCCGCCACATCCTCCGAGAGCGCGTCCGACAGCGCGTCAGGGAGCGTGACAGTGAACTCCGCGCCTCCTTCGGGGCTCTCACCCACTTCGGCGGTGCCCCCGTACCGTTCGGCCAGGCGGCGGACGAGTGCGAGGCCGATACCGCGCTGACCGTGCGCCGGGGGCTCCTTGGTCGTCCAGCCCTCGGTGAAAATCTCCGCACGCCGGGCTGCCGGCACTCCGGGGCCGTTGTCGCGTACCCGGACCACCGCGGTGCGGCCCTCGGCACGGATCTCGACCTCGATACCCGCTCCGGGAGCGCCGGCCGTGGCGTCCAGGGCGTTGTCGACCAGATTGCCCAGGACGGTGACCAGGCTGTGCGGGTCCACCACGCGGTCGGGCAGCCGACTGCCCGGCGCGATGCTCAACGAGACGCCGCGTTCGGTGGCGACCGTCGCCTTGCCGACCAGCAGGGACGCCAGCAGCGGATCGCGCACCCGCTCGGTGACCTGCTCGGCCGTCGCCCGGTGCACCCCCACCGCCTGGGTCACGAACTCCACGGCCTCCTCGTACAGGCCCAGTTCCAGGAGGCCCAGCAGGGTGTGGAGGCGATTGGCGTGCTCGTGGTCCTGGGCGCGCAGCGCGTCGATGAGCCCACGGGTGCCGTCCAGCTCACGGCCCAGCCGCTCCAGCTCGGTACGGTCGCGCAGCGTCACCACGGCCCCGCCGTCGTCGGTCGGCATCCGGTTGGCCACCAGGACGCGCTGCCCGCTGACGGTGAGCAGGTCGGCGCCGCGGACCCGGCCGGAGAGGACTTCGGCGGTGCGGCCGGGCGGCAGCGCATCCTCCAAGGGACGGCCGGTGTCCTCGGAACGCAGGTCGAGCAGGCGCTGCGCCTCATCGTTCAGCAGACGGATACGGCCGTGCGCGTCGAGCGCGACGAACCCCTCCCGAATGCCGTGCAGCATCGCCTCGCGCTCGGTCAGCAGGGCCGAGATGTCGGAGAAGGCCAGGTCATGGGTGCGGCGCTGGAGGCGCCGGGCGACCAGGTAGGCGGCCAGCGCGCCGACGGCGAGCGCCCCGCCCGCATAGGCGAGCAGTTGCGGCACGGTGCCCAGCAACCGCTGCTGCACACTCTCGTACGCGATGCCGACCGAGACGGCGCCGACGATGGTCCCCTTTTCGTCCCGCAGCGGCACCTTTCCGCGCGCGGAGCGGCCCAGGGTGCCCTCGTCGATCTGCATGACCTCGCGGCCCGACAGGACGCCGCTGGGGTCGGTGGAAACGTGCCGACCGATCTCGTCCGGATCGGTGTGCGACCAGCGCACCCCATGGGTATCCATGATCACGACGTACTCCGCTCCGGTGGCGCGGCGTATCCGCTCCGCCTCGTTCTGGACGGGGCCGTGGAGGCCGGGGCGGGAGTTCTCCAGCGCGTCGTCGAGACGGGACTCGGCGGCGGTGGTCTGGGCGATGGCCAGGGCGCGGCGCATCGCCTGGTCGTCGAGCTGTGCGCTGAGCGGAGCGAGAAAGAGGCCGGTGGCGAGCGCCGTGACGCCGGCGGCGATGGCCAGCTGCACGAGCAGCACCTGCGCGAAGACGCGGCGCGGCCAGCCCACGCGAAGACGCAGCCCCGCCAGCGCGGCACGAAGCCCGCGGCCGGCGGACCGGTCCGCTCCCGGCCTCGTGATGCTCTCGCCCTTTACGTCCATACGAACGAACAGTAAGCGGGGGCAAGAGGGGGCGAGTAGTCAGTCCGGGTGCTGGGCGGAGGCGGGTAGAGGAAGGGGCGGCGCCGAGGCCTGTGGACAAGCGGCGTCGAGGTTATCCACAGGGGTTTCGGAAGCTTTCCGCATCCGCTTAATCTCGCAGAGTCACAGACGGTCACCGTCCGCGACGGGAGGAGGTCGGCGCGGTCGATGAGAGCGAAGGAGGGGCGGCATGCGATGGGTCGGCGTGGTGAGGCGGATGGCGGGAACGGTGACGGCCGGGCCCGGGCGGTTGGCGGCGGGGAGGGCCGCGGTCGCGGGATCAGCCGTGATGGGGCGCGGCGAGGGCGGCCAAGCGGGCAGAGCGGTCGAGGCAGGGCGTGGAGGGGGTGGTCCTGCGGACGGGGCGGTCGAGCGGGACCACGGAGAGCACGGTCATACGGGCAGGCCTGCCGAGCGGAGATCCGCAGCTGACCGGCGCGGGAGAGCCGTCGGCGCGCTGCTGGACCGTGACCCGCCAGGACCGGCCGTCCCGGTGCGCGATGGTGACGGCCCAGGTGGGGGTGGGGGCGTCGCGGGGGTCGGTCGCCGGGGCCGGCGGGGCTGCCGGAGCTGTCGGGGTTGTCAGGGATTGTGCCTCGCGTGGCCGAGCTTCCGGGCCCTCGTCCGGGGGATATCCGCCATCGCCGGGTGGCGGTACGGCTTCGCTGCGCACGACGTCGATCGCGTCCGCCCGGTCCTCGCGTATCAGCTCACGGACGGCGAGGTCGGCGGCCTGCGCCGGGCGTTCCCAGGCCGAACGGCCCCGGCAGTGGTCCAGCAGGATCCGCCCCTCGCGTGCCGACGCCACGGCTTCCTTGACCAGCGGAGCGGAGGCCCGTCCGTAGGCGTATCCGTACGGGAGGACGAAAAGGGTGGGGGAGAAGCGGTGGCCGCCGATGTGGGTGACCTCCCACGCCTCCATGCCGCTGTCGGCCAGCTCGGCGGCCAGCGGACGTCCGAGGGCGGCGCAGCAGCGGTCGCGCTTGCCGTTGGTGCAGACGAAGACCAGCGGCTCGCCGTCGTACGGGGCCCAGAGCCCATCGTGCTCACCCGCGCCCAACCGGGCGAAGTCCAGGCTCAGCAACGCTTCCGGATCGGTGACGGAGGTGGTCCGGATCCAGGGGCGGCCCGGCGCGGTATGCGCGAGAAAAGCCCGGCGGGCGGAAGACCTGTGGCAGTCCGCGTGCCGCCCCGGGCGGCGGACGAGGGCCACGCGTACGCCCGTACCGTCCGCCGCCGATTCCAAGGCGCGGCCGAGGCGGGGGTCGAGATGGCTCTCGGTCAGCGCCTCGGTGCCCCAGGGGCCGGTCTGCTCGACGAGAAGCCAGGTCCGGGCGGTGGCCGAAGTGCCCGCGACAGGCTCGACGGCATCGCGGGAAGCGGTTGCGCACGTGCTCACATAGGTAACCCTAACCTGCCGAGGAGTGGCCGGAATACCGAACCGAAATCAGCCGAATCCAGAGTCGAATTGGAGGTGTTCGGGAGAGGGAAGCGAGACCTGAACCGTCGCTGGTGGGGTGTCTCCCGCTGCTGTCGGGTCGCCTCCCGCTGGGGCGTTCGCGGAGTCGGGAAGGAGGTGATGGGTGCCGGTAGCCGCTGACCTTGGTGACCGTAGCTGCTGACCTGACGCGTGAGTCTGGTTCTGGTTCGGTGCACCGGCCGGGGTGGTCGGGCCGCGAGCGATTCGACCGCGACTGCCCTGACCGCGACTGCCCTGACCGCGACTGCCCCGACCACGGCTGTCCCGGCCGCGGCTGCCCTTCAGCCACTGTCCGGCCGCGGCTGCCCCGACCGGGATCGCTTCAACTCCGACCGCCCGGCCGCGCCAACTCCGACCACGAGCGCTTCAGCCGCCCCAACTTCGGCTGCGCGCGCTCTGGCCGCGGGCGCCGCGGCCGCGCGTCACGGTAGGGACTGGGGTGGGCGGCGGCCCTGGTAGTGGCCGGTGGGGCGCAGTCGCATGGGGTGTTCCTCGTACTCCTCGAGTGCGTGGGCGATCCAGCCGGCAGTGCGGGCCACGGCGAAGACGGTTTCGCCGGCCTCGGCGGTCATGCCCGCCGAGACGGTCAGTACGGCCAGGGCGAGATCGACGTTGGCGTGCAGTGCGGTGTGGCGGGCGGTCGTCGCGGCGACCTCGCGGGCTGCGCGTAGCGCCGGGCCGGCTTGCGGTACGTCCTCCAGGAGGCGGAACAGGGTACGGGCGCGGGGGTCCTCGCCCTGGTAGATGCGATGACCGAGGCCGGGAATCCGGCGTCCGGCGCGCAGGTGGTCCGCCACCACGGCCGCCGCGCTGCCCCGCTCCAGCACCTCCAGCAACATGCGGTGCGTGAGGCTGCTCGCGGCGCCGTGCAGAGGGCCGTCCAGGGCGCCGAAGCCGGCCGACACCACCGCGTACGGGTGGGCTCGCGCGGAGGCGGCCACCCGGGCGGCCAGGGTCGAGGTGGCGAGGTCGTGGTCGATGAGGAGGACGAGGGCCGCGTCCAGGGTGCGCAGTGACGCCTCGTCGGGCCGCTCCTCGGTGAGGCGGGACCAGAGACGGCGGGGGAGTGGAGCCGAGGCGAGGTCGGCTGCGCTCGTCCCGGTCTCCCGGTGGGGCAGCGCGTCCACGAGGACGGGGATGAGGGCGCTCGCGGTGCCCAGGACGGCGTCCTCGGACAGGTCGAAGCGCAACGGGTCGGCGGAGGCCGCCGCCACCACCGCGACGCGCAGCCGGTCCATCGGGCTGCTGTGAGCGGGCAGCGCGTCGACGGCCCGGCGCGCGGCCGTGAGGGCTTCCTCCGGGGCGGTGAAGTGGACGCCGGGGTGCAGCATGCCGGTCCAGAGCCAGTCGGCGACCTCTTCGTAGCCGTAGCGGTCGGCCAGTTCGGTCGTGTCCACGCCGCGGAAGTAGCAGCGGTCCCCTGCGATGAGGGTGATGCCGGTGCGGAGTGCCAGGTCGCCGCCGGCGGCGGGGGGTTCGCGGCGGGCGCCGCGGCGGGCGAGCGCGTCCACTTCCCCGGCGTCGAAGGTGCTGCCCCGTCCGCCGGGGGCCCGACGGCTGGTCAGTTGGCCGCGGCTGACGTACGCGTAGATCGTTTCCGGTTTCACGCCGAGCCGTTCGGCTGCCTCGCGGGTGCTCAGCCGCCGCGCGCCCGGGTCGCTGCCGTCGCCGCCGGCGCTGCCGGTGCCGTCGGTATCGCCGTCACCGTGGCCGCCGCCGTTCGTCTTGTGCTCCGCCATGCCGTTCACCGTATCGATTGATCTTGCGAGTGGGTTGATTCAATCAATATTGACAGGGATTACATGCAGAATGGACAGTCGGGTCAATGAGGAGTGCTCAGGAGAGAAAGAGGACCGTCATGTCGATTGCCGAGACCGGTCGCCGAGCAGGCGCGACCTTCGAGGCGCCCCGCGGGCTCGCGGGTGTGATCGTGACCGAGACCGAGCTGGGCGATGTGCGGGGCGGCGAGGGTTTTTACCACTACCGCCAGTACTCCGCCGTGGAGCTCGCGCAGAGCCGTACCTTCGAGGACGTCTGGCACCTGATGCTCCGTGGCTCCCTGCCGGACGTGGAGCAGCGCGCCGCCTTCGAGGCGGAGACCGCGGCACTGCGCCATCTGCCCGACGCCGTACGGGGCGCGCTGTCCGGTATCGCCCGTGCGAGTGCCCGGAGCGGGCCGCTCGCCGGCCTGCGCACCGCGCTTTCCCTGCTCGGTGCCGCGGCGGACTTCCAGCCCCTCTACGACATCGACCCCCGGCAGCGCGGCGTGGACGCGCTCACCGCCAGCGCCGCGGTGCCCACCATCCTCACCGCGCTGTACCGCATCGGGCGGGGCCTGGCGCCGGTCGAGCCGCGGGACGACCTTCCGTACGCCGCCAACTACCTGTACATGCTCACCGGCGAGGAGCCCGATGCCGCGCGCGCCAGTGCCGTCGAGCGGTATCTGATCTCCACCGTCGACCATGGCTTCAACGCCTCGACGTTCACCGCCCGTGTCATCGCCTCCACGGGCGCCGACCTCGCGGCCTGCCTGGCGGGCGCGGTCGGCGCGCTCTCCGGACCGCTGCACGGCGGCGCGCCCAGCCGGGCCCTGGACGCCCTCGACGCCATCGGCAGTCCGGACCGCATCGACGCCTGGATCCGCGACCGTGTCCGCTCAGGGGAGCGGATCATGGGTTTCGGGCATCCCGTTTACCGCACCGAGGACCCGCGTTCGCGGATGCTGCGCGACATCGCCCGGGGCTTCGGCGGGCCGCTCGTGGACTTCGCGGTGCAGGTGGAGGAGCGGGTCGAGGCGCTGCTCGCCGAGCTCAAGCCCGGCCGGGAACTGCACACCAACGTGGAGTTCTACGCGGGTGTGGTCATGGAGCTGTGCGGCCTGCCGCGGGAGATGTTCACCCCCACCTTCTGTGCGGCCCGGGTGATCGGATGGAGCGCCAATATCCTGGAGCAGGCGGACGACTCGAAGATCATCCGTCCGGCGGCCCGCTATGTGGGCCCGCCCCCGCCGCAGCCGGTGCCCGCCGCGCTGAACTGACGGCGTGCCGGACCGACGGCGCGCCGCCACACCGACGTACGACGATGGAGGCGCCCCCTTGGCCCCGCAGGCCCCACGACAGATCCCGGTCATCGTGCTCGCCGGATTCCTCGGGTCCGGCAAGACGACCCTGCTCAACCATCTGCTGGGCCGCAGCGGTGGCAGCCGTGTCGGAGCGGTGGTCAACGACTTCGGCAGCATCGAGATCGACGCCATGACGGTCGCCGGCCAGGTCGACTCGATGGTCTCGCTGGGCAACGGCTGCCTGTGCTGCGCCGTCGACACCAGCGAGCTGGACGAGTACCTGGAGCGCCTGGCCCGGCCGTCGGCCCGTATCGACGTCATCGTCATCGAGGCGAGCGGGCTGGCCGAGCCGCAGGAACTCATCCGCATGATCCTGGCCAGCGACAACGACCGGATCGTCTACGGCGGGCTGGCCGAGGTCGTCGACGCGGCGGAGTTCGGGGCCACCCGGGCCCGGCATCCGGAGATCGACCGGCATGTGGCCATCGCCGACCTGGTGGTCCTCAACAAGGCCGACCGGATCGGGGAGGCGGAGCAGCGCTCGCTCCTGGCCACCCTCGCCGAGCTGAGCCCGGGGACGCCGGTCGTGCCCGCCGCGTACGGGCGGATCGACCCGGAGCTGTTCTTCGACCGCAAACCGCGCGACGCGGACGACGAGGCGGTGCGGCAGCTGTCCTTCGAGGACCTGTTCCGCGAGGAGGCGGAGGGGGAGGAGGGAGGAGAAGCCGACGCGGGCGGGGACTCCCCCGGGGAGCAGGTGTGCGGCGAGCACGGGCCGGGGTGCCACGGCCACGGTCATGGCCATGGTCACCGGCAGCATCTGCACGCGGCGTACGAGAGCGTCGAGTTCGTCTCGGACGAGCCGATGAATCCGCGTCGGCTCATGGCCTTCCTCGACAGCAGGCCCGCCGGGCTCTACCGCATCAAGGGCTTCGTCCACTTCGACGTGCCGGAGAACCGCCAGAAGTTCGCCGTGCACGCGGTCGGCGACTTCCTGCGCTTCTACCCGTCGCCGTGGCAGCCGGACGAGGAGCGGTGCACCCAGCTCGTCCTGATCGGCAGCGGGGCCGACGCGGCGGCACTGCGCAAGGAGCTGACGGACTGCCGGGAAACGGGTCCGGAGCGCGGCGACGCGAACAGCATGTGGGGCGTACTGAGGTATGTACCGTCCACCGGTGAGCCCGGTGACTTCGCTGCTCCGGAGGAGCCGGAGCAGCCGGGGGAGCCCGACGACCGGTAACCCGCCCCGGACGCCGCGCCCCCCGGAGGACGCGCTCACCAACAGACCCCCGCCCCGGGCCCGGCCACAGCCGTCCCGGGGCGGGGCACCCTCCTGAGCGTCGAACCGAGCCCGCTACACCGGCCCGGCCAGCGCCGAGATCGGCTTCGTCAGGGGTACGCCCGAGCCGTCCCGGCGCGGGTCAGGCTCCGGCAGGTCGACCGGGACGCCCTTGGTGTTCGCCGCCCGTACCGGCGCGGCGCCGGCCCAGGCCAGGGAGAGGCAGTCCTCGCCCTTCAGGAACCGCTGGCAGCGCACGCCACCGGTCGCCCGGCCCTTGCGCGGGTACTGGTCGAAGGGGGTCAGCTTGGCCGTGGAGACCGAGTCGTCGAGCGTGCCGTGCGAGCCGGAGACGGTGAAGACCATGGCGTCGGCGGCCGGGTCGACGGCCGAGAAGAAGATGACCTTCGCGTCCGGGCCCAGTTTGATGCCCGTCATACCGCCCGCGGGCCGTCCCTGCGGCCGCACCTGGCCGGCCGGATAGCGCAGCAGCTGCGCCTCGTCGGTGATGAAGACCAGGTCCTCCTCGCCCGTACGCAGCTCCGCGGCGCCCACGATGCGGTCGCCGTCCTTGAGGGTGATGACCTCCAACTCCTCCTTGTGGGAGGGGTAGTCCGGCACCACGCGCTTGACGATGCCCTGTTCCGTGCCGAGGGCCAGCCCCGGTGAGGACTCGTCGAGCGTCATCAGGCAGATCAGCGTTTCGCCGTCCTGGAGGCTGAGGAATTCGGAGACCGGCGCGCCGCCCGACAGGGTCGGCGCCGCGATGGTGTCCGGGAGCTGCGGCAGGTCGACCACCTGGAGCCGCAGCAGCCGGCCGGCGGACGTCACCGCGCCCACCTCGCCGCGGGTGGTGGCCGGCACCGCCGAGACGATCACGTCGTGTTTGACGCGCTTGGCCTCCGCGTCGAAGTTCACCTCGCCGTTGGCCGTACGGGCCAGCAGGCCGGTGGAGGACAGCAGCACCCGGCACGGGTCGTCGGCGACCTCCAGCGGCATCGCGGTCACCGGGGAGCCCGCCGACTCCAGCAGGACCGTCCGGCGGTCCGTGCCGTACTTCTTGGCCACCGCGGCCAGCTCGCCGGAGACCAGCTTGCGCAGCTCGGCGTCCGATTCGAGGATCGTGGTCAGCTCCTCGATCTCCGCCTTGAGCCTGTCGCGCTCCGACTCCAGCTCGATCCGGTCGAACTTGGTCAGCCGGCGCAGCGGGGTGTCGAGGATGTACTGGGTCTGGATGTCGCTCAGCGCGAAGCGGTCCATCAGCCGCTCCTTGGCCTGCGCGCTGTTGTCGCTGGAGCGGATGAGGCGGATCACCTCGTCGATGTCGACCAGGGCCGTGAGCAGGCCCTCGACCAGGTGGAGGCGGTCGCGCTTCTTGGTGCGCCGGAACTCGCTGCGCCGGCGCACCACGTCGAAGCGGTGGTCGACGTAGACCTCCAGCAGCTCCTTGAGGCCGAGCGTCAGCGGCTGGCCGTCCACCAGCGCGACGTTGTTGATGCCGAAGGACTCCTCCATGGCCGTCAGCTTGTACAGCTGCTCCAGGACGGCTTCCGGGATGAAGCCGTTCTTGATCTCGATGACCAGGCGCAGGCCGTGCTCGCGGTCGGTGAGGTCCTTGACGTCCGCGATGCCCTGGAGCTTCTTCGCGCCCACCAGGTCCTTGATCTTGGAGATGACCTTCTCGGGGCCGACGGCGAAGGGCAGTTCGGTGACGACCAGGCCCTTGCGGCGGGCGGTCACGTTCTCGACCGAGACGGTGGCGCGGATCTTGAAGGTGCCGCGGCCGGACTCGTACGCGTCGCGGATGCCGCCCAGGCCGACGATCCGGCCGCCGGTCGGCAGGTCGGGGCCCGGCACGTACTTCATCAGTGTGTCGAGGTCGGCGTTCGGGTGCTTGATCAGGTGACGGGCGGCGGCGATCACCTCGCCGAGGTTGTGCGGCGGCATGTTCGTCGCCATGCCGACCGCGATGCCGGACGCGCCGTTGACGAGGAGGTTCGGGTACGCGGCGGGCAGTGCGACCGGCTCCTGCTCCTGGCCGTCGTAGTTCGGTGCGAAGTCGACCGTGTCCTCGTCGATGGACTCCGTCATCAGGGAGGTGGCCGAGGCCATCTTGCACTCGGTGTACCGCATGGCGGCGGGCGGGTCGTCGTTGCCGAGCGAGCCGAAGTTGCCGTGGCCGTCCACCAGGGGCAGCCGCATCGAGAAGGACTGCGCCATCCGCACCAGGGCGTCGTAGATGGAGGCGTCGCCGTGCGGATGGAGCTTGCCCATCACCTCGCCGACGACGCGGGCGCACTTGACGTAGCTGCGCTCGGGGCGCAGCCCCATCTCGTTCATCTGGTAGAGGATGCGGCGGTGTACGGGCTTGAGGCCGTCGCGGGCGTCCGGGAGGGCGCGGGAGTAGATGACCGAGTACGCGTACTCAAGGAAGGAGCCCTGCATCTCGTCGACGACGTCGATGTCGAGGATCCTCTCCTCGAAGTCGTCCGGCGGCGGGGTCTTCGTGCTACGGCGGGCCATCGCGGCTGCGGCTCCTTCGCTTGCGTCCTGCTGCTTGCCGATGCTGGATCAACGTTCGGGTCTTTCGCGGACCATTGTGGCCCGCCCCACTGACAACGCCGACCGCGACCCTCCCCGGGGCCCCGGACGGGGGCGCCGCGAAGACCGCTCGTACGAGGCAGCCCGGCCGGGAACTTCGCCATAGCTCGGCGCGCTTGCATACAGTGACAGAACTTCCTCGCAAGCGGATCGAAGGGACGTACATGCCCATGGGTCACACGGCCACAGAACAAGCCGGCTCCGGCGGCCTGACAGCGACCGAGCACCGGCTGGCCAATGGCCTGCGCGTGGTGCTCTCCGAAGATCACCTGACCCCGGTCGCCGCGGTCTGCCTCTGGTACGACGTCGGCTCCCGGCACGAGGTCAAGGGCCGCACGGGCCTGGCCCACCTTTTCGAGCACCTGATGTTCCAGGGCTCCGCCCAGGTATCGGGCAACGGTCACTTCGAACTGGTCCAGGGCGCCGGCGGCTCCCTGAACGGCACCACCAGCTTCGAGCGCACCAACTATTTCGAGACCATGCCCGCCCACCAGCTGGAGCTCGCGCTGTGGCTGGAGGCCGACCGCATGGGCTCCCTGCTGACCGCGCTCGACGAGGAGTCCCTGGAGAACCAGCGCGACGTCGTCAAGAACGAGCGCCGGCAGCGCTACGACAACGTCCCCTACGGCACGGCCTTCGAGAAACTGACGGCCATGGCCTATCCGGAGGGACACCCGTACCACCACACGCCGATCGGTTCGATGGCCGACCTGGACGCCGCCTCCCTGGAGGACGCGCGGGCCTTCTTCCGCACGTACTACGCGCCCAACAACGCGGTCCTGTCGATCGTCGGCGACATCGACCCCGAGCAGACCCTCGCCTGGGTGGAGAAGTACTTCGGCTCCATCCCCGGCCACGAGGGCAAGCAGCCGCCGCGCGACGGCTCGCTCCCGGAGGTCATCGGCAAGGAGCTGCGCGAGGTCGTCGAGGAGGACGTCCCCTCCCGTGCCCTGATGGCCGCCTACCGGCTGCCGCACGACGGCACCCGTGAGGCCGACGCGGCCGACCTGGCGCTGACGGTGCTCGGCGGCGGCGAGTCCTCGCGCCTGTACAACCGGCTGGTGCGCCGCGACCGTACGGCCGTGGCGGCGGGCTTCGGCCTGCTGCGGCTGGCCGGCGCGCCCTCGCTCGGCTGGCTGGACGTCAAGACTTCCGGCGGCGTCGAGGTGGCCGGCATCGAGAGCGCCGTGGACGAGGAACTGGCCCGCTTCGCCGCGGAGGGGCCGAGCCCCGAGGAGATGGAGCGCGCGCAGGCCCAGCTGGAGCGCGAGTGGCTGGACCGGCTCGCCACGGCGAGCGGCCGCGCCGACGAACTGTGCCGCTTCGCCGTCCTGTTCGGTGACCCGCAGCTCGCCCTGACCGCCGTGCGGCGCGTCCTGGAGATCACCCCGCAGGAGGTGCAGGAGGTCGCCAAGGCCCGGCTGCGCCCCGACAACCGCGCGGTCCTCGTGTACGAGCCGACCGAGCCGACCGCCGCCGAGGACAACGACGAGGAGGCGGCCCAGTGAGCGACGCCGTCAGCAACCCGATGACCTTCCATCCGCAGCCGTCCGGCGGCGAGCCCAAGCCGTGGGCCTTCCCGGCCCCCGAGCGCGGGCAGCTGGCCAACGGCCTCACGGTCCTGCGCAGCCACCGCCCCGGCCAGCAGGTCGTCGCCGTCGAGATCGACATCGTCGCGCCCCTGGAGACCGAGCCCGCGGGCCTGGACGGCGTCGCCACGATCATGGCGCGCGCCCTGTCCGAGGGCACCGACAAGCACGACGCCGAGCAGTTCGCCGCCGAGCTGGAGCGCTGCGGCGCCACCCTGGACGCGCACGCCGACCACCCCGGTGTCCGCGTCTCCCTGGAGGTCCCGGCCTCCCGGCTGGACAAGGCGCTCGGCCTGCTCGCCGACGCCCTGCGCGCCCCGGCCTTCCCGGACGGCGAGGTCGAGCGCCTGGTGCGCAACCGCCTCGACGAGATCCCGCACGAGCTGGCCAACCCGGCCCGCCGCGCCGCGATGGCCCTGTCCAAGGAGCTCTTCCCGGCCGACTCCCGGATGTCGCGGCCGCGCCAGGGCACCGAGGAGACCGTCACCCGTATCGACGCGGCGGCCGTACGTGCCTTCTACGAGGCCCATGTACGCCCCGCCACGGCCACCGCCGTCATCGTCGGTGACTTCACCGGCGTCGACGTGGACGCGGCCCTCACGGAGACCCTCGGCGCCTGGACGGGGTCGCCCGCCGAGCCGGTGAAGGCCTCCCCGATCACCGCCGACGACACCGGGCGTGTCGTGATCGTCGATCGCCCCGGCGCCGTACAGACCCAGCTGCTGATCGGCCGGATCGGCGCCGACCGGCACGACCGCGTCTGGCCCGCCCAGGTGCTCGGCACGTACTGCCTGGGCGGCACCCTCACCTCCCGCCTGGACCGGGTGCTGCGCGAGGAGAAGGGCTACACCTACGGGGTGCGGTCCTTCGGGCAGGTGCTGCGCTCCTCGGCCGACGGGGACGGCGCCGCGATGCTCGCCATCAGCGGTTCGGTGGACACCGCCTCCACCGGCCCGGCGCTGGAGGACCTCTGGAAGGTGCTGCGCACCCTCGCGGCCGAGGGTCTGACGGACGCCGAGCGCGATGTGGCCGTCCAGAACCTGGTCGGCGTCGCGCCCCTGAAGTACGAGACCGCCGCGGCCGTCGCGGGCACCCTCGCCGACCAGGTCGAGCAGCAGCTCCCGGACGATTTCCAGGCCCGGCTGTACGAGCGGCTGGCGCAGACCGGCACGGTCGAGGCGACCGCCGCGGCCGTCAACGCCTTCCCGGTCGACCGGCTGGTGACGGTCCTGGTGGGCGACGCCGCCGAGATCGAGGAGCCCGTCACGGCGCTCGGCATCGGCGAGGTGACGGTCGTCAGGGGCTGATGGCACGTCACCGGTGCGGGAGCGGCCGTCGGTGGCCGAGGGCCGTGCCCCGCGGGGGTGACGCATGGTCACATAAGGGATCCAGTGGTGCGCAGGCGCCACTGGATCTTCTTTATGTCCCAATTGTTGGGGGTGGTTGCATGGTGACCGTGTGGCGTACGGCACAATCCACGCGTTCTGTTTGCCGATTGAAAGTGGCCCCGTTTAGCGTCGATCCGGCTGTCCGCAGGATCACCGCCGCAACCGCGGCACGGACAGTCATCGCCGAGTCCCCGTACGGCGCGAGCCAGGGGAGCCGGGGACCCATGTCCCTTGGGGTGAATCGGACGCCTTCCCGGAGGTGCCCGTAGGAGACCTTCCTGCTCCGAACCCGTCAGCTAACCCGGTAGGCGAGAGGGAAGGAAAGGACACAGCCAGCCCATGGCGTTCACCCGTGCCACCGGGAAGCACCGTGGTCCGAGCCGCAGCGCGCGGACGACCCGAAACCTCGCCGGCATAGCCACGCTCGCCGCGTCCGGCGTCATCGCCTCCGTCGCCTCCCCGGCGCTGGCGGCCGGCAACCCGGACGACGCGAGCAGCCACGACACCGGACTGCACCACGCCGTCGTCCTCGGCGACGAGCTCGCCGAGCAGATCGAGGCACAGGCCGACGCGCAGCAGGAGGCCGCCGACGCCGCCGCCGCGCAGGCCAAGGCCGAGGCCGAGGCGCGCCGGCAGGCCGAAGAGGCCAAGCGCCAGGCCGAGGCGGAGGCCAAGAAGGAGCGCGAGGCCAAGGAGCGCGCCGCCCGTGAGGCCGAGCGCAAGCGCCTGCTCACGTACGTCGCCCCCGTCGACGGTTCCTACGTCTCCACCGGCTACAAGGCCTCCAGCGGCCTGTGGTCCTCCGGCAGCCACACCGGCGTCGACTTCCACGCCGCCTCCGGGACCACCGTCCACGCCGTCGGCTCGGGCACGGTCGTCGAGACCGGCTGGGGCGGCGCGTACGGGAACAACGTCGTCATCAAGATGAACGACGGCACCTACACCCAGTACGGCCACCTGTCGTCCATCAGCGTCTCGGTCGGCCAGACCGTCACCCCGGGCCAGCAGATCGCCCTGTCGGGCAACACCGGCAACACCACCGGCCCGCACCTGCACTTCGAGGCCCGCACCTCGGCGGAGTACGGCTCGGACATGGACCCGGTCGCCTACCTGCGCTCGCACGGCGTGAACGTCTGACGCACACCCGTCCCCCGTACGATGCCCCGGCCCGCGTGGCCGGGGCATCTGCGTATTCGTGGCCCGCCGCAAAGCCGGCCCGCCCGTATACGGCCGTCCCTGGCCAAAAAATAACCATGAATTCGCCGCGACCATCCGCCATCCGGTTCCCGTCGAATAGAGTCACGGCAAATGCCGCCGCCCGGTGGCATTTCCGGAAGTTTCCAGGGGTTTACGGCGGAGGCACAGGTGATGCGAGGCCCTCTTTCCGCGCATGTGGTGTGCACGGCGATCCGGGACGACATCGTATCCGGCGCTCTCCCGCCGGGCAGCCGGCTGATCGAGGAGTTGCTGGCCGGCCGCTACGGGGTCTCCCGCGTTCCCGTACGCGAGGCGCTGCGTACGCTGCAGTCCGAGGGCTTCGTCACGATCCGGCGCCACGCGGGCGCCTGCGTGGCCGAGCCGACCGAGCGCGAAGCCGCCGACGTCCTGGACATCCGCGGGCTGCTGGAGCCGCTGGGCGCCGCGCGCGCCGCCGCCCGCCGCACCGCGGCGCACATCAAGGTGCTGCGCGGCATCGTACGGCTGGGCCGTGAGCGCGCCCGGCACGGCCACCGCGCGGAGCTGCGCCAACTCGACGGCTGGTTCCACGAGACGCTCGCCCAGGCATCCGGCAGCGCCAGCATGGCGGCGCTGCTCACCCAGCTGCGGCGCAAGACCGACTGGATGTACGCGGTCGAACTCCCGGCCCGCGACGAGCGGTCGTGGGACGAGCACGGGGCGGTGCTGGACGCGGTGAGCCGCGGTGACGCCGAGCGGGCCCGCACCCTGATGGCGGCCCACATCGAGCGCTCGCGCCCGGCGTACCGGCTGCGCCCGGTGGCCCCCGGGCCGGCGGTGAGGAGTTCGAAACAGACTGTAAACACGGCGCGCGAACGGAATTAACAGGGGAGTCGTATACAAGCGGTAGGGGAATTCGCCGGGGGAGTGGCGAGGGGGCTGCCAAAGATTTGCGGGGCCCTTGAAAGGGGCGGGGAGTGGCGGGGAAAGCACCGGGATGCGTCGTGAAACGCGCCCCTCGAACCCTCAAATGTGATGCCCGGAATTACTGGATGACTGTACGGATCGCGCGATATCCGGGTCGGCGTGCGTTTGCGGGTGCGCCCGGGCGTGAGTGACCCGCTCCATGCTTTCGCGAGCCGCGACGGACGTACAGGGCATACAAAAGCGGCCCCGCCCGGCGCCGGAAACCCGGCTACCGCGGCGGAGCCGCGAACACAGTGACCCGCGAGGCGGTTCAGACGGTCTCCGGGAGCTCCTCAAGGCCCTCGGCGACCAGCTTCGCGAGACGGTCGAGCGCGGCGTCGGCGCCCTCGGCGTCGGAGGCCAGCACGATCTCCTCGCCACCCTGGGCGCCCAGGCCCAGCACGGCCAGCATGGAGCCCGCGTTGACCGGGTTGCCGTCGGCCTTCGCGATCGTCACGGGAACCCCGGCGGCGGTGGCCGCACGGACGAAGATCGAGGCGGGGCGGGCGTGCAGACCCTCGGCCCAACCGACATTGACGCGGCGCTCAGCCATGGTGTTGCCCTTCAAGTCGTAACAGTTGTCTAGACCAGTGTCTCATGCTGCCGGGAGTGCTCCGGCAGCCCGCGGGGGCGCTCGTGGCGGGCTCGCCACGGCGCTTTCCGCAGGCCAAGGGCACGCTACCGGCAGCTCTCGGGCGTACGGCCGGACCGTCCGCCATCCGGGATCCGCCGCCGGAGGCCCGTTATCCGGGACCTTCCGCCCGCCGGTCCGCCGTCCGGCCCCCTCCGTCCGACCCCTCCGTCCGGCCCTCTCCGTCCGGGGCCCACCGTCCCCGCCCCACCCTGCCCCGGCCCGTACGGGCACGCACACCGAGCCGGTTGTCGGTGGCGGGCCGTACGCTGTGCCCCATGCAGAGCCTGTCCGACAGCGTCTACCCGGCCCACTGGGAAGCCGATGTCGTGCTGCGCGACGGCGGCACCGCGCGCATCCGCCCCATCACCCCCGACGACGCGCAGCGCCTGGTCTCCTTCTACGAACAGGTCTCGGACGAGTCGAAGTACTACCGCTTCTTCGCGCCCTACCCGCGCCTGTCCGACCGCGACGTGCACCGCTTCACCCACCACGATTACGTCGACCGGGTGGGCCTCGCCGCCACCGTGGGCGGCGAGTTCATCGCCACGGTCCGCTACGACCGCATCGACGAGCGCGGCCGCCCCGCCAAGGAGCCCGGCGCCGACCAGGCCGAGGTCGCCTTCCTCGTCCAGGACGCCCACCAGGGCCGCGGGGTGGCCTCCGCCCTCCTGGAACACGTCGCCGCGGTCGCCCGGGAGCGCGGCATCCGCCGGTTCGCCGCCGAGGTGCTGCCCGCCAACACCAAGATGATCAAGGTCTTCACGGACGCCGGGTACACCCAGCAGCGCACCTTCGAAGACGGCGTGGTGCGCCTGGAGTTCGACCTGGAGCCCACCGAGCAGTCCATGGCCGTCATGCGCGGCCGCGAGCAGCGCGCCGAGGCCCGCTCCGTGCAGCGCCTGCTGGCGCCGGGCTCGGTCGCCGTCATCGGCACCGGCCGCGCCCCCGGCGGCGTCGGCCGCTCCGTCCTGCGCAACCTCCTCGTCTCCGGCTATCCGGGCCGGGTGTACGCGGTCAACCACGCCTTCCCCGAGGGCGGCACCCGTCTCGACCCCGAGGGCGTGCCCGGCCACCGCTCGGTGCCCGAGATCCCCGAGCCGGTGGACCTCGCGGTGCTCGCCGTCCCCGCCGCCCAGGTCCCCGACGTGGTCCGCGACTGCGGCGAGCACGGCGTACGCGGCCTGGTGATCCTCTCCTCCGGGTACGCCGAGTCCGGCCCCGAGGGCCGCGAGCGGCAGCGTGCCCTGCTGCGCCAGGCCCGCTCGTACGGCATGCGGCTCATCGGGCCCAACGCGTTCGGCCTGATCAACACCGCCCCGGACGTCCGGCTGAACGCCTCGCTCGCCCCGCAGATGCCCGGCGCCGGGCGCATCGGCCTGTTCACGCAGTCCGGCGCGATCGGCATCGCGCTGCTCAGCGGCCTGCACCGGCGCGGCCCCGGCGACGGCTCGATCGCCGGCATCTCCACCTTCCTGTCGGCAGGCAACCGCGCCGACCTCTCCGGCAACGACCTGCTCCAGTACTGGTACGACGACCCCGCCACCGACGTCGCGATCCTGTACCTGGAGTCCATCGGCGACCCGCGCAAGTTCATGCGGCTCGCCCGCCGCACGGCCGCCGTCAAACCCGTCGTCGTCGCCAAGGGCGCCCGGCACACCGGCACCGCGCCGCTCGGCCACACCGTCCCCACGGTCCGCATCCCCGACAGCACGGTCTCCGCCCTGATGCGCCAGGCCGGCGTGATCCGGGTCGACACGGTCACCGAGCTGATCGACGCCGGACTGCTGCTCGCCTCCCAGCCGCTGCCGGACGGCCCGCGCGTCGCCATCCTCGGCAACAGCGAGTCCCTCGCCCTGCTGACCTACGACGCCTGCTTGACCGAGGGGCTGCGGCCGCTGCGGCCGTACGTTCTCGCCGCCGCGGCCACACCGGAGGACTTCCGTACGGCCCTGTCCGCCGCCCTGGCCAACGGCCTCTGCGACGCCGTCGTCGTCACGGCCATCCCCTGGGTGGGGGAGGGGGGCGTGGCCTCGCCGGGCGAGGGCGCCGACCTCGCCGCGGCGCTCCGCGAAGCGGCCTCGGCCGCCGCGCCCGCCAAGCCGGTCACCGTCGTGCACCTGGCCATGGACGCCCTCGCCGACGCGCTGGCGGCCCCGCCACCGTCCTCGGAGGGCGTCACCAAGGCCACCGAAGCCCCGCAAGCCCCCGCCACCTCCGACCCGATGCCCCCCACCACCCCTCCCGCCCCCCTGATACCGGCCTTCCCCGCTGCCGAGCGCGCCGTCCGGTCGCTCGCGCAGGCGGTGCGGTACGCGAAATGGCGCCGGGACGTCGCCGAGCCGGGCCGGGTGCCCGAGTACGAGGACATCGACGAGGCCGCCGCCGGCACCGACATCGACCGGCTGCTCGACGAACTCGCCCGGCACGCCGACATCACCCGCTCCGTCCCGCTGCCGGCCGAGGACGCCCACGCCCTCCTGGCCCGCTATGGCATCCCCGTACGCCCCGCCCACCCGGCCCCCGACCCGGACACCGCCGTACGCGCCGCCGCCCGCCTGGGCTACCCGGTCGCCCTGAAGACCACCGCACCGCACCTGCGGCACCGCCCCGACCTCGGCGGTGTCCGGCTCGACCTGACCGGCGAGGCGGAGCTGCGCCGCGCCTACGCCGAGCTGACCGACTTCCTCGGCAAGCCGGAGGAGCTGCGCCCGGTCGTCCAGCCGATGGTGCCGCGCGGCGTCGACACGGTCGTCCGCGCCGCCATCGACCCGGCCGCCGGCGCCGTCCTCTCCTTCGGCCTGGCCGGCGCCCCCTCGCAGCTCCTCGGCGACACGGCACACCGGCTCATTCCCGCGACGGACCGCGACGTCGCCGAGCAGATACGGTCCATCCGCACGGCTCCGCTGCTGTTCGGCTGGCGCGGCAGCCAGCCGGTGGACACCGCCGCCCTGGAGGACCTGCTGCTGCGGGTCTCCCGGCTGGTCGACGACCACCCCGAGGTCGTCGGCGTCGACCTGGAGCCCGTCGTCGTCGCCGCGCACGGCCTCGCCGTCCTGGACGCCACGGTCCGGCTGGCCCGCCCGCCGGCCACCACCGACCTGGGGCCGCGCCGGATGCCCGCCTACTGAGAGCCGGTGCCGGGGGTCCTCGCCGGGGCCCCGGGCCCGGACGTGGGCGCTCGGACCCGCCCCGGCCGGTACGCCCCGTAAGATGGCCGCATGGCTAAGACCGGTACGACGACCCAAGGGCTGCGCGCGGCGATCGAGCGCAGCGGCTATTACCCGGCCCTGGTGGCCGAGGCGGTGCAGGCCGCGGTCGGCGGCGAGCCGGTGGTGTCGTACTTGGTCCACCAGGAGACGACCTTCGACGCCAACGAGGTCCGCCGCCATGTCACGGTCCTGGTCCTGACGGGCACCCGCTTCATCGTCAGCCACACCGACGAGCAGTCCGCCGACGACACCTCGCCCTCGCCGTACGCGACGACCTCCACCGAGTCCGTGAAGCTCGGCCGGATCTCGTCCGTCGTGCTCAGCCGGGTGGTCGCCAACCCCGAGTCGTACACCCCGGGCCGGCTGCCCCGAGAGGTCGTGCTGACCATCGGCTGGGGCGCCGTCGCCCGTCTGGACCTGGAGCCCGCCACCTGCGGCGACCCCAACTGCGAGGCCGACCACGGCTACACCGGCTCCTCGACGGCCGACGACCTGTCGCTGCGCGTCAGCGAGGCCGGCGACGGCCCGGACACCGTGCGGCAGACCCTCGCCTTCGCGCAGGCCCTGTCCGAAGCCACCGCGGCCACCACCCGCTGATGGCGCACGCCGTCCCCGCCTGGCCGGAACCGGAACCCCTCGACCTGGCCGGCGCGCCCGTGCCCGCGTACGGCACCGGCTCGCTCGCCGACCTGCTGCCCGCCATCACCGCCGGACAGGGCCTGATCCTGCCCGGCGCCGGGCAGGCGGGCGCGCCGGGCATGGGCCTGGACCCCGCCGACCGTGTCTGTGTCTTCCTCATCGACGGGCTCGGCTGGGAACTGCTGCGCGACCACCCGGACGAGGCGCCGTTCCTGACGTCCCTTCTGGACAGTTCGTTCAACCGCACCGGCAGCCCGATCACCGCCGGTTTCCCGGCCACCACGGCCGCCTCGCTCGCCTCCGTCGGCACCGGCCTGCCGCCGGGCGCGCACGGCCTGGCGGGCTACACCTGCCTGAATCCGGACACCGGCGAGCTGATGAACCAGCTGCGCTGGTACCCGTGGACCGACCCGTACGCCTGGCAGCCGTACCCGACCGTCTTCCAGCAGGCGCACGCCGCCGGCATCCACACCTGCCAGGTCTCCTCGCCCAACTTCGAGCGGACCCCGCTCACCGACGTGGCGCTCAGCGGTGGCACGTTCCACGGCCGGCTGGCCGGCGAGGAGCGCATGGACCTGGCGGCCGAGCAGCTCGCCGCCGGTGACCGCTCGCTGGTCTACACGTACTACGCCGAGGTGGACGGCGCCGGGCACCGCTACGGCGTCGACTCCGACGCCTGGCGCGGCCAGCTGATGTACGTCGACCGCCTCGCGCAGCGGCTCGCCGAGCAACTGCCGCCGCGCAGTGCCCTGTACGTCACCGCCGATCACGGCATGGTCGACATCCCGTTCGACCCGGAGCACCGCATCGACTTCGACGAGGACTGGGAACTGCGTGCCGGAGTGCGGCTGCTGGGCGGCGAGGGGCGTGCGCGGCATCTGTACGCGCACCTCGGCGCGGCCGGTGACGTGCTCGCGGTATGGCGGGAGGTGGTCGGGGAACATATGTGGGTGGCGGGCCGTGACGAGGCCATCGCCGCCGGGTGGTTCGGCCCCCGGGTCGACGACCGGGTCCGGGCCCGTATCGGTGACGTCGTCGTGGCCGCGCACGCCGACATGGTGATCGTGGCCAGTGAGACGGAGCCGCGCGAGTCCGCGATGGTCGGTATGCACGGCTCGATGACGCCGGCCGAACAGCTCGTCCCGCTCCTCGAAGTCCGCACCTGAGCCCGTCCCGAGTTTCGCACCCGAGCCCCGTACCCGAGCCGTGCACCTGCGCCCGGCCCCGTCCGCCCCACCCTGCCCGCCCCGCCGCCCGGTGAGCGCACCCCACGCGCGCTCCCGGCCGTCCCCCACCCGATACGAGCCCGAAAGGCCCGCGTTCTCCATGCCCGAGCTGGTGTTCTTCTCCGGAACGATGGACTGCGGAAAGAGCACCCTCGCTCTGCAGATCGAGCACAACCGCTCGGCCCGCGGCCTGCAAGGAATGATCTACACACGGGACGACCGGGCGGGCCGCGGCAAGCTCTCCTCCCGCCTCGGCCTGGTCACCGAGGCCGTCGAGGCGACGGACGAGATGGACTTCTACGCGCACATCGTCGCCGCCCTCAGCTCCGGCGGCCGGGTGGACTACGTCATCGCCGACGAGGCGCAGTTCCTCGCCCCGGACCAGATCGACCAGCTCGCGCGGGTCGTCGACGACCTGGAGCTGGACGTCTTCGCCTTCGGCATCAGCACCGACTTCCGCAGCAAGCTGTTCCCCGGCTCGCAGCGCCTGGTCGAACTGGCCGACCGGATAGAGGTCCTCCAGGTCGAGGCCCTGTGCTGGTGCGGCGCCCGCGCCACGCACAACGCCCGCACCCTCGACGGCCAGATGGTCGTCGAGGGCGCGCAGGTCGTCATCGGCGACGTCCAGAGCGCCCCCGCCGAGGTCGGCTACGAAGTGCTCTGCCGCCGTCATCACCGGCGCCGGCAGACCTCCGCCTCCGCCCACGCGGCGGCGCTCTCCCCGGACGTGCTGCCGGTCTACAGCGCCGAGTAGCGCCGGCCGGCCGCTTAGCCGGGCTGCGGGACCGTCCGCTCAGCCGGGCTGTTGGAGCAGAGCGAACACGGCCCCCTCGGGGTCGGCGACCGTCGCCACCCGCCCGTACGCCGTGTCCCGGGCCGCCCGCACCTCCCGGCCGCCCAGTTCCGCCACGCGCCGCACCGCGGCATCGGTGTCCGAGACGGCGAAGTACGTCACCCAGTGCGGCCCCAGCTCTCGCGGCAGCGCGTCGCCGACGCCGTGCACGCCCGCCACCGGCCGGCCCTTGAGATGCAGCGTCAGATAGTCGGGGACGGCCTCCTCCGGCCGGGTCTCGTAGCCGAACACCGCCTCGTAGAAGGCGGTCACGCCGGTCTCCCGGGTCACCAGCTCGTTCCACACCGGCGCCCCGGGCACGCCGACCAGCGCGGCGCCCACCATCTCCTTGCCCTGCCACAGGCCGAAGACCGAACCCTGTGGGTCCGAGGCGATCGCCATCCGGCCCGCCTCGTCGTCCGCGTCCAGCGGTCCGACGGCGACCGTGCCGCCGCAGCCGCGGATCTGCTCGGCGGCCGCGTCCGCGTCGTCACTCGCCAGATACGTCGTCCAGGCCACCCGCAGCTGGCGGTCGGGCGCCAGTTCCCCGATCCCGGCCACCTCCCGTCCGTGGAGATACGCCCGGACGTACGGACCGAAGTGCTGCGGTCCCGGTTTGAACTCCCAGCCGAACAGCGCGCTGTAGAACTGCTCCGTCGTGGCCAGGTCGTGCACCATGAGACTCACCCAGCAAGGCGCGCCGGGCGTCCGCCGAGTCGTTGCCTCGGTCGTCATCGTCACTCTCTCCTCGGACCATCGGGGTGGTGGCCGTGCGGGGACCGGGCGCGAGTGCGCCGTCCCGTGCAGATGCTCGCACCCCCTCATCCGCTGCGCGCCCCGGCCGCGCCGCTTCGGCGCGTTCCCATGGGAGAATGCCCGATTTGATGTTTCGCACCCGTTTCGGCGACGTTGCCGTTCGGGGACGCGCCACGTGAGCTGCCCGGCTGAGCCCGCGCGGCCAACGGACACCGCTTCTCCACCGGGCCCGCCTGCGCGAGGATGAGGCCCATGAACGCCATCATCACCGCCGCCGAGTTGGCGGACGAACTGGCCTCCGGGGCCCCGCCGGTCCTCCTCGACGTCCGCTACCGGCTCGGCGGCCCGCCCGGCCGCCCCGAGTACGAGGCCGGCCACGTACCCGGCGCCGTGTACGTGGACATGGACGCCGAACTCGCGGGCCCGGCCGGTCCGGCCGGCCGCCATCCGCTCCCGGACCTGGACGCCTTCGCCGGGACCATGCGCCGGGCCGGGGTCACGGCGGACGGCCCGGTCGTCGTGTACGACGGCGGTCAGGGGTGGTCCGCTGCCCGTACGTGGTGGATGCTGCGCTACACCGGACACCCCTCGGTACGGGTCCTGGACGGCGGGCTGGCCGCCTGGACCGCGTCCGGCGGAGCCCTCGGCACCGACGTACCGTCCCCGACGCCCGGCGACTTCACCGCGGCTCCCGGCGCGCTGCCGCTGCTGACGGCGGACGAGGCCGCTGCCCTGGCCCGGCGCGGCGTCCTCCTGGACGCGCGGGCGGGGGAGCGGTACAGGGGCGAGGTGGAGCCCATCGACCGGGTGGCCGGGCACATCCCGGGCGCGCTGTCCGCGCCGACGACGGAGAACCTCGCCGCCGACGGCACGTTCCTGCCGCCCGCGGAGCTGGCCGCACGCTTCACCGCCCTCGGAGCCACCGCGGACGCCGAGGTCGGGGTCTACTGCGGTTCGGGCGTCTCGGCCGCGCAGGAGGTGCTGGCCCTCACGATCGCGGGCGTTCCGGCGGCGCTGTACGTGGGTTCCTGGAGCGAGTGGTCCGGCGATCCGACGCGTCCGGTGGCCACCGGCGCGCAGGCCGGCTGACACCGGGCCGGGTTCGTCCCATACGCCCGTCCGCGCGACGGGCGGGCGTACGGTGTGCGACACCGCTCGGCCGCCGGGCCCGCGCGGGCCCGGCCGCTATTCCGGTTTCTTGCGCCGCGTCCCGAAGACGATCTCGTCCCAGCTCGGTACGGCGGCGCGCCGCCCCGGCCGTACGCCGTCGGCCTCGGCCTGCCGGTCGGTCGTCCCCGTGAGGCGGTCCCGGTGGCCGGCCACCGCCCGTGGCATGAGCACGTCGGCGTAGGCGGAGCCCGCGCCCGCGCTGGCCGCCGGAGCGGCCGGCTCCTCCAGCTCCTCGTCCTCGACGGGCTCCTCCTGCGCGGGCGCCTTCGCCGGCTCCGGTACGACCATGTCGCCGCGGAAGCTGGGCACCGCCTCCAGGAGGCTGGTCAGCGAGTCGCGTTCCCGCTCGCCGGAACCGTCCTCGGCCCGCGCCTGCTCGTCGTCCTCGCCGCCCGTACGGTCCCGGTCCCGGTCCTGGGACGTCTGGCGGTCCAGGGCGCGGTCCAGCGGCCGGTCGCGGGGCAGCCGGGCGATCCGCGGCACGAACGGGAAGCTGGGCTCCGGGGTGTCGTCGGTCTCGCCGATCAGCGCCCGCGCCTCGTCGTCGACTGCCTGGACGAGCCGCCGCGGCGGGTCGTACGTCCAGCTCGCCGAGTGCGGCTCGGCCGCGACACGGTAGACCAGCAGGACTTCCCAGGTGCCGTCGTCGCGCCGCCAGGAGTCCCACTGCACGGAGTCCTTGTCGGCGCCGCGAAGCAGCAGCCGCTCCGCGACGGCCTCGCCGAGCTGCGGGCCGGTGTTCTCCCCGGGGCGGCGTACGGGCGTCTTACGGGCCCGCTCGGCCATGAAGGCGCGCTCGGCGAGCACCGGACCCTCGAAGCGGCGCACCCGGTCGACGGGGATGCCGGCGAGCTGGGCGACCTCCTCGGCGGAGGCACCTGCTCTTATACGGGCCTGGATGTCCCGCGGGCGCAGGTGGCTCTCGACCTCGATCTCGATCTGGCCGAGCCGCGCGCGGTCGTTGCGGACCGCGGCGCGCAGCCGCTCGTCGATCGGAAGCGTGTACTCGGTGCTGTCCGCAGCTTTGAGCACCAGCCGTGTGCCGTCGTTGGAGACGGCCACGACACGCAGTTCGGGCATGGGGACCTCCCGGGTGGTGCCTGCCGACGTCACGTGCGTCGCTGCTTCCGCTAGTCGAGTGTGGCCTGCCCGGGTGCAGCCTGCCACAACATTGCCGAGTTACCCGGCGTGTCGAGGCTTGGCCCAGAAACGCCGTTATGACACGGTTACCTGTTCGCAACGCTCAGTGACCATGTCCTGTTCCTGCTCCCAGTCACCCGTGCCCGGTGGCGGCACCCGGGGGTGAGTGCCACCTTCCGGCCCCTTCCCGTGTATCCGGGCAGCCGGACGGGATTCCGGGGCCAGGGCTCGCCACAGTACTCCATTCGGGCCACTGAGGTGGACCGCCGCGCCGCCGAAGTTCACCTGCGCCAAGGGAGTTGGTCGCCTTGTCGATCTCTCTACACGGTGTGACGGGTGGCGAGGTTCACAGAATCCGCAGAATCGGAACTACCGGCTTCGCTCGTAGGTCACTTGTCCGTGCAAGATGGATCGAAGGGGCGATCAAAGGCTGGAGATGGACAACAAAAGCGATACCGACACGAAAAAGAAGGAGAAACGGCTCGACCTGAGCCTTCCTCAGGTCGCGGGCAGTGCCCTGGCGGCTGCCGTCGCCGCGTTTCTCGCCGGGAAGCTCGGCGTGTACGGGACCATCATCGGCGCGGGTGTGGTGAGTGTCGTGGCCACGACCGGTGGCTCGCTCTTCCAGCACCTCTTCCGGCGTACCGGCGAGCAGCTCAAGGAAGCCGCGACTGTCGGCACCCGGCCGAAGCCGCGCCGGTCCTCGGTCTCCCGGAGAACGCCGGGAACCGGGTCCGGCACCGGCATGGTGCTGCCCACCTTCGACCGGCAGGGCGCGGAGGACGAGATCACGTCCGTCGCGGCCGAGGACCAGGGCCCGGCCGGCGGCACCGACCGTACGCAGCTGCTGCCGCAGGCCGGGGACCCGGACCGTACGCGGATGCTGCCGCAGGCCGACGCGGCGCGGGGCCCGGGGGCGGACGCCGGGGCCACCGACAGGACACAGCTGGTGCCGCGCCTCGACGACCGCACCATGGCGCTGGGGCAGGCCCGGCCCGGCCACCGGCCGGCCGGGGCCACCGCGGTGCCGCAGCGGGCCGACGAGGTCAGCACCGCCACGTACGGCACCCGGCTGCGCGGCTGGAAGCGGCCGGGGCTGGCCGCGCTGGCGGTCTTCGTGTTGTCGATGGGCGCCGTCACCTGCGTCGAGCTGCTCAGCGGCCAGGACGCGTCGGGTGCCCCGGGGACCTCGGTGAGCAACGTCTTCGGCGGCAACGCGCACAAGTCCGAGCCGAAGGCCCCGCCCGCCTCGGACTCGCCGTCCCCCGGGACCTCCCACGGCGACGGCACGACGGGCGGCACCGGCGGCACGCCGTCGCCCGGCCCCAGCGGCTCCACCGGCACCGGTGACGGCACCACCGGCGGTACGGGCAAGCCGTCCACGCCGTCGCCGAGCCCGGACGCGAGCCGGAGCGGCAAGCCCACCCCGCCGCCGAGCCCGCAGCCGTCGAAGCCCGGCGGCGGCACCGGGAACGACACCGGCAAGGGCGGTGACGACTCCCAGGGCGATTCCGGCGACCGGAACAAGCAGGAGCCCGGCGGACAGCAGCCCCCGGACCCGAAATCCTCGTGAACGCGGGACGGAAATCCGCACCCGTGCGGGACGTAATGCCGTCCCGCACGGGGACCTAATCCCCTTAACCGGAGCGGAAATTCCGTCCGTGACGGGGACCGAATCCCTTTCGGCGGGAGAACGGACCGGACCGCCCCGTACGGGCGGCCACCGAACGGCCCGGACCCGGCAGCGCGCCGGGTCCGGGCCGCTCCGTTGCCGGGCCGGGGAGCCCACCGGGCCGTTCATCCCTGCGGAACGTTGGGCCGAATGAGCGTTTCAGCCGTCCGGGCGGTCCGGCCGGCCCGGCCCCGGCCTCACTCGCCCAGCACCCGCCGCAGGTAGGCGTTGGTGAACAGGCGTTGCGGGTCCAGCCGGTCGCGCAGTGCGGTGAACGCGCCGAATTGCGGATAGACGCCGGCCAGGTACGCGGCGTCGCGGCTGTGCAGCTTCCCCCAGTGCGGCCGCCCGCCGTGCGCCGTCATGATCCGCTCGGCCGCGGTGAAGTACTCCCGGTACGGCGTCCCCCGGTACATGTGGACGGCGAGATAGGCGGTGTCCCGCCCGGAGGCGGTGGACAGCGGGATGTCGTCGGCCGGCGCGGTGCGCACCTCCACCGGGAAGCTCACCCGGAAGCCCGAGCGCTCCACCAGCACCCGCAGCTCGCGCAGCGCCCCGACGGCGGCCTCCCGCGGCAGCGCGTACTCCATCTCCACGAAGCGCACCCGGCGCGGGCTGGTGAAGACCTTGTACGGGATGTCGGTGTACGTGCGGGCCGACAGCGCGCGGCTGGAGAGCCGGGCGATGCCCGGGACGGTGGCGGGCACCGCGCGGCCGACGGCGCACGCGGCGCGGAAGACCCCGTTGGACAGCAGTTCGTCGTCGATCCAGCCGCTGATCCGGCCGAGCGGGGCGGCGGGGCCCTGGCTGCGGTTGTTGCGCTTGGTGCTGCAGTTGCCGGTGTGCGGGAACCAGTAGAACTCGAAGTGCTCGTTCTCCGCGACGAGCTGGTCGAACTCGGCCGTCACCCGGTCGAAGGACATCGGCTCCTCACAGGCCGACAGCCAGAACTGCGGCTCCACGGCGAAGGTGACGGACGTGATCACGCCCAGCGCGCCCAGCCCCACCCGGGCCGCCGCGAAGATCTCCGGGTGCCGCGTCGCGGAGCAGGTGCGGACCGTGCCGTCGGCGGTGACCAGTTCGAGCGCGGTGATCTGGGCGGCTATCGACGCCGAGTCGCGGCCGGTGCCGTGGGTGCCGGTGCTCGCCGCGCCGGAGACCGTCTGCTCCATGATGTCGCCCATGTTGGCCAGCGACAGGCCGTGCGAGGCGAGGACCTGATTGAGGTGCTTGAGCGTGGTGCCGGCGGCCACGGTGACCGTGCCGGCGGCGCGGTCCACCTCCCGTATGCCGGTCAGGCGATCAGGCCGTATCAGCAGCCCGTCGGTGGCGGCGGCCGCGGTGAAGGAGTGGCCGGTGCCGGCCGCCTTGACCGTCAGCCCGTCGGCCGCCGCCGCGCGGACCGCCGCGGCCAGTTCACCGGTGGAGGCCGGCGCGACACTGCGCGCCGGCCGTACGGCGACGGTGCCCGCCCAGTTACGCCAGGCGGGCCGAGGCGGCGTCCCCCGCATCGCCCGCACCGTGCGGGCCACGCCCGTCCGTGGAGTCGTCCTGTTCCTGCCGGTCGTGCCGTGTGCCTCGGCCATCTGCGCCCGTCCCCTCACGCTGCGGCGCCGGCCGCAGCCGGCGGTATCCGAGGAACGCCACCGCCGCCGCGAGCGCCCCCGCCACGGCCGGCACCAGGTAGCCGCGGCCGGCTCCGGCCGCGTCCACCACCCACCCGGCGGCCGACGAGCCGAGCGCCACCCCGACCGCGAGCCCGGTGCTGGTCCAGGTCATGCCCTCGGTCAGGTTCGCGCGCGGTACGTGCTGCTCGACGAGGGCCATGGTGGTCACCATCGTCGGCGCGATGGACAGGCCCGCGAAGAAGAGCGCCACGGCCAGCAACGGAAGGTTCCCGACCAGTTGGAGCGGGATCATACTCACGGCCATCGCACACACGCCCACCACCCACCGGCGGGCGGCCGCACCCTTGAAATGGATCATTCCGAAGACCACGCCGGCGGCGCACGACCCCAGCGCGTAGGTCGCGAGCACCAGACTGGCGGCGCCCTGGTGGCCCTCCTCCTTGGCGAACGCCAGCGTCACCACGTCGATCGCGCCGAAGATCGCGCCGGTCGCCACGAAGGTGATCACCAGCACCTGGAGGCCGCGCGAGCGCAACGCCGAACCCTTGGCCTGGTGTTCGCGCGGATGCGGCGCCGGCTCGGTCGCGCGCTGCGCCGTCAGCCAGAAGACCCCCACCACCAGGAAGACGGTCGCGAGCAGCGGTCCCGCCTCGGGGAACCAGGAGGTGCACAGGCCGATGGAGAGGATCGGGCCGACGATGAAGCACGCCTCGTCGACGATCGACTCCCACGAGTACGCCGTGTGCAGCAGGCGCGGTGAGCTGTGGACGGCCGCCCAGCGGGCCCGGACCATCGCGCCGACGCTCGGCACACAGCCCGCGCAGGCGGTGAAGACGAACAGGGTCCAGTCGGGCCAGCCCTGCTGCGCGCTCACCAGGAGACCGGCCATGGCGGCCGCGGCGATCAGGGTCACCGGGCGCAGCACCCGGCGCTGGCCGTGCCGGTCCACCAGCCGGGACACCTGTGGGCTGAGCACCGCCGAGGACATCGCGACGGTCGCCGCCAGGGCGCCCGCGACGCCGTACCGGCCGGTCAGCAGGGAGACCATGGTGACGATGCCGATGCTGGTCATCGACAGCGTCATACGGCCCAGGAAGCCGGCAGCGGTGAAGGACCTGGTGCCGGGCGTGTGGAAGAGCGCGCGGTACGGGCTGGGCATGGGGGAGCTCCGCCGGTGAAGAGCCGCCGCCGGGGGTCCGGAGGTCGGTAAGGCATGTCTGGGGCCGAGACAGCTTACGCGCGTGTCGCGGGTGGCCGCCTCCGGTTTTCCGGCTGTCAGTGGCTGGTGGCAGGATCGAAGACATGCCCGAACAGTGCGATCCGCCCCTTCCGACCGCCGGGGGGACCCCCGGTCCCTACGACGCCCTGCTGCTGCTGTCCTTCGGCGGCCCCGAAGGCCCGGACGACGTCGTCCCCTTCCTGGAGAACGTCACCCGCGGCCGCGGCATCCCGCGCGAGCGACTGAAGGAGGTCGGGCAGCACTACTTCCTGTTCGGCGGCGTCAGCCCGATCAACGCGCAGAACAGGGAACTGCTGGACGCCCTGCGCAAGGACTTCGCCGACCACGGCCTGGACCTGCCGGTCTACTGGGGCAACCGCAACTGGGCGCCCTACCTGGCCGACACACTGCGCGAGATGGTCCGCGACGGCCGCCGCCGTATCGCCGTCCTGGCCACGAGCGCCTACGCCTCGTACTCGGGCTGCCGCCAGTACCGCGAGAACCTGGCCGACGCGCTGGCCACCCTCCAGGCCGACGGCCTGCCGGTGCCCCAGGTGGACAAGCTCCGCCACTACTTCAACCACGAGGGCTTCGTACGCCCGATGGTCGACGGCGTGCTCGCCTCCCTCGCCGAACTGCCCGCGGACGTCCGCGACGGCGCGCACATCGCCTTCACCACCCACTCCATCCCGACCGCCGCGGCCGACACGTCCGGCACCCCGGAGGACCACACCGAGGACGGCGAAGGCGGCGCGTACGTCGCCCAGCACCTCGACGTGGCCCGGGTGATCGCCGAGGCGGTCCGCGAGGAGACCGGCGTCGACCACCCGTGGCGGCTGGTCTACCAGTCCCGCAGCGGCGCCCCGCACATCCCCTGGCTGGAGCCGGACATCTGCGACCACCTCGAAGAGGTGCACGGCGCGGGCGTCCCCGCGGTCGTCATGGCCCCCATCGGCTTCGTCTCGGACCACATGGAGGTCAAGTACGACCTCGACACCGAAGCCACCGCCAAGGCCGCCGAACTGGGCCTGCCCGTCGCCCGCTCCGCCACCGTCGGCGCCGACCCGCGCTTCGCGGCGGCCGTCCGCGACCTGGTCCTGGAGCGCGCCGCCGCCGAGCAGGGCCGCACCCCGGCGCGCTGCGCCCTCGGCGAGCTGGGGCCGAGCCACGACCTGTGCCCCGTCGGCTGCTGCCCGGCCCGCACCCCGCGCCCGGCCGCCGCGGGCGCGGACTGGACGGGACCGGTCGCGGAGGTCCAGGGGTAGGACCCGAGGAGAGCCCACCGGCGGCGCCGCCGCGCCGCCCCGCACGGCCGCCCCGACCGGCCGCCCGTACGAGCAAGGAGCACCGTGTCCGATCCGCTGCACGACGAACTTCTCGACCTCGCCCTGGAGGCCGCCCGCCGCGCGGGTGAGCTGCTGCGCGACGGCCGCCCCGCCGACCTCGGCGTGGCCGCCACGAAATCCAGCCCCATCGACGTCGTCACCGAGATGGACATCGCCAGCGAGAAGCTGATCACCGGCTTCCTCGCCGAGCACCGTCCCGACGACGGCTTCCTGGGGGAGGAGGGCGCCAGCGTCACGGGCAGCAGCGGGGTGCGCTGGGTCATCGACCCGGTCGACGGCACGGTCAACTACCTGTACGGGCTGCCCTCCTGGGCCGTGTCCATCGCCGCGGAGCAGGACGGCGAGGCCGTCGTCGGCGTCGTCGCGGCACCGATGCGCGGCGAGACGTACCAGGCCGTGCTGGGCGGCGGCGCGTTCCGCAACGGCGAACAGGTCCACTGCCGCCCCGCGCCGCCGCTGTCCCAGGCCCTGATCGGTACGGGCTTCGCCTACATCGGCGAGCGCCGCGCCGCCCAGGCCGAGGTGCTGCGCACCCTGCTGCCGCAGGTCCGCGACATCCGGCGCGGCGGTTCGGCCGCGATCGACCTGTGCGACGTCGCCTGCGGCCGGCTCGACGGTTACTACGAGCGCGGGCTGAACCCGTGGGACATGGCGGCCGGCGCCCTGATCGCCCGCGAGTCCGGCGCGCTCACCGGCGGCCGCCCCGGCGAGCCCGCCTCGAACGACCTGGCCCTGGCCGCCTCGCCGGAGGTGTTCGCCATCCTCCAGCCCCTGCTGGAGGAGCTGGGCGCCTGGCACGACTGAGAGCCTGTGTCATAACCCCGGTCGGAGCAGCGCCCGTCGTTATGACACAGGCTCTGAGCCCCGGACCCGAACGCGACAGCGCCCCGGACCCTTCGCGGGTCCGGGGCGCTGCCGTCGTACGCGGCCGGGAGATGGTCAGGCGCTGGCTGCGGTGACCTGCACGCCGTGCTCGGAAGCAAGGCGCTGCAGATCCTCCAGCTCGGCCTGTTCCACCTCGACGAGGAAGTCGTCGCCCGACTCGCGGGCCCGGTCGAGGTCGGCTTCGGTGTTCCGTATGCGCTGCAGAATGCCTGCGGTGAACGCGTCCATGGTGCGCCCCCTCGTCGTGGGTCGGTGGCACGGGGGTGTGCCGACGGGCGGGGCGATCACGGCGTGGTCCCTGCGAATGGATCAGAGCGCGGCATGGCGCCGAACAGGGCGTGATCGCGGGTGTGCAGTCGTCCTCCCCATGGGCAACCTCACGGAAACCTCAGACGGCACGGGAATTCGAAAACCGCCCGGAAGACACGGTTCCGGGGCCCGCGACCCGTCGGCCCGGGCCCCGGAAAGCGGCGTGCCGGGCCACCACCCACCCCTCTTACTGCCGGTTTACAGCTGTTCGGGGCAGGATGGAGGGGCTCCGAGTTTGCCGTGCCCCGGAACTTCTCCGGGGCCCTGAGGAAGGATTTGCGACGTGCGTGTTCTCGTCGTCGAGGACGAGCAGCTGCTCGCCGATGCGGTGGCCACCGGACTGCGCCGGGAGGCCATGGCCGTCGACGTGGTGTACGACGGCGCGGCCGCCCTGGAACGCATCGAGATCAACGATTACGACGTGGTGGTCCTGGACCGGGACCTGCCGCTGGTGCACGGCGACGACGTCTGCCGCAAGATCGTCGAGCTGGGGATGCCCACCCGCGTCCTGATGCTCACCGCCTCCGGCGACGTCAGCGACCGCGTCGAGGGCCTGGAGATCGGCGCGGACGACTATCTCCCCAAGCCCTTCGCCTTCACCGAGCTGACCGCCCGCGTACGGGCCCTGGGACGCCGTACGACGGTCGCCCTGCCGCCCGTCCTGGAGCGGGCCGGCATCAAGCTGGACCCGAACCGCCGGGAGGTCTTCCGCGACGGCAAGGAGGTCCAGCTCGCGCCGAAGGAATTCGCGGTGCTGGAGGTCCTGATGCGCAGCGAGGGCACGGTCGTCTCGGCCGAGCAGCTGCTGGAGAAGGCGTGGGACGAGAACACCGACCCCTTCACCAACGTCGTACGGGTGACGGTCATGACCCTGCGCCGCAAGCTGGGCGAGCCCGCGGTGATCGTCACGGTGCCCGGATCGGGCTACCGGATCTGATCGACGATGCCCGCTTCCTCCAAGGCGCCCACCCCGCCACCCGCCACACCGCCCATGCCCACCTGGGACCCGAAGCCGGTCAACGTCCGGCCCTTCCCCTGGCTGCGCCCGACCATCCGGATACGGCTCACCCTGCTGTACGGCGGCATGTTCCTGATGGCGGGCATCGTGCTGCTCACGATCATCTACATGCTGGCCGCCAACGCGCTGCAGGAAGGCAGCGAACTGCCCGTCAAGATCCTCCGGGGCAACTTCGCGGCCACCAGCAACGTCTGTGACCTGCCCAGCCAGACCTCCGGGGAGATCTTCACCCAGGCGATCCAGAGCTGCCTCCAGCACCAGCGGGCGCAGGCCCTGAACACCCTGCTCAACCGCTCCCTGCTGGCACTGCTCGGCCTGACCGTCGTCGCGTTCGCCTTCGGGTACGCGATGGCGGGCCGGGTTTTGTCGCCGCTGGGCCGGATCACCCGGACCGCGCAGCGGGTGGCGGGCTCGGACCTGCACCGCCGCATCGAGCTGGGCGGCCCGGACGACGAGCTCAAGGAGCTGGCCGACACCTTCGACGAGATGCTCGACCGGCTGGACCGGGCCTTCGAATCCCAGCGCCGTTTCGTCGCCAACGCCTCGCACGAGCTGCGTACCCCGCTGGCGATCAACCGCACGCTGCTGGAGGTCCAGCTCGCCGACCCCGACGCCTCGCCGGA
>NZ_JBVIQN010000022.1:0-150299 GCF_055577005.1 Streptomyces sp. NPDC033221 | reverse complement strand
CTGCCCCGCAACGACGCGGGCAGCAGCGGCCGGACGAACTCCCACTCGGCATCCGACAGCTCATGTCGACGTATCACCCGCCCATGATCCACCACACAAGATCATTTGAAGACACCGCCTAGGGCTGACCAATTCCGCCCCGCGCCTGGAGTGGACGGCACGACCACGCTTCCCTTTTGAGCGGCCAGGTCTGCTACCCCTTCCAGCCGCTCTGCCGAGCAGAGCGGCTGGTCGCGGTCTGCTGGTTTCCGTACCGCACCCGGCCTGGTACCGGCTCGATGCGGACGGAGCATCGGGTCTCGGCAGTCAGTCGAGGAAGCTCACTGTCTCGGCGATCGGAGCACGGTCCGTGCGGACACAGGGGCTGGCCGGGTCCGCGTAGCCCACCGACATGCCGCAGAAGAGGACGAGGGACTCGCTGGGAGACACGATCCCAGCGACCGTTCGGTGATACACCGACCATGCCATTTGTGGACAGCTGTGCAGTCCCTCAGCTCGCAGTAACAGCATGATTGTTTGCAGGTACATGCCCACATCGGCCCACTGGGCCGACCCCATGCCCCGATCGATGTACGTGAAAAAGGCGACGGGCGCGCCAAAGCAGCACCAGTTCGCGGTAGCCGCCCGATGCCGTGCGACTCGGTCGCCGCGAGAGATACCGAGAGCCCCGTACCGCTTCTCAGCAGTAGCCTGACGGCGCTCTCGGTAAGGGGATTTGAGGTCCCGTGGATACATCTCGTACTGCGGCTCGTCCCCCGGATCGTCCACGGTGGCCCGAGCGACAGCCCGCTCTTTGAGATCCGCCAGTCGCTGACCGGTTAGGACATAGGTGCGCCATGGCTGGAGATTCCCCCCGGACGGTGCCCTGGACGCTGCTGTAAGTACTCGCGCCAGCACTTCCTTGGGTACGTGATCAGAAGTGAACCCTCGCACCGCACGGCGAGTAGCCACCGCATTGTAGACATCCAACAACCTCACCTTCCTGTATCGCCCGACCCCCGTCAGGCTGCCTCTTGCGGTGGGCAGCCCATACTTCTCAACGGTTTGAAGCGATCAGAGGTGACAGCCGGGTGGTGTATTCAAGCCACCAGAGCATGGTTCGACTGTTGGCGGCTGGAATCGCCCGAGCGCGACGATCGCGGTGCCTGCCTCATCCCCCCACCACGTAGCGGTCCGACGTTCGGACGTAGTCCACGGCACCCATGCGGCCTACGGATTCCAGGCGGTCAAGGTCGACGTGGAAATCCCTTTCGTCGATCAGTCCTTCATTCACAGTGACATGAACCACTTCCCCGATGACGACGAAGTGGTCGCCGACTGGAACTACTGCCGATGTTCGGCATTCGAAGGCGATGGGCGACCCGTCGATGCGCGGTGAACCGACCCTTTTACCCGGCAGCGGCCGCAGCCCAGCGAGTTCGTATTCAGACTGTCCGTGCGGGAGGGGTTTGGCCGAAGCGCTGGCTGCTTCCGCATGCTTTTCGATCAGTACGTTGACAGTGAATTCTCCCGTTCCTCCTTCAGTGGGCACCCGCGCGTTGCGGCACGAATCCTTTTCCGTACCGTCGGCCCGTCGGCCGGCGCAGAAGAGCAGCGCCATGGGGGAATATCCGACCGCCGTATAGTAGGAGAAGGGAGCCAGGTTGACCGCACCGTGCGGGGAGACCGTGCTCACCATGGCCACCGGTCGGGGCACCACACTCCACAGCAGCAGCCGCTCGCGCTGCCGCACTGTCATGTCTGTCACGTCGATGTCCCACATCGCTCAACGATTCCCATCGCCTGCGGCCGACACCGGGTCAGGGCTAAGAAGACTGTGCGGACGCAGGTCCGTCCACTCACGGTCGATGAATGAGAGGCACTCCTCCAGCCTGGCGGTGGGCCCGGCCGGGGACCAACCTGCCGGGACCGCACGGTCCGCAGGCCAGACCGAGTACTGTCGCTCGCCGTTGATCACGACGAGATGGAGGCCGGTGACGTCGTCCGCTGTCATGAGAATTGCCTTCGTCTCGGGAGGGGGGAGGAACTTCTGCTTCCATGCCTTTCACGCAGGGCTGGGAGCGAGCTCTTCCGCATGCAGAGCGCCTCGCAGGCGGCGCAGTTCGGGGAAGGGAAGCGTGATGCGACGGATGAGGAACTCCTCGCCGGACGTTCCACCGGTTCCCTGCTGGCCTCCGACCATCTTCGACATCAGGCCGACGTGGGCGACTTTCCAGCGCCAGTAACCATTGCCGACATCGAGCAGAGCCTCGGCGACCCGGTGCAGACCCCCGCCGGCCATTCCGAGGCGGCAGATATCGGCCACGGTGTAGCACTGGCGGGCGGCACTCGCTTCGAACGCTCGGTACAACCCGCCCTCTCCACCGTCGTCTTCGAGCAGCCTGCCGAGTTCCATGAACTGCTGTGACTGAGCCCCGCTGGCCGTGCCGAGATAGGGGCGGAACTGCACGAAGTGGCGTAGCGAGAGGCGTTCGAGGACCAGCACCTGTTCGTGCAGGACGCGCAGCAGTTCGCCGGCGCGCTGGAGCAGTTCCACGCTGGTGTCCACTCCGTCGTCCGCGGGGCTGGGGGCCGACAGCAAATCCCTGGCCAGGGTCAGGTCCGCCACCGCCTGCTTGAGCCACAGCTCACAGGACTGATGGGCGACGATGAAGAAGTGTTCCGCCAGAACCACGGTCCGGTCGGCCGTCTCGGGTATCCGCGTCTTCTGGATCGACAGCAATACGTCCGTCTGGAGGTAGGAGGAGTAGCTCAGCTCGGCCATGATCAACTCCGTGTCAGTGAGTCCGGGTGGAGTGTGGTGTCGAGGAAGGCGGCGATGTCGGAGAGGAGTGGCCTGACGTGCTGGAACAGGTGGAAATGGTGCCCTTCTCGTTCGAGCAAGCTGAACGGCCCAGTGGTTATCGCAGCCCAATCGGTCAACGGGCCGGCATCCACGAGCGGGTCCTGGTTCCCGTGGTAGCAACGGACAGGGCAGGACAGGAGAGCAGTTTCCGGTTCCGGTCGGTACCCCTCATGCGCTGTGATGTCCGCACGCAGTACGGAGAGCAGCGCCTCCACCAGTTCCGGTTCGTCGGCTGCTGCTGGGTCGAACCCGCCCAGGGAACGGACAAGGGACCACAGTTCGCGGTCGGGGAGCGACCCGGCCGGAACCCGGCCTCGTGTGCCGGGGGGCGCGCAGCTCGACACCAGCAGGCCATCGGGCGCCCGGCCCAGCGTGTTGAGGGTCAGAGCGGTCTCATAGGCGACGAGGGCACCAAAGCTGTGCCCGAACAGCACGGTGGGCAGTGGCGGCAGACGTAACAGTTCGGAGGAGAGTTCTGAACCCAGCGCGCGCACATCGGTCGACAGCGGCTCCCCGAAGCGGTCTCCGTGCCCCGGATACTGTGCCGCGAGCAGTTCGACGCTAGGCGGGAGTTCAGTGGCCCAGGCTCGGTACCCGGCAGCGGTGCCGCCGGAGGGCGGGAGGCAGACGATCCTTCTGGTGGGCGGGGAGGCCCGGACGAGCGTCCGCAGGCAGTGGTCCCGGCGCGTACGAAGCATGAGGTGCTCCTCCGGTTCGGATGTGTCCATAAGCTCTCACGCCACACCGGGCCGACAGGGAGATCTTTCGGCTCTCCGTCACCGTCCCGACCGAGCACGAAAGACTTCTGACACAACTGGAGCGGGCCTGTCCGGCCGTCTGTGATGATCCGCGTACCGGGCCGGTGCCGGGCACTGTGAGCAGTGCGTTTCCTGTCTTCAGTGGGGATTGCGGACGATGAGCCGAACAGCGGTCGCTTCGCTCGACCTGACCGACTCGCGCACATTCATGGAACATGATCCATATGACTTCTTCGCCGAGGTGAGGGCGAACGAGTCCGTCTATTGGCACGCCTCCTCGGACGGACGTCCAGGCTTCTGGGTGGTGGCCGACCACACCGACGTCGTCTCCTGTTACGGCGCCCCCGAGGCCCTGGCTTCGGGCCGTGGCACCGTGCTCGACGTGCTGCTGCGAGGCACTGACACCGCGGGCGGCAGGATGCTGGCCGTCACCGATCGGCCACGCCACCGGGCGCTGCGGGCGCTGATGTGGCGCGCCCTGTCCCCGAAGGTGCTCGGCAGGGTCACCGTGCAGATCGAGGAACGCACGGCCGCACTCGTCGGCGATGCCCTGGGACCGGAGCCCTTCGACTTCGCCACCCGGATCGCCGAACACGTGCCGATGAACACCATCTGCGATCTCTTATCGATCCCCGAGGCGGAGCGGCCCGACCTGCTCCGGTGGAGCAAGGGGGCGCTGACAGGGGCCGATGAGCTCGACTCGCTGGAGTCGCGCAACGAACTCGTCCTGTACTTCATGGACCTGGCCCAGCGGCGGCGCGCCGACCCCGGTGACGACGTGGTCAGTACGATCGCCACCGGGCTGATCCAAAACGAGCCGTTGAGCCTCGAAGAGGTCGCGCTCAACTGCTACAGCTTGATCATCGGCGGGGACGAGTCCTCGCGGGTATCCGCCGTCAGTACCGTCAAGGCCCTCGCCGAGCACCCCGCGCAGTGGCGCGCCCTGCGGGCCGGCGACGTCGACCTGGATACGGCCGTGGAGGAGGCCCTGCGCTGGGCGACCCCCTCTTTCCACTTCGCTCGGACCGCCACCCGCGACCAGGTCATCGGCGGTCGGCAGGTGCGAGCGGGGGACATCGTGACGCTGTGGAACATCTCAGCCAACAATGACGAGCGCGTATTCGCCGAGCCACGCACGTTCGAGCTCTCCCGCTCCCCGAACAAACACGTCGCCCTGGGGCACGGGCCACACTTCTGCCTCGGGGCCTTTCTCGGCCGAGCCGAACTTCGCGCCCTGCTCGGCGTCCTCGCCAAGCAGGTACGAGACGTGGAGGTGACCGGGCCGGCCACCCGGATCGAGTCCACCTTCCTCAACGGCTACAGCTCGCTGCCGGTGCGCTTCCACCCGGAGTGACGGCACGGCGCACCTAGAGGACGGAAACGCAAACCGGAGAAGAGGAACGACATGCAGGTGATGGTCGACCAGACGCGCTGCGTCAGCTCGGGCATGTGTGTGCTCGCCGTGAGTGAGGTGTTCGACCAACGGGAAGAGGACGGAATCGTCCGCCTGGTCAGGGAGGACGTGCCGGACTCACTCCGAGAACGGGTACGCCGTGCCGCCGGGGTCTGCCCCTCACGGGCGATTACGGTTCGGCAGGACACGGAGGCATAGGCGGTGCCGGTCGTCCCCGGCCCGCCACTGGGCGGTCACACGCTGCTGGTCCTGCTGGTCCAGGCGGCTCTGCTGCTCGTCGTCGCGCTACTGCTCGGGCGACTCGCAGTGCGCTGCAAACTCCCCGCCGTGTGCGGGGAGTTGCTGGCCGGAGTACTGCTCGGCCCTTCCGTTGCCGGGAGGCTGGCCCCCGAGATAGACAGCTGGTTGCAGTTGTCACAGGCGCCCCAGGCCCACCTCCTCGACGCCGTAGCTCAGTTCGGGGTCATTCTCCTCGTGGCCACGACCGCTCTGGAGTTAGACCTCGCTCTGGTGCGGCGTACCGGCCGGGCGTCGCTCACCATAGGAGCCCTCGGCCTGGTGATTCCGTTGGGGCTCGGTTGCGCCTGGGCCTTCCTGGCACCGCCTGCCTTGGTCCCGGAGAGCGGCGACCGTGGTCTGTTCGCCTTCTTCTTCGGCGTGGCCCTGTGCGTCAGCGCCCTCCCAGTGATCGCCAAGATGCTGTCGGACATGCGGCTGCTGCACCGCGACATCGCCCAGTTGACTCTTGCGGTGGGCGTGGTGGACGACGTGGCCGGCTGGATGCTGCTGTCCGTGGCCTCGGCCACGGCGGCGAGCGCGCTCACCTTTGGAGCAGTCGCCGCGCCGCTGGTCCGACTGGTACTGATCACGACCTTCGCCCTGCTCCTCGGCCGTCCGGCGGTCCGATGGCTGATGATGCGGCCCGCGAGCCCGCATACCGTGATGGCCACGGCCACCGTACTGATCGTCGCATGCGCGGCGACCACGCAGGCGATGGGCATGGAAGCGTCCTTCGGAGCCCTCATCGGCGGCCTGCTGATCGGCGCCGCCGGTCCGGAGGCGAGGACGGCGCTGACTCCCCTGCGCTCCGTCACGCTGTCGGTCCTCGCCCCGCTCTACTTCGCCGAAGCGGGCCTGCGCATGGACCTGTTCGCGCTGGGCAGCCCCTTGGTCGCACTCGCTGCGCTGGGCGCACTCGCCGTCGCGATCGTGGGCAAGTTCGCCGGGGCGCTGCTCGGCTCCCGCATCGTCGGTCTCGGCCGCCCCGCCGCCTTGGTGCTCGGCGCCGGGATGAACGCACGCGGCGTCATCCAGATCATCGTGGCCGGAATCGGTCTGCGACTGGGCGTGCTGAACACTGCCGCGTACACCGTCATGGTATTGATCGCGGTCGGCACTTCGCTGATGGCACCGCTGATACTGCGCCAAGCGGTGCGCCACATCCCGGTCAACGACGGCGAGCGGGCCCGTGCCGGCCAGGACAAGGACCTGGCCGGCGCCACCTGAAGAGGCGCCCGGCGCCGGTCTACGCCGCGAAGGCGCCGAAGTCGATCGCGGCGAGGCGCTCGGGGTCGAGCAGGATCTGGATCTGCGCGATCCGGTCGTCCCGGACGGCGAAGCCCATCACCGACACCGGAACGCCGCCTCGGTCGACCAGGACGCCCGGGGAGCCGTTGACTAGGACAGCCGTCACCGTGACACCCGGCTGACGGAACAGCGCGGCCCGCTCCGCCACGAGGCGGGCACCGCGGATCGCGGCCGTGGCGGAGGCGAGCATGACGCCACCATCTGCGCGGAGTTCGACATCCGGGTCCAGAACGGCCACCAGCCCGTCGAGGTCGCCGTCGCGCGCCGCGGCGAAGAACGCGTCCACCAGCATGCGCCGAGTGGCGAAGTCGCCGCAGGAGTCAACCTCGCGAGTGCCCTTCACCCGAAGCCGCGCCCGACTGGCAAGTTTCCGAGCCGCCACCGTCGTACGTCCGATGACGGCCGCGATCTCGTCGAAGGTGAGATGGAACATGTCGTGCAGCACAAAAGCGACCCGTTCCGCGGGGCCGAGCGCGTCCAGCACGATCAGCAACGCGAGGCTGACCGAGTCGCTCAACAGCGCCTCGTCCTCCGGCCCGTGGGCAGGTTCGTGCCCGAGGACGGGGTCCGGCAGATGCACGCCGACCGGGTCCTCCGGCCTCGCGGCACGCGCCCTCAGAGTGTTCAGGCAGATTCGGCTGATCACAGTTGTCAGCCAGGCGGGGAGGTTTCCCACCTCTTCCGCGTTGCTGCGGCTCAGTCTGATCCAGGTCTCCTGGACGGCGTCCTCGGCCTCGGCGTGCGAACCCAACATCCGGTACGCGACTTTTCTGAGGTGCGGCCGGCACCCCTCGAACTGCTCTGCCAGCCGATCGTCGTCCTGCACAGTCACACTCCTCGGTCGCGACGGGTCATCACTGATGGGCGGCTAGCCAAGCCGACGTATGGACCCGACGTGGAGTACGGATGATCACTTCTTCATTGCATATCACACGGACTTCGAGGGAGGAGGTGACATGAGCATTTCTCTCACCGAATCGCAGCGGCGTCGCCTGACGCTGTTCGCGATGTGCATGGCGACGTTCATGACTTCACTCGACCTGACCATCGTGAACGTGGCGCTGCCGTCGATGCAGAGTGAACTCCACATGAGCGCCGCCGGGTTGGAGTGGGTGATCAGCGCGTACTCGCTGAGCCTGGCCGCGATCATCCCGGCCAGTGGAGCGCTCGGCGACCGGTACGGCCGCAAGCGGGTCTTTCTGACCGGCATGACCGTCTTCCTGGTCAGCGTCATCGCCTGTGCCGTGGCCTGGGACTCGGCCTCGCTCATCGCCTTCCGCGCCCTCCAGGGTGTAGGCGGCGCCGCGATGCTCGCCCTGGGCCTCTCGATCCTCACGGAGACCTATCCGAAGGAGGAGCGGGCCGGCGCGATCGGGGCCTGGGCGGCCATCGGTGGCACCGGATTCGGGGCCGGTCCCGTCGCCGGCGGAATCCTGCTCACCTACTTCAGCTGGCCGTCGGTGTTCTGGATCAACCTGCCTTTCGCGGCCCTGGGCATCGTCTGCACTGCCGTCGCGGTCCGGGAGTCGCGCAACCCCGAGGCCCGCAAGCTGGACCTGCCGGGGATCGTGCTCAGCGCCCTGGGGCTGGTCTTCCTCACGCTCGGCTTCGTCGAGTCGTCCGACCGGCCGTGGGGCGCGGCCTTGGTGGCGGTACCGCTGGCCGTCGGAGCGGTCCTGCTGGCCGCCTTCTTCTGGTGGGAGCGCCGCGCTCCGCATGCCATGCTGCCGCCGGGCCTGCTGCGGGCCCGGAGTTTCGCGAGCGCCTCGGGCATCTACATGCTGACCTACGGCGGAATGACCGGCGCACTGTTCTGGGTGACGCTGTACTTCCAGAACGTCGCGGACTGGTCGGTGCTCCGCACCGGGTTGTCCTGGCTGTTCATGAACATCCCCTTCCTGGCCATGGCCCAGTTCGGCGGGCGGCTGGACTCCCGGTTCCGTTCATCGACGGTGGCCACCTGGGGCACGCTGGTGGCCACGGTCGGCGTCTTCCTACTCAGCCAGGCGGGCACGGCCCCCTTCGCCGTCAGCGCTCTCGGATATGCGCTGTACGGCGGCGGCTTCGGCACGTTCGTACCGGCCGTGACCCACGTGGCGATGCGCGACGTACCACCCGGCACCTCGGGCGCGGCCTCCGGGGTATTGAACGCGTCCCGGCAGATCGGCTCCTCCGTGTGCCTCGCAGTGCTCGGCACCGTCGGCGTGAACGCAGCGAACTCCACCTGGCAGGACAAGGTTTCCGGGCTGGACGGAGCCGCCCGCGACGCTGCTCTTGCTCAAGGGCACAACGTGGGCAGCGGCCGGGTAGAAACCGTGGTGGACACACTCGGGGCCTCATTCCGGCAGGCCACCGTCGACTCTTTCCTGCACGGCTATCAGCTGGCCGTAATGATCGCCGCGGCCTGCACCGCCGTAGCCGCGATCCTGGCCTGGGCCGGGTTCCGGCGTCGGGCCGCGCCACCGGAGAGCGCGGCTCACCCGGATCCGGCGGACCAGAAAGACAAGGCCGCGGTGACCGGGACGCCGCGCGCGGGAAAGTGATCCGCGTCACTCTTGGCCGCTGGCCTGCGAGGGCAGGATAAGGAGGTGATCCATCCGCCAGGGCTGTGTGCCCGCGACTCATGACGTCGCGGGCGCACAGCCCTGCCTCTGGCCGGACCACCGCGTCAATGCCAGTGCGTGACCGTCCTGAGAGATCAAGTCGTTTGCGGGCGCCGGCGAGTGCTCTCCACAGGCTGCACCGCCATGGCAGCCCTGCCTCCCGGACGCATCCTTCGCCGAATTCATACGACAAAGTCACAGGATTGCCTATTTTGCTACGGGGAGACACTCTTGAGCAAAGGCGTCAAATTAATACGATGGCCCATAGAAGCCGACGCGCGGAATTACTGCAAAAGAGCAGGAATTCCCCGGCTACTCGTCGTGGAGGCTGGCAACGACGCTCCTGTCTGCGTCGACCCCACGGAGGACTGGATCAGAGCACCAGCGCCCCGCCGTGATGTCGAAGCACGGATTCAGGCACTGGCACAGCGCGCCTACGGACGGCAGACCCCCACCGTCGACTCCACCGGAATCCTCTGTTTCGGCACGGACTCGGTGGCCATCTCCAGCACACAGATCGGCATCATGGAACACTTCGTTGCCCACTACGGCGAAGTGGTCTACCGGTCGGAGCTTGAACAGCAGCTGGCCAACGACACCAAGAAGATCTCCAGAAACGCTCTCGATCTACAGATCATGCGGCTCCGCCGCCGCATCGCCTCGGTGGGTCTCAGCATCCGGACAGTTTGGGGGCGAGGCTACATTCTTGAGGCTGACGCAGCCTGACGTACACCGTGCCGTCGCAGCAGCGGGAGTCGCTCCGGAGTGTCCCTCTGCCCGCACATCACGCGGGCAGAGGACTGTCCGGCTACGAACCTCCGGGCTCAAGAACCAGCGAGCGATGCCTGGATGTCCAGCGTGATCCGCACGTTTTCACTCACCACGGCAGAGGGAACGTGCGGGGCAAGACCAAAATCCGTCCGGCTGACCGTCGTCGAGGCGCTGAGGCCGAGCACCGGCACCTTGCGCATCGGGTCGGTACCAAATCCTCCCGGCTCCGCGACCATGGTGATGGTCTTGTTCACTCCCCCCGTGGTCAACTCGCCGTCGATCAGGAACCCGTCCTCGTGCCGGCGCACCTGCGTGGAACGAAACATCAGTTCCTTGTGCTGGTCGGCCGCCAGCACGTCTTCCCCACGAATGTAACTGTCTCGGGCCGTATAGCCGGTGTCGATGCTGTCCGTCTTGATGCGGGCGGTCACTGAAGATTCTTCGACGGTCTCCCCCGTACGGATCGTGCCGTCGAAGACGTTGAAACGACCGTGTACCCGAGTCACCCCCAGATGCCGAACGGTGAACCTGACTTCGGAGTCAGATGTGTCGATCGTCCATGCCCCCACGGTGTACCCAGGGATCAGCTCGGAAACGGTTTCGGTCATGCCGCCTCTCCTCGTCGTTCGTGCGTCACACAGCCCGCGACTCACGGGTCATGAGTACGACGGACCATGGACTGGAAAGGTGACCGATGGACGCGCGCCAATCACTGGCAGCTTGCTTCGAGGAGAACCGCAAGGACCTGCTCGGGCTCTCCTATCGCATGCTCGGCTCCCGTGAGGAGGCGGAAGACGCAGTGCAGGAGACCTGGCTGCGCCTGGACCGTGCCGACACGACGGCGGTGCGGAACCTGCCGGGCTGGCTCCGGACGGTCGCCTCCCGCATCTGCCTCGACATGCTGCGCAGTCGACGCGATGGCCTTGAGGAGTACTGGGACGGTGACCGCGTGCCAGAGTCCATGACCACGAGTGCAGGCGCGGGCGACCCCGAGCATGAGGTACTCGAAGCCGAATCCGTCGGCCTCGCCCTGCTCGTCGTCCTCAACACCCTGAGCCCCCCTGAGCGGGTGGCTTTCGTGCTGCACGACATGTTCCGTGTGCCGTTCGACGAAATCGGCAAAATTCTGGACCGCAGTCAGGCCACTACCAAGAAGCTCGCCAGCCGTGCCCGGCACAAGGTACACGCCTCACGGGAGCAGCACCTGGTGGAGATGGACCAGCACCGCGAGGTGGTGGTCGCTTTCCAAGTAGCGGCCCGCACGGGGGACACCGGGATCATCGCGGCCCACCTCGCACCGGACGTGGTGCGTCGCGCCGACCGGGTCGCTTTGCCATCGGGCCGCCCGGCCAAAGTACACGGTGTCGGCTCGATCGCTCAGGAGATCAGCCGGTTCGGCGGCGCGGCGCGCTACTCCGAACCCGCTCTGATTGACGGCCGGGTCGGCTTGCTCGTCGCGCCTGGTGGCCGTCTCCACCTGGTCGTGTGCTTCCGCATCGAAGGCGGCCTGGTGAAGGAGTACGAGCTGGTGGCGGACCCCGCTCGGCTCCGGCGTCTGCGCATCAGGCTCCTCCCCTCGCCCTGAGCGCGACCCACACTCTCCGTCCCGCCGGCTGGACAGAGACCGTTCTTTCGTAAATCTTTTCCTGCCGGACAGGTCCGCTGCGGTCCGTGCCAAGGTCTGCGTGCAACGTCCAAGGATCTGGCCACACCACCAGGGCGGAAATCATGATCAAGGACATAGTGATCGTCGGCGGCGGTACGGCCGGCTGGATGACAGCCACGTACCTCAAGGCGAGTTTCGGGGACCGACTGGGCGTCACGCTCGTCGAGTCAAAAGCCGTATCGACGATCGGCGTCGGCGAGGCCACCTTCAGTACGGTGCGGAACTTCTTCCGGCACCTCGGTCTGAGCGAGCCGGAGTGGATGCCCCGCTGCCACGCCTCGTACAAGCTGGCCATTCGATTCGAGAACTGGAGGGAGAAGGGGCATTACTTCTACCACCCCTTCGAGCGTCCGCGCGTAGTCGACGGATTCTCGCTGGCCGACTGGTGGTTGCACGAAGGCCCGAGCGATCGCTTCGACCAGGACTGCTCGGTGCTGCCCACGCTCTGTGACGCCAAGCGCTCCCCCCGCCATCTCGGTGGCGGCCTGTTCGAGGAAGTCTTCGAGTCCGGGGAGGCGCGGGACATGGCCCGCGCGGTCCCGGATGGCCAAGGGACGCAGTTCCCGTACGCCTACCACTTCGACGCCACCCTCCTCGCCCAGTTCCTCAGCGAGTACGGGGTGGAACGCGGCGTGCGGCACATCCAGGACGACGTCCTGGACGTACGTCTCGACCAGGACGGCTTCATTTCCGACGTGCTGACGGAAGACCACGGGGCCATCACTGGCAGCCTGTTCGTCGACTGCACCGGCTTCCGCGGCCTGCTGTTGAACAAGGCTCTGGGCGTGCCGTTCATCTCGTACCAGGAGTCCCTGCCCAACGACAGCGCGGTCGCCCTGCGCGTACCCGTGGACGTCGGGACTCGTGGCATGCGGCCGTGCACGACCGCCACGGCCCAGGATGCCGGGTGGATCTGGACCATCCCCCTGCTCGACCGGATCGGCACCGGCTACGTCTACTCCAGCGCCTACACCACTCCTGAGGAGGCGGAACGGAGGCTGCGCGCGTTTGTCGGGCCAGAGGCCGCCGACATGTCCGCCAACCACATCAAGATGCGAATCGGCCGAAGCGCCGAGTCCTGGGTCAAGAACTGTGTCGCCATCGGCCTGTCCAGCGGCTTCGTCGAGCCACTGGAGTCCACCGGGATCTTCTTCATCCAGAACGCCGTCGAGCAACTTGTCAAACGCTTCCCCGGCACGCGGGACGACGAGCTGCTGCGCCGCTCGTACAACCGCCAGGTCGGCGACGTCATGGACGGTGTACGGGAATTCCTCTTCCTGCACTACTACGCCGCCGCCCGTTCCGACAACGAGTACTGGCGGGACGCGAAGACCCGCACCATGCCCGACGGCCTGGCCGAACGCCTCGAACAATGGCGTTCCACGCTGCCCGACGAGAACTCCGTTTTCCCACGCTTCCACGGCTTCGAACCGTATTCGTACACGGCCATGCTCCTGGGACTCGGCGGGCTCGACATCCGGCCGCTGCCCGCTCTCGGCCGGCTGGACCCGACTGCGGCCCGGCGCGAGTTCCAGCACGTTCGCACCCAGGCGTCCGCACTGGTCGACCGGCTGCCCGGACAGTACGAGTACCTCGCCCATCAGGCCGCCGGGGACGAGACCGCGGCCGGACCCCTCGTGCGAAGTGCCTGACGGCAAGGCAGGAGGTGCCGTGATCACACCCATTTCCATGGCGGGCCCCGACGGCCGCACCGCGGCCGAACCGGTCTCCGCGACCGCATACAGGACACTGATGGCGGCTTTCCCGGCCGGCGTCGCCGTAGTCACCACTGCCGACGAAGACGGACAGCAGTACGGGATGACCTGTACCGCCGTCTCCAGCGTGTCAGTCAGTCCGCCCATATTGCTGGTCTGCATCCAGCGCACCAGCCGCACCCTCGCCGTTCTCAGCAGGACCGGCGGTTTCGCCGTCAATCTGCTGGACGAGCGGGCTCGCGGGGTCGCCGAACTGTTTGCCGGCGGGGCGCTCGACCGCTTCGAGCACGTGGCGTGGACCGTGCGGCCGGAGTACGGCGGGCCGCACCTCGCCGACGACGCCCACTCCGTAGCCGACTGCCGCGTCACCAGCTCGGTCTCCGTCGCCGACCACGTGGTCGTCTTCGGCGAGGTGTGCAAAGTCACCACCTGCGACGACGCACGGCCACGCCCACTCGTCCACGGAATGCGCGAGTACTGGTCCCTCGCCCACATCCATTCCGCGCCGCATTCCCGCACCCCGTTGTCGGCCCACCCCTCGAACCCGGCCCCAGAGAGGAAGAAATGACGAGCTACGGAATATCGCTGCTGCCGGACACCGCTCCGCAGCACCGCAGCGCCGAAGACTTCTACGCCAACCTGCTGGCGGTGTCCGAGTTGTCGGAGGACCTCGGGCTGGAATACGTCAAGATGACCGAACACTACTTGCACCCCTACGGCGGGTACTGCCCCGATCCGCTCGGCTTCCTGTCCGCTGTCGCGGCACGCACCCGCAGGATCCGGCTGATGACCGGAGGCATCCAGGCCTCTTTCCACCACCCGATCCAGCTCGCGGCCCGCACCGCACAACTCGACGCGCTCAGTGGCGGCCGACTGGACGTCGGTTTCGCGCGCGCTTTCCTGCCCTATGAGTTCGACTCCTTCGGCATCGACATGGACAGCAACACGGAGCGTTTTCGCGCCACCGTGGACGCCGTCGTCCGGCTGTGGACCCAGAACGACGTGTGCGAGGAAACGCCGTTCTTCCGCTACCGGGATGCCAACTCCCTCCCGGCCCCGACCCAGGACCCGCACCCTCCCGTGTGGGCCGCCGCCCTCCTCACCCGTTCAAGTTTTGAATGGATCGGCGACTCCGGCTACAACCTTCTGATCGCCTCGGCGCCCAGCCGCGAACAGGTACCGCAGGTGCGCGAAATGATCGAGGTATACCGCGACAGGTTCACCCATGCGCCGAAGAACGCCGGCAAGCGGCCCAGCGTCGCGATCAGCGTCGCGCTGTACCTGGCCGACTCGCACGAGGAAGCGGTGGAGCAGGGCACCGCGGCACTGCGCCGGCACTGGGACACCTTCGGTTCGGCCGCCGCGTCGTGGCGTGACCGCACCTCCACGTCGTACCAGGGGTACCGCGAGGCCGTGGTGGACAGGCACCAGGCCGGCCCCAGCGAGGCCGCTGGACTGGCGGTCATCGGCTCGCCCGACCGGGCGGTCGAGCAGTTGCAGCAGATCGAGGCCGAGCTCGGGGTCGACACCGTCCTGTTCCAGCTCGACTACGGGCAGCAGCCCCTGGAGACGATGGAGCGCAGCCTGAAGCTGTTCGCTTCCGAGGTCCGCCCTCACCTGAGCGGTATCCGATGACCACGGACCCGGCCTCCCGTACGGTGCCGGAGTTCTTCGAGATACAGGCCGCGCGCACCCCGGACGCTCCCGCGGTCCTGTACAAGGACACCTCACTCACTTACCGCGCACTCAACGAGCGCGCCAACCAGCTGGCCCGGCTGCTCATCGACCGGGGCGTGGGCCCGGACACCCTGGTCGCGCTGATGGTGCCCCGCTCCCTCGAACTGGTCGTCGCGCTCCTGGCGATCCTCAAAGCCGGCGGCGCCTACCTTCCTTTCGACGCCCGGTACCCGACGGACCGCAAGGCGTTCATGGTCCAGGACGCCGCCCCGGCTCTGCTCGTGCGCGCCGGGGCGGGCTCGGCCGAGGGTCTGGGTCTGGGTCTGGACGAAGTCGTACTCGACTCTGCGGCATGTGCCGAGGCTTGCTCCCAGTACAGCACCGCGGATGTGCGCCAGGCCGAACGCTTGGAGCCGCTGTCGGACCTGCACCTCCTCTACGTGATCTACACCTCCGGCTCGACCGGGACACCGAAGGGCGTCGCGGTCACGCACGAGGGTGTCGCCGATCTGGTCGCCACCCAGGCGGACCGCTTCCGGCCTGCTCCCGGCGAGCGCGTTCTCGCCTGGGCGTCCGTCAGCTTCGACGCCGGGTTCTGGGACATCGCCCTCGCCCTGCTGCACGGGAGCACTCTGGTGGTGGCCGACGACGAGGACCTGCTGCCCGGCGACGCCCTGCACGAGACCCTGGTCAAGAACGCGATCGACCACGCGGTACTGCCACCGGCCGCGCTGAGCGTCACAGAGAGCCGGGGAGTGCTGCCCCGGGGCACGATCATGTCCACCGGTGATGCCTGTACCCCCGCGCTGCTCCGCACCTGGGCGTCGGGGCGGCGTATGTTCAACGGCTACGGACCCACAGAGGTGACGGTCGGCTGTACCATCGCCGGCCCGATCACCGAGGCGGACGGCGTGGGGATCGGCATCCCCTGGACCGGAGCGCGAGTGTACGTGCTCGACGAGCGCCTGCGGCCGGTGGCCGACGGTGAGGACGGCGAGCTGTACCTGGCCGGCTCCGGGTTGGCTCGTGGCTACGTGGGCCGTCCGGGGCTGACCGCCGCACGGTTCCTGCCCGACCCCTTCGGGCCGCCCGGCAGTCGGATGTACCGGTCCGGCGACCGCGGCCGAAAGGACGGGGACGGCCGGTTTCACTTCGCCGGCCGGATGGACGGCCAGGTGAAACTGCGGGGTTTCCGCGTCGAGGTGGGGGAGATCGAGGCCTTCCTGACCAGTCGGCCGGACATCGATCTGGCGGCGGTGGTCGTCGAGGGAACACTCGCCGACGCCCGGCTCGTCGCCTACGTCACCGCCCGCCCCGGCACCGTCGCCGACCCCGCCGATCTGCGGGCCCGGCTGACCGCCGCCCTACCGGAGTACATGGTGCCGACCCACATCCGGGTCCTCGATACCTTCCCCACGTTGCCCAACGGCAAGGTCGACCGCGGTGCCCTCGCCGCGCAGGGCGGCACCACCGCGCGGCCCCCGGCCAGCACCTCCCAGGAAGCCCGCTCGCCGGAGGACCGGCTCTACGACACGATCGCCCGGCTGCTCGGCCTGCCGAAGGCCGACCCCGAGTCGAACTTCTTCGAGTTGGGCGGCAACTCCCTGCTGGCGGGCCGGCTGATCGGCTCACTGCGCGAAGAGCTGGGGGTGCGTGTACCCATCCGGGTGGTGCTCGGCGCACGCGACCTTCGGGAAATCGCCCAGAGCCTGAACGGTTGACCACCAAGGAGGGCCGCGCCAGAGCCGCGGCCCGGCACACCAAGGAATGGAGAGTCCCGTGACTCAGGAGTTGGTCCAGTTCCCCATCCTGAAGGAGTCGGCCTGCCCCTTCGACCCGCCGTCCACCATGCGCGCGCTCGACGACCCGGTGCGGGTCAGGCTCTGGGACGGCAGCACCCCGTGGCTGATCACCGGGTACGACCTCGGACGCAAGCTCCTGGTCGATCCCAGGGTCAGCGCCGACTCGACCAAGCCCGGTTACCCGCATTTCGACCTGGGCAGCCGCGAGCGCCGCAAGGACGGCCGCTCTTTCGTGGCCATCGACGACCCGGAGCATGCCCGCCAGCGCCGCATGGTGTCCTCGCCCTTCGCCATTCGTACCGTGGAGGCGCTCAGGGGCGACGTCACCGCCATCGTCAACGGGCTCATCGACGACCTGCTCGCCGGCCCCAATCCGGCCGACCTCGTCAGCCGGTTCGCCTTCCCCACCTCCACCCAGGTGATCTGCCGCATGCTCGGCGTGCCCTACGCCGACCACGAGTTCTTCCAGGAACAGAGCACCATGATGCTGCACCGCGACAGCTCACCCGAGGTGGTGGTGGGCGCTCAGGAGGCGCTGCGCGGCTACCTCAGGGAACTGATCGAACGGCAGCTGGAGCAACCTGCGGACGGCTTGATCTCCTCGGTGATCGAGACCCAGGTACGCGCTGGCGAACTGAGCCCCGAGCAGCTGTCGTACATCTCCATGACGCTGCTCGTCGCCGGCCTGGAAACCACCGGGAACATGATCGCTCTGGGCACTCTGGCCCTGCTGCGCAACCCCGACCAGTTGGCGCTCCTGCAGAAGACCGAGGACCCGGCGCTGATCAACCGCGCGGTCGATGAACTGATCCGCTACCTCAACATCTCGCACTCCGGACGCCGGCGTGTGGCCTTGGAGGACATCACCGTCGGAGAGATCACCATCCGCGCCGGAGAGGGGATCATTTTGGCCAGCGAGCTGGCGAACCGGGATCCGGAGAACTTCCCCGACCCCGACCGCCTGGACATCACCCGGGACGCCGCGCACCACCTGGCCTTCGGCTTTGGCCCACACCACTGCCTCGGCCGCCCGCTCGCCACCCTGGAACTGCAGGTTGTCTACGGCACGCTCTACCGGCGCATCCCCACCCTGCGTCTCGCCATCGACTTCGCCGACGTCCCGTTCAAGTACGACGGTGTGGCCTACGGCGTCCGTGAGCTTCCGGTGGCCTGGTAGCCCGGCCCGAGTCCGCCCCGTCTCAGGAGGAGCACATCATGCACGACCCTCGAACGGCCGGCCCCGCGACGAGGAGCGGCATCGTGGTGGTCGGGGCCGGGCTGGCCGGCCCGGTCGCCGCGATGTACCTGGCCCGGCGATTCGGCCGGGTCACCGTGCTGGAACGGCACGCCGATCCCCGTCATCTCCCGGCCGGGCAGGGCCGGTCCCTCATGGTCATCCTGTCGCATCGAGGATGGCGCGTGCTGCGCGAACTCGGTCTGGAGGAGGCCGTACGCCGGATGTGCGTACCGCTCACGGCCCGCTGCGGACACTTGCCGGACGGCTCCACCGTGGTGACCCCCTACAGCCGTGACGGAGCACCGATCTGGGCGATCGAGCGGCACCGGTTGCACCGCCTCCTCCTCGACGCGGCCGAGGCCGAACCGGGAGTGGACTTCCACTTCGAACGCCCGGTCCTCGCCGTCGATCTCCAGGCGCCGGCGTTGTTGGTGCGGGCCGAGACCGCCGAGCGATGGATCCGCTGTCGGCACGTCATCGGCTGCGACGGTGTCCACTCGGTGGTTCGCGCCTCCCTGGTCGAGCACGGTGCCCACGAGCAGGTCAGCACTCTGGAACTGGCCTACCAGGAGATCGAACTCGACCTGCCGGCCTGCGATCGCGGGCTCATGCACTACTGGCCGGCCGGTGACGCACTCTTCGGGGCGTTCCCCCTGGTCTCCTCCCCGCGGTTCGCGGGCTCGGTGTTCTTCCGGAAGGACGGCCCCGCCCCCTCCTACGCCGCCGCGACCGGCGGCCGCGCACTGGCCCGGCAGTTCGCCGAGGTCTTCCCCGACCTGCCCGGCGGCGTTCCGGACCTGGAGGAGCAGCTGGCCACCAAACCGATCTCCACCGTGCGGCTGACCCGTTGCGACGCATGGACCTCGGGTGGCCGGGCCGTACTCGTCGGCGACTCCTGCCATGCCATGGCGCCCTTCATGGGACAGGGCATGAACTGTGCCTTCGAAGACGTCCGCACACTTGTGAGCTGCCTGGACCGGGAAGGCGACTGGCAGCGGGCTTTCGCGGCCTACGAACAGGCTCGGAAGAACGACGGCGACGCGATCGCCGACATCTCCTACCAGCACTACCGCACCATGTCCCGGCTGCCGGACCCACGGCACGAGGCCGAAGAGGCCGTGGCCAGGCGGCTGGTGGACCTGATGCCGGACCGGTTCGTCCCCCTATACGAGCGCTGCGCGTTCAGCGAGGAGAGCTACAGCTCCGCACTCGCCGAGGAAAGAAGGCTGCGGGACCTGTCCCAGCGGATACTCAGCCGGCACGGCTCCACCGCCGCCGATCTGCCTGATCAGCAACTCCGCGCGGCCGTGCCTGCCCAGTGAGCCAACACCGCATGTCAGATGTGTCCGTTCAAGAGATGAGTGCCGGGAGGGCACAGTGATTCTGGTCGCTTTCAGGTCGCGTTTCTCCGAGCAGGTCGACGACGCGTACGGGACAACGGAGGATCACCTGGCGAAGAAGGTGCGGGAGATGGCCGGCGAGGATCTGGTCCACCTCAAGAACTACGTGGCTGAGGACGGCGAGCGCCTGGCCCTCGTGTGGTGGCGGAACCCCGAGACCCTGGAAAAATGGCGCAACGACCCCGAACACCAGGACGCACAGCAGCTCGGCCGCGACAAGTGGTACGAATTCTTCGAACTCAGCATTACCGAGGTTGTCCGCACCAGCTCCAGCAAAGCTCCCGAGGAGTACCCGGCGCCCTGAGCCGTGGCGCGGGGCCGCCGGTCACAGCGCGGCGAGCACCGCACGGGTCACCTGCCGCGTGCTCAGCGAACCACCGAGATCAGGAGTGACGCGCCCGGCCGCGATCGATCCGGTGACTGCGGAATCGATCGCGGCCGCCTCAACCTCGTACCCCAAGTGCCTGATGAGCAATGCAGCGGTGAGCAGACACGCGAAGGGGTTCGCCACGCCCTCCCCCGCGATATCCGGAGCCGAGCCATGTACCGGCTCAAATAAGCCGAACCCAGTCTCGGGGTTGAGGTTCGCCGACGGCGCCAGACCCAAACCGCCGGCCAGAGCAGCCGCCAGATCGCTCAGAATGTCGCCGTACGAGTTACTCGCCACGATCACGTCGAAGCGGTCCGGTTCGGTGACAATCTTCATCGCCGCAGTGTCGATGTAGAGGTGCCTGTTAGCCGTTCCGGAATGGCGTTCCGTGGTGTGCTGCCAGCACTCCTGCCACAGGCGGCCGCCAGCCCGTACCGCATTGGCCTTGTCCACCAGGCAGACTTCACGGCGCGCCACGGAGAACGCAAAGTCCAGAATCCTGGAAACGCCGTGCCATGTGTTGACGTCCGCGTCGATGGCCACCTCCTGCGGCGAAGACACACGGAGGTTGCCGCCGACGCCGCTGTAAAGGCCCTCGGTGTTCTCCCGGACGATCACACAGTCAAGTGTGCGCCTCGCTGGATCCCTCAGCGGGCTGAGCCGGTCGTGCCACAACCGGACCGGACGACAGTTCGCATACAAATCGAACGAGAGTCGTAGACGCAGCAGCACGCTACGTACATAATCGGTCTCTTCCACATCGGGCCGCCCGATGGCCCCCAGCAGGATTGCGGAACTCGCGGATACGCGCGACAGATCCGCCTCACTCAATGCATGGCCTTCTCGACGATAGCGATCCGCATTTATGTGGTCCAGTACATCGATCGACAGGCCGGTGTCCAGGGCATCCAGTACCTGGAGCGCAGACTCGATCACTTCAGGACCGATGCCGTCGCCAGGTACGACGGTGATGGAATTCAAGGGCCACCTTCTCCGGAGTTGGAAGAGGGAACATCCGCCGACCGATCGACGACCTGGGCACGGCGTAGGGAGAGGCTAGGCGTCTAGGCTCCGATGACCACTCGCTTCTGTCATGGATCGTTCGCCATCCTGCCTGGACGCACAGCGCGCCCCGGCCGGCGAGTCACGCACGACAACTGACGCACCGCCCCTGAACCTCAGGAGCCCCCTGCACCTGCGAGCGACCCGTGAGCCGCCCCCCCCCCACGAGCACTCCTACCTTGATCACGAGAGGGGGCGTTACATGGCGGAACAGCCACCACCGCGGCAGGGACACGATCAGCCCCCGGGCCATTCGCAGAGAAGCTCGCCAGAGCCTGCATGACATGCCGGTGATGCCGCACCCGTTCGCCCGGGAGACGAGGGCGAGAGCTTCGGTGCACCCCCACCGCCAGCTGGCCGATCGCCACCGGCGCGGCTGGAGGAGACCGCCCCTGATCGCCGCCCTCCTGATCACGATCTTCACTTCGGAGAAGCCACACTCAGGGTGCTCTGCATCCGCCGGGTTCTCCCCTGGAGGGACACAGGGGCATGTCGCTCGGCCGCCTCGGAGCCTTGGAGGTTGTGGCCACGGTTTTGGTTGTGAGGCAGGTCGCACAGGTTCTGTGGTCGGGCAGAGATGGCGGCGAGTCGATGCTCGGTTCAGACAGGCCGTCTTCCACGGAGCCGTGGGAGCATCGACTACGTCTCCCACCCCGGCGCCGCCCCAAAACCCCAGGTCACCAGGGCCCCGGAGGCTCGACCAGGCCGCACAAGCCCGCGTTTGCCTCACCGCACCGAGGCAAACGCCTCACGCAAACGATCCCTTCAACCGCGTTTTCGCAGGTCAGATCGATTTTGCTGGTGGGGCGGGTGGGACTCGAACCTAAACGGGTGGGCCATCTCACCTGCGGTTTCGTCGAGCAATCGGACATATCTATCCGATTCGATCCTGCTTCGCCCTCTCGGGTCCTGATCAGTCCGGCACGGTGAGGCAATTGCCTCACCAGTTTTGAGTTCTCATGCGGAGCTCGTGACGTTCCGGTCGAGACGGCGAAGCTCCGCCGCGAAGCGCACACAACACGCGGACGGGCGGACCGCCTCAAAACTGCAGGGTCGACTCTCCCAGCGGCTACGCGCAGTATCCCCTCGCCAGACTCGGGCCGCGACCATGCACCGCGCCCACTCAGCCAGCATCCGTCACCGAACATCGGCTGTCGCCACGTGACAGCCCTCAACACCAGGAGAGGCGACACCCTGTGGTGAGGTCATTTCGCTGACCTTCACCAACGACACCGAGCACGACCACCGCGGGGCGAAACCGGCTCCGGGTCGGCCAATTACATAGTCCGAATGCGGAGTAGAAGCTGCACCAAACCTCCGCCTCAATCACCCAAGCCCCCTGCGCCCTTCAGCTCTCCTCGCAAGAGGCCGACGACATCGAGGATGCATGTCCACCGCCTGCAGGTAGTAGCGTGATCAGGTCACTAAACCTCCGCCTCGAACACCCCTCGTAGGACGAAATGTCGGAGTTCTCGAAAGTGAGTAAGAGACCGCGATCCGCCAGGTAAAACCGCTGGTCGCGGCCTGTGGTCCCCGCGCGTGCGGGGCTGTTCCCTGGGGCGTTGGAGACGTGGCGGTCGGCACGAAGTGGTCCCCGCGCGTGCGGGGCTGTTCCCAGCCCGTCCTCCTGCGGTGGAAGCTTCTTCTCGTGGTCCCCGCGCGTGCGGGGGTGATCCCGCGGCTCGGGCCTGGGCGATGGTGTCGGCGTAGTGGTCCCCGCGCGTGCGGGGGTGATCCCTGGTGAGCCATTGAACCTCTATAAGCAGTCTGTGGTCCCCGCGCGTGCGGGGGTGATCCCTCGGCATCCGGGGCCGCATCACCCACCAGGGAGTGGTCCCCGCGCGTGCGGGGGGGGGTGATCCCGCCACCGCCGCCGAGCGGGAGCGGCAGCGCGCGTGGTCCCCGCGCGTGCGGGGCTGTTCCCGTGTCCCGCTCGGCCTGCCGCTGCGCGACCTTGTGGTCCCCGCGCGTGCGGGGCTGTTCCCCGTGGGGCGCTGCCGGTCGGGGCCCGGCGCAGGGGTCCCCGCGCGTGCGGAGCGGTCCCGCGTTGCCGACGTTGCGCGGGTCGCCGCTCCGATGGTCCCCACCTGCACGGGGCTGCTCCGAACGCCACGGAAGGCCGGACCTTCGGTGCACCCTCGTCATCGGCCAACCGATCGTCGCCCACGCGATGGGAAGACCTGCCGCCACCTGACCGCTGACCGCCCGGCCTCACCGGCAGCCGCTGGGACTCATCGGCCGAAGCTATCCTCCGGCGCCGCGTCGTCATCGTGGACGGCGGCCCCGCCGCCTTTCGGCGCTTGCCAGGAAGGGCGGGCACGTCGCATCGCCGCTCTTGGGGCCGTGACGGTTGTGGAAGGCGGCTGTGGGATGGGCGACACAGGTCCGGGCCGCGTGGAGATCACGATACGTTCTTGTTCGATCCGGGTGGGGAGTCTTACGTAACGGCCGTGGGAGCATCGACTACGTCTCCCACCCCGGCGCCACTCCAAAACCCCAGGTCACCAGGGCCCCGGAGGCTCGACCAGGCCGCACAAGCCCGCGTTTGCCTCACCGCACCGAGGCAAACGCCTCACGCAAACGATCCCTTCAACCGCGTTTTCGCAGGTCAGATCGATTTTGCTGGTGGGGCGGGTGGGACTCGAACCCACGGCCGACGGATTATGAGTCCGCTGCTCTAACCGGCTGAGCTACCGCCCCGAAACGGCGCGCCGCGCACATTTGTGCGCGCCGTCTGCCGCAGCATAGCCGCTCATACGATCTGTTGCGCGGGTGGGTCCGCGATGGGCTGCCATGCTCGTCCAAGAGGACTTCGACCACCGGGTGTTCGGTTCCACCGCACAGGAAAAAGGACCCCCGTGGGGGTCCTCTTCCGTCCTGCTCCCCCGACTGGACTCGAACCAGTAACCCTCCGGTTAACAGCCGAATGCTCTGCCAATTGAGCTACAGGGGACCGAGCTCCCCCGACTGGACTCGAACCAGTAACCTGCCGGTTAACAGCCGGCTGCTCTGCCAATTGAGCTACAGGGGAATGCTCTGTGTGCCTCGAATGCACTCCGTTCCGGGGGCTCCGGACGGGCGTGCGCTCGCTGCTGCACATACATTAGCGCAAGCAGGGGGGTGCTCCGCCAATCGGTATGGCCGCGGGTGGTCCCGGATGATCTTCTGGTCCGTGGGTACGCGGGCAGCACGGACCGGCGGGCCCATGCACAGCGCGCGCGAGCGAGACCGACGAGAGGGAGAGGTGGAGCGACGATGCGCTACCGGCTGACGTTCATCACGGGACTGGCCATCGGGTACGTGCTCGGCACCAAGGCGGGCCGCGAGCGGTACGAGCAGCTCCGCAAGAGTGCCCGGCGGATCGCGCAGAACCCGGCTGTACGCAACACCGCGGAGTCCGCCGCACTCGGCGGCCGCGAGGTGGCCACCAAGGCGTTCGACAAGGTGTCCGCCAAGGTGGGCGACCGGATGCCGGGGCCGGTGGCCGACCGCATCCGCGCGCTGCGCGAGCAGCGCGGCACCGGTGAGGACGACTGGGGTACGAGCAACACCTGACCCCGGTACCGCGCGGGCGGCCGGGGCCGGCCGTCCGCGTCCGCCGTCCTGCCCCGGGGGTGTGAACCTGGCGGCCGTCACGTCCCGTCCATGGGGCATCATCTGGGGGCATGGGGATAGTCGCCGGGCTGGACAGTTCGTCCGAGAGCACACGGATCGTCGTCTGCGACGCGGACACAGGTGCCGTCATCAGGCAGGGGTACGCGCCGCACCCCGCCGAAAAGGGACACGAGATCGACCCGCAGGCGTGGCTGATGTCACTCGGCGAGGCCGCGGGCAACGGGCTTCTGGAGGGCGTACAGGCGATCGGGGTGTCCGCGCAGCAGCACGGGATGCTGCCGCTGGACGCCGACGGCGCCCTCGTACGGGCCGCGCTGGTCGGCAACGACCGGCGGGCGCAGAGCGCCGCGGCCGATCTGATCGACTCGCTCGGCGGCCGGGCCGCCTGGACGCAGGCCGTCGGCGCCGTCCCGCACGCCGCCCAGCCGCTGACCAAGCTGCGCTGGCTGGCGCGCAACGAACCGGCGAACGCGGCGCGCGTCGCCGAGGTCCTGCAGCCGCACGACTGGCTGGTGTGGCAGCTGCTGGGGCGGCCCGCCCGGCGCACGACGGACCGGGGCGGTGCCTCGGGTACCGGGTACTGGTCGGCTGCGACCGGCGCGTACCGGCCCGACCTGGTGGAGCTGGCGCTCGGGCACCAGGTGCGGCTGCCGGAGGTGCTGGGGCCGTCCGGCACCGCCGGGTTCACGCCGGAAGGGCTGCTGATCTCCGCCGGTACGGGCGAGACGATGGCCGCCGCCTTCGGGCTGGGGGTCGGCGCGGGCGACGCGGTGGTGTCGCTGGGCGCCTCGGGCTCGGTCTTCGGCATCCACCACGAGGCGCTGGCGGACTCCAACGGCACGATCACCTCGTTCGCGGACGCTACGGGAATGCACCTGCCGGTGGTGCACACGAGCAACGCGGTACGGGTGCTGCGCGGCACGGCCGAGATGCTGGGCACCGATCTGCCGGGGCTGTCCGAGCTGGCGCTGAAGTCGACGCCCGGCTCGTACGGCATGGTGCTGCTGCCGTACCTGGAGGGCGAGCGGACGCCGCACCTGCCGCACACGGCGGGATCGCTGCACGGGCTGCGGCGCGAGAGCATGAAGCCGGAGCATCTGGCGCGGGCGGCCTTCGAGGGCATGCTGTGCGGGCTCGCGGACGCGCTGGACGTGCTGCGCGGGCGCGGCGTCGAGGTGCACCGGGTGTTCCTGCTGGGCGCGGCGGCCGAGCTGGGTGCCGTGCAGGCGGCGGCGCCGGGACTGTTCGGGGCGCAGGTCGTGGTGCCGCAGCCGGCGGACTACGCGGCGCTGGGCGCGGCGCGGCAGGCTGCCTGGGCGCTGGGCGCGGCGCACGGCACGCTGGCCCCGCACGAGCCGCCGCGCTGGCCCGCGGCGGCCAGCCAGGTATTCGAGCCGGGTGAGGACCTGCCGGTCGGGCAGGCGGTGCGCCAGCAGTACATCGCGGTGCGGGAGGAGAGCTACGCAGGGGCGTTCATGTCCGCGCAATAGGGTCGCCGGTCGCGCCCGGGCTCGGGCTCGGAGAGGGGTACTGCGGCGTCCGCCGCGCGTCCGTCAGTCCAGGTAGCCCCGCAGCTGATCGGCGAACGCGTGGTCGCGGAGCTTGTTCAGGGTCTTGGACTCGATCTGGCGGATGCGTTCGCGGGTGACGCCGAAGATCCGGCCGATCTCCTCCAGGGTGCGGGGGCGGCCGTCGACGAGGCCGTAGCGCAGCTGGACGACCTTGCGTTCCCGTTCGCCGAGGGTGGACAGGACCGCTTCGAGGTGCTCGCGCAGGAGCAGGAAGGCGGCCGACTCCACGGGGGACGCGGCGTCGCCGTCCTCGATGAGGTCGCCGAGTGCGACGTCGTCCTCCTCGCCCACGGGGGCGTGCAGGGAGACGGGTTCCTGGGCGAGCCGCAGGACCTCGCTGACGCGTTCCGGGAGCAGGTCGAGCTGGGCGGCGACCTCCTCGGGCGTGGGTTCGTAGCCGCGCTCCTGGAGCATCCGGCGCTGTACCCGGACGACCCGGTTGATCAGCTCCACGACGTGCACCGGGACGCGGATGGTGCGGGCCTGGTCGGCCAGCGCGCGGGACATGGCCTGGCGGATCCACCACGTGGCGTACGTGGAGAACTTGTAGCCGCGGGCGTAGTCGAACTTCTCCACGGCGCGGATCAGCCCGAGGTTGCCCTCCTGGACCAGGTCGAGCATGGTCAGGCCGCGGCCGACGTAGCGCTTGGCGACGGAGACGACCAGGCGCAGGTTGGCCTCGATGAGGCGGCGTTTGGCCATCCGGCCGAGGACGACGAGTTTGTCGAGGTCCAGGGCGAGTTGGGAGTCCAGGTCGGGGGCGAGCCGCAGCCGTTCCTCGGCGAACAGGCCGGCTTCGACGCGGCGGGCCAGTTCGACCTCCTCCACGGCGGTGAGCAGCGGTATCCGGCCGATCTCGCGCAGGTACTGGCGGAACAGGTCGGAGGACGGACCGCCGGCCTCGGGGCGGGGCGGCGGCTCCGGGGCGATCTCCTCCACGAGGATTTCGGGCGCGGGCGGCTCGGCCTGCTGCGGCACGGTGGCCGAATCCGCGGCCGGCGCGTCGGCGAGGGTCCGGGTCTGCACGGGGGCGACCTCCAGTGTGATCGCTGCTGAGGCGGCGGAAGGGCCGGGACCGTCTGCGGCCGAGCCGCTGTCCGTCCCGTACATCAAGAGCGGTTCCGCGGGGGATTCCGGTTCCGTACGTCCGGACCCGCCGCGCTCCGAGGACTCAGGCACCGCTCCTCAGTGTGGAGTACGACACACGCCCGCCACGAGGGGCGTGCGGGCACTTTTTGGGTCCGGACGGTGACCGCGCGGCTACGGCGGGGTGGGTGCGGGCCCGTCCGCGGCCCCGCGGCCGCGTGCGGGCCGCCCGCGCGGGCGGTGGCCCCGGGGGCACCCGGAGGCGCCCGGCCGCCGGGAGCGGGCCGAGAGCGGGCGGCTACAGCGCCGCGTAGCCGCGTTCGCGCAGGGACTGGCCGTACTGCTGGAGGACCCACAGTTCGTTCTGGACGGCGGCCAGGTGCTGGGGGTCGGCGTTCGGGCCGAGGCGCTGGAGGGCGCCGCGGATGTCCGTGACGCGGCGGTTGACGGCGGCCAGCCGGACGGCCACCAACTGGACGCCGGCATACGCCTCGTCGGCGTCCCGGCGGGTGTGCAGCGGCTCCACGGCCAGCTCGGTGACCATGGCGCGGACCCGGTCGTCGGGGGCGGCCTCACGGACCCGGGCGAGGTAGGTGTTGTCGCCCGCGGCCGACAGCGCGCCCCCCGCGTCCTCGATGCACCGGCGGACGGTGGCGTACGGGGGTGCGGTGAACTCGTCGGCGCCGTACGCGTCGAAGGCGGGCGAGACCAGGTCGGGGCGCTGGAGGGCCAGCTTGAGCAGTTCCCGTTCGACGCGGTGGGCGGGACTGCGGAGGTTCAGCGCGGGGCCGCTGGGGCCGGACGGCTGCTGGGCGGCCTCGGGGGCCTGCGGGGTGGCCCGGCGGCCCGTACGGGACGGGTCCTGGCCGTTCTGGCCGCGCTCGCGGGCCCAGCGGGCGAGCTGGCCGACCCGGCGGACGACGAACTGGGTGTCCAGGATGCCGAGCATCCCGGCCAGCTGCACGGCGGACTCGTGCTGGATGGAGCTGTTCTTGATGTTGGCGACGATGGGCGCCGCCTCGTCGAGGGCGGCGGCGCGGCCCACGGTCGTGTCCAGGTTGTGCCGGGCGACGACCTGGCGCAGCGCGAACTCGAACAGCGGCGTACGGGACTCCACCAGGCCGGCGACGGCGGCGTCGCCCTTGGCCAGCCGCAGGTCGCACGGGTCCATGCCGCCGGGGGTGATGGCGATGGAGGTCTGGGCGGCGAACTTCTGGTCGTCCTCGAAGGCGCGCAGCGCGGCCTTCTGGCCGGCCGCGTCGCCGTCGAAGGTGAAGACGACCTCGGAGCCGGAGTTGTCCATCAGCAGCCGGCGCAGGATCTTGATGTGGCCCTCGCCGAAGCTGGTGCCGCAGGTGGCGATGGCGGTGCGGACGCCGGCCAGGTAGCAGGCCATGACGTCGGTGTAGCCCTCGACGACGACCGCGCGACTGGTCTTGGCGATCTCCTTCTTGGCGAGGTCGATGCCGTACAGGACCTGGGACTTGCGGTAGAGCGGGGTCTCCGGGGTGTTCAGGTACTTGGGGCCGCTGTCGTCCTCGCGCAGCTTGCGGGCGCCGAAGCCGACGACTTCGCCGGCGATGTCGCGGATCGGCCACATCAGGCGGCCGCGGAAGCGGTCGATGGGGCCGCGGCGACCGTCCTGGGAGAGGCCGGAGAGGATCAGCTCCTGGTCGCTGAAGCCGCGGCCGCGCAGGAACCGGGTGAGGTGGTCCCAGCCGGCCGGGCTGTAGCCGACGCCGAAGTGCCGGGCGGCGGCCTGGTCGAAGCCGCGCTCGGCGAGGAACGTGCGGCCGATCTCGGCCTCGGGGCTGTCCAGCTGCTCGGTGTAGTACTGGGCGGCGGCCTTGTGGGCCTCGACCAGGCGGGTGCGCTCGCCCTGCTGGCGGCCCGGGGCGTACCCGCCCTCCTCGTAGCGCAGCGTGATGCCGGCCTGGGAGGCGAGCCGCTCGATGGTCTCGGCGAAGGAGAGGTGGTCGAGCTTCATGATGAAGTCGACGACATCCCCGCCCTCCTGGCAGCCGAAGCAGTGGTAGAGACCCTTGGCGGGGCTGACGTGGAACGACGGGGACTTCTCGTCGTGGAAGGGGCACAGGCCCTTGAGGTTGCCGCCGCCAGCGTTACGCAGCTGGAGGTACTCGGACACGACGGCGTCGATCGGGACCGCGTCCCGCACCGCCTTCACGTCGTCATCGTTGATCCTGCCTGCCACGCCTGAATTCTACGGGTGGGGTACGACAGTCCGGTCCGGGCCCGCCCGGCGGCCGGGTCACTGCCGCCGGGCGGCCCGTTTCCACGCCCTCGGACCGCGCCTCAGGCCATCAGTTCCAGGAAGCGGTCCAGCCCGATGTTGCCGCCGGAGATCACCACGCCGACCCGGCGCGGCAGCGGCTCGACGGCGCCGGCCAGCAGGGCGGCCAGCGCGCTCGCCCCGCTGGGCTCGGTGACGATCTTCAGCCGTTCGAAGGCCAGCCGCATCGCGGCCCGGATCTCCTCGTCGGTGACCAGCACCACCGAGTCCAGCAGCCGCCGGTTGATCGGGAAGGTCAGCTCGCCGGGCTCCGCGAGCGCCTGGCCGTCGGCGATGGTCCGCGGTACGGGGATGCGCACCCGCTCGCCGGCCGCCAGCGAGCGCGCGGTGTCGTCCCCGGCCTCCGGCTCGACTCCGATCATGCGGATGCCGGGGGACAGCGCGGTGGCGGCGACCGCCGAGCCCGCCATCAGCCCGCCCCCGCCGACCGGCGTGAGCAGGGCGTCCAGCGGGCCGGTCGCCTCGATCAGCTCCAGGGCGGCGGTGCCCTGACCGGCGATGACGTGCGGATGGTCGTACGGCGGGATCAGGGCCAGGCCGCGCTCGGCGGCGAGCCGCGCGCCGAGCGCGGCCCGGTCGCCGGTGTAGCGGTCGTACGTGACGATCTCGGCGCCGTACCCCTCGGTCGCGTCCCGTTTGGAGCGCGGCGAGTCCTCCGGCATGAGGATCACCGCGCTGCTGCCCAGCTCCCGGGCGGCCAGCGCGACCGCCTGGGCGTGGTTGCCGGAGGAGAACGCCGCGACGCCGCGGGCGAGCTGCTCCGGCGCCAGCCGGGAGACGGCGTGGTAGGCGCCGCGGAACTTGAAGGCGCCGGCCCGCTGGAAGTTCTCGCACTTGAGGTGCACCTCGGCGCCCACGAGGGCGTCGAGGGTGCGGGACCGCAGCACGGGGGTGCGGTGGACGACGCCCTTGATGCGGGCGGCGGCGTCCTGGACGTCGTCGAGCGTGACGGTGACTGCGCTCATGGATGGTTCTCCCTGGGCGTCGGTGCGGTGCGGGGCCGCGTCCTCCGGGCGGGCAGGCGGACGGCGGGCGGGGCGGTACGGGCCTCCCTCCGCCCTGCCTTCGGGACTTTCCCCGTCCCGCCTGTGCGGCCCCGCCCCCGTCCTCAGAGCAGCGAGTCCAGCGCCACCTGCGGACTGGCCAGCGCGTTCGGGTCGAGGACCTTACCCGAACGGATGAGTTGCTGGATCGGCTCGGTGACGTCCCACATGTTGACGTTCATGCCCGCCAGCAGCCGCCCCTCGCACAGCCAGAAGGCGATGAACTCGCGCTTGCCGACGTCGCCGCGGCACACCACCTGGTCGTACGAGCCCGGGGGCGCGTAGCCGGAGTACTCCAGTCCGATGTCGTACTGGTCGGAGAAGAAGTAGGGAATCCGGTCGTAGGTGACGTCCTGGCCGAGCATGGCGCGGGCCGCGGCGGGGCCGCCGTTGAGGGCGTTGGCCCAGTGTTCGACGCGCAGTCCGACGGGCTCGCCGCCGCCGTCGCCGTCACCGGTGCCGGGCAGCAGGGAGTACGGGAAGGCGGCGATGTCACCGGCCGCGTAGATGTGCGGATCCGAGGTGCGCAGTGAAGCATCCACGGCGACGCCTCCGCCGTGCGCCGGGCCGACCAGGGCCAGCCCGGCCTGCTCGGCCAGGGCCGTGCGGGGGGCGGCGCCGATCGCGGCGAGCACGTCGTGGGCCGGGTGCTCCTCGCCGTCGTCGGTACGGGCGGCCAGCACCACGCCGTCCTGTCCGGTGATCTCGGTCAGCCGGGCGCCGAAGTGGAAGCGGACGCCGTGCTCGCTGTGCAGGTCGGTGAAGAGGCTGCCCAGTTCGGGCCCGACGACGCTGTGCAGCGGGGTCGGCTCGGGCTCCACGACGGTCACCTCGGCGCCGTACGAGCGGGCGGCGGCGGCGACTTCCAGGCCGATCCAGCCGGCGCCGGCGATGACGAGGTGGCCGTTGTCCCGGCCGAGGGACTGCAGGACGCCGCGCAGCCGCTCGGCGTGCGCCAGGCGGCGCAGGTGGTGGACGCCGACCAGGTCGGTGCCGGGGATCTCCAGGCGGCGCGGCTCGGCGCCGGTGGCCAGCAGGAGCTTGTCGTACGCGATCAGGGTGCCGTCGCCGAGCCGGACCGTGCGGGCCGCCGGGTCGAGGTGGACGGCGGGCTGGCCGAGGTGCAGTTCGATGTCCGCTCCGGCGTACCAGGCGGGCTCGTGGACGAAGACGCTGTCCCGTTCCTCCTTGCCGAGCAGGTACCCCTTGGAGAGCGGGGGGCGCTCGTAGGGGTGGTCGCGTTCGTCGCAGATCAGTATCACCCGGCCGGTGAAGCCTTCCGCGCGAAGGGTCTCGGCGGCCTTTGCCCCGGCCAGGCCACCCCCGACGATGACGAACGTCTGGTGTGCGTCGACCACTTGCTTCCTCCTCGCTGCGGCGCGGTGCGTCCGCGTCCGTGAACGCCCCCGGTCGTGTCCCCGTTCTACCCCCCACGGTGCTTGCGCCGCGTACTGCCCGGCGCGGCCGGCCGCGTGTCCCCCGCCCGGTCGTGTGACGCCGCTATGTCATACCGCGTTCCGCGGGCGTCCACCCCGTCGTGACCCTGTTTTGTTTCCCCGGCCCGAAACACTCAAGCCCGAGCGTCCCGCACCGGGCGTGCCGCGGGAAGAGGGCCCGCTTCCCACGGGTCGCACCGGCCCCGCCCATGGTGGCCCGGCAGCACGGGGGCCGCTGGTCAGAGCGTGCCACGCGGCCGGGTGAGGCGGGCGTGCAGGGAGCGTGCCGAGGCGTCGGTGAGGGCGGCGATCTGGTCGATCAGGGCGCGCATCCGGGCGGTGTCGTCGCCCGCCGCCTCGGCCCGGCCGTACAGGGCGCGGAACTGCGGGTCCAGGCCGTCCGGGGCGCGGGCGACCAGTGCCTCGGCCAGTTCGGCGATGACGATGCGCTGGTCGGCGCGGAGCGCCTCCTGGTCGGGGCGGCGCATGACGTAACGTTCCGCGACGGCCTTCAACACGGCGCATTCCAGCCGGGTTCCGGGCGGTACGACGAGCCGGGCGCGGTGCCGGGTGAGCCGGCCGGTGCCCCATTCGGCGCGGGTGGCGGTCTCCGCGGCGAGGCAGAAACGGCCGATGAGCTGGCTGGTGGCGTCCTTCAGGCGGGCCTGGGCGACGGCCGAGCCGTCGTAGCCGTGCGGCCACCAGACCTGGTCGAGGAGGCGGTCGAGGGCTTCGCCCAGTTCCTCCGGGTCCGCGCCGGGGGCGTAACGTTCGGCGGCGATCGCGAATACTTCGGCACGTTCCGGTTCGGCGAGCAGGCAGTTGGGGTCCAGGTGGCCGGCGTGCAGTCCGTCCTCGACGTCGTGGACGGAGTAGGCCACGTCGTCGGCCCAGTCCATGACCTGTGCCTCGAAGCTGCGTGCCGCCTCCGGGGCGCCCTGCCGGAACCAGGTGAAGACCGGCAGGTCGTCCTCGTAGACACCGAACTTGGACGAACCGGGATCGGTGGGGTGGCCGCCGCGCGGCCACGGGTACTTGGTCGCGGCGTCCAGGGCGGCGCGGGTGAGGTTGAGGCCGACGCTGACGGCCGTGCCGTCCGTGTCGGGGACGAACCGTTTGGGTTCCAGGCGGGCGAGCAGCCGCAGCGACTGGGCGTTGCCCTCGAAGCCGCCGCAGGGCGCGGCGACCTCGTTGAGCGCCTGTTCGCCGTTGTGCCCGAACGGCGGGTGGCCCAGGTCGTGGGCGAGGCAGGCGGTCTCCACCAGGTCCGGGTCGCAGCCGAGCGCCGCGCCCAGTTCCCGGCCGACCTGGGCGCACTCCAGGGAGTGGGTGAGGCGGGTACGGGGGCTGGCGTCCCACAGGTGTTCGGTGGTGCCCGGGGTGACGACCTGGGTCTTGCCCGCGAGGCGGCGCAGCGCGGCCGAGTGCAGCACCCGGGCCCGGTCGCGCTGGAAGGCGGTGCGTCCCGGGCGTTTGTCGGGCTCGGGGACCCAGCGTTCGGTGTCGGCCGCGTCGTACCCCGTACCGTCGTGGCCCGCTTCGCGGCCGGTCGTCGTTCGTGTGCCCGTCATACGGTGACGGTAGCCGCCCCGAGGGAGTCCCGGTCGCACCCGCTGCGCGCAGCGAGTGCCTGGTCGTAACGGTGCAGGACCAGCCGGGCCAGGGCGGGGTGGTCGCCGAGCGGCGCGGCGGCCGGTCCGGGGGCGGCGGCCGCGCACTGGGCGGCGAAGCGGCCTGGCGCGGTGAAGCAGGAGGCGACGGCGGGGCGGTGGTGACCACGGGCGGCCAGGACGCGCAGCGCCGCGGGGACGGAGAGCGGAGTGCCGGGCGGGCCGCCTTCAGCAGGCGCGGACGCGTACGCGGGCAGAACGGGTACGCCGCCGAGCCGCGCGGACAGCAGCCGCGCCGTACGGGCCGTGTCGGCGGCGGCTTCGGGGGCTCGGGAGCCGGCCGCGGCCAGCACGACGCCGTCCGGGCGCCGGGCACCGGCCTCTTCGAGACGGGCGTGCAGGGCTTCGGCTAGCAGCGGGTGCGGGCCGAGCGGGCGGGCGGCACGCGCCGTGAGGTGGGGCGCGCCGGCCAGCGCGGCCGGGATGTCGTGGTTGACGTGCTGCCCGCGCGCCAGCAGCAGCGGTACGGCCACGACCGGGCCGCTCAGCTCCGCCAGCGTGTCCGGGAGCAGGGGCTCGTTCAGCTCGATGTGGCCGAGGCGGACGGTGAGCCCGGGGCGCAGGTGCCGTACCCGGTCCAGGAGGGCGGTGACGGTACGCAGCGCGGCGGGGTCGCGGCTGCCGTGCGCCACGGCGACGAGTGAGGGCGCCTCCCCGGCCGTTGAGGCACTGGGGGCCGGGCGGCGGCCGCCTCCCGGTGCGCGGACGGCCGGGTTCCGCGGGGGCAGGCCGCGCAGCCTGACCCGGCTGAGCCGGTCACTGAGCTGGGTGTTGATCTCCGTCATGAGCTGCGCCGTACTGTCGAAGGGGACCCCGGTGTGCGAAGGGGCCGCGGGTGGCGGGGGCGGCATCAACGCCTTCATGGGGGGAGCCTGGCAGCCGGGCGTTGCCGGGCCGTTGCGCGGGTGTGACAGCTGATTACCAGTGACTGTCGGGATGCCAGGGGCAGGCGTGAGGGGCGGCCCCCTGCACTCGCCGAGCGCCCTCACCTCCCCCGTACGCACACCGTGAGGCACGCTTCCCCGGCCCGTAACGCCGCCCCGGACCGGCGGAAACACGGACGCCGCAGGCTGGCCGCATGAACGCCGCCACCCCCCGCACCACCGCCGCCCCGGCGGCCCCGCGCCAGGCCTCGGACGCCCAGGTGGACACCCACTGCCCCTACTGCGCCCTCCAGTGCGGCATGGGCCTGCGCCGCCTCCCGGCGGGCTCTCCCGGCTCCCCCGCCGAGGTCGTGGAGCGTCCCGACTTCCCCGTCAACCAGGGCGCCCTGTGCGGCAAGGGCCGCACCGCCGCCGAACTGCTCGCGCCCGGAGCACGGCTGACCGAGCCCCTGGTCCGCGACACGGCGACCGGCCGTCTCGTCCCGGCGGACTGGGACACGGCCCTCGCCCGGGTCGCCGCGGGCCTGTCCCGTACCGGCGCCGTGTACGGCAAGGACGCGGTGGGCGTCTTCGGCGGAGGCGGCCTGACCAACGAGAAGGCGTACGCGCTGGGCAAGTTCGCGCGGGTGGTGCTCGGCACCTCGCAGATCGACTACAACGGCCGGTTCTGCATGTCCTCGGCCGCCGCCGCGCACCAGCGGGCCTTCGGCCTGGACCGCGGCCTGCCCTTTCCGCTGACCGACATCGCCCGTACCGGCTGCGTCATCCTCGTCGGCTCCAACCTGGCCGAGACCATGCCGCCCGCGCTGCGCTACCTGACGGAGCTGAAGGAGAACGGCGGCCGGCTGATCGTCGTCGACCCGCGCCGTACCCGTACAGCCGAGCAGGCGGACCTCCATCTGGCGCCGCGCCCCGGCACCGACCTGGCCCTCGCACTCGGCCTGCTGCACCTGGTGGTGGCGGAGGGCCGTACGGACGAGGAGTTCATCGCGGCGCGCACCAGCGGCTGGCCTGCGGCGCGGGCCGCGGCGATGGCGCACTGGCCGGAACTGGTGGAGCGCATCACCGGCGTACCGGTCCCCCAACTCCGCAGCGCCGTGGACCTCTTCTGTACGGCGGGCAGCTCCATGGTGCTCACGGCACGCGGCCCGGAACAGCAGTCCACGGGCACGGACACCGTCGGCGCGTGGATCAACCTGTGCCTGGCCACCGGCCGCGCCGGACGCGAACACTCCGGTTACGGCTGCCTGACCGGCCAGGGCAACGGCCAGGGCGGACGGGAACATGGCCAGAAGGCCGACCAATTGCCGGGCTACCGCAAACTGACCGACCCCGCCGCGCGCGCCCACGTCGCGGAGGTGTGGGACATACCGCCCGACTCCCTCCCCGGCCCCGGCCGCAGCGCGTACGAACTCCTCGACGCCCTGGGACGGGACGTCCGCGCCCTGCTCCTGATGGGCTCCAACCCCGTCGTCTCCGCACCCCGCGCCGCCCACGTGGAGCAGCGCATCCGGGCACTGGACTTCCTCGCCGTGGCCGACGTGGTGCTCTCCGAGACCGCGGCCCTCGCGGACGTGGTCCTCCCGGTGGCCCAGTGGGCCGAGGAAACCGGAACGACGACGAACCTGGAAGGCCGGGTCCTGCTCCGGCGCCGTGCCCTCGACCCGCCCCCCGGCGTCCGCACCGACCTCCAGGTCCTCAACGCCCTCTCCACCGCCCTCGGCCGGGAGAAAGGCTTCCCCACCGACCCCGAAGAGGTCTTCGAGGAACTACGCCGCGCCTCCGCCGGCGGCCCCGCGGACTACGCCGGCATCACCTACCGGCGGATCGCCGCCGAGAACGGCGTCTTCTGGCCCTGCACCGACGAGGACCACCCCGGCACCCCGCGCCTCTTCCTGGACCGCTTCGCGACCCCCGACGGCCGGGCCCGCTTCGTCCCCGTCACCCACCGCCCGGCAGCCGAGGAACCCGACGACCGCTACCCGGTCGTCCTGACGACCGGCCGCGTACTCGCCCAGTACCAGTCCGGCGCCCAGACCCGCCGGGTACCGGATCTGAACACCGCCGCCCCCGGCCCGTACGTGGAAATCCACCCCCGGCTCGCCCGCCGGCACGGCATCGAGGACGGCCACCCGGTCGCAGTGGTCTCCCGCCGGGGCCGTGCGGTCGCCCCCGCCCGCTACAGCGAGGCGATCCGCGCCGACACCGTCTTCATGCCCTTCCACTGGCCGGGCCCGGGACGCGCCAACACCCTGACCAACCCGGCCCTGGACCCGACGTCCGGAATGCCGGAGTTCAAGACGTGCGCGGTACGGCTGGAGCGGGTGGTGGGGGTGGAGGGCGAGGGGGCCGTGGGCGGGGCCGGGGCCGGGGCCGGGAAGTGACCGTCGCGCGTACGGGGGTGCGGCCGCACCGGGCCGGGCTCTTTGCCGCGGCCGGTCCTGCCGTGGTGAGGAGACCGGTCGATCACCCCGGGGGGCATCGGCACCCTCAGTGGTGCCGCATGGTGCCGCCGACGTTGTGGATCATCCGCTGGAGCACCTTCAGCGTACGGACGTACTCCTCGTCGCTGATGCCTTCGTGGATCGTCGCCCGCATCTCCGTCTGGAGGGCGGCGCAGCGGGCATGCAGAGCCGCGCCGTCGGCGGTGCTGTACAGCCGGTCGCCATCGAGGGAGAGCAGGCCGCGGCCGTGCAGGTCGTCGATGGCCGCGGCCACCCCCTCGGCGCCTGTCTCCAGGTAACCCTTGAGCGTGTCGGTCACCTCCGCCCGGTCGCGGCCGTCGGCGTGGCCCGCGAGCTGGTTCAGCACCCACCACTGCGGCTGGTCGACGCCGTGGCGGGCCAGGCCGCCGCGGATGTGGGTGACGGCCGCCGTGTGGGCGGCCCAGCCCCAGTAGCCGATGGGCTGGCCCGCGAGATCGGCGTCGCTGTGCGAGTACTCCATGATGGTCCTCCTCTGCCCGCCCGCTGCGGGCGTGGTGTCCGGTGAGGAAGAACCTAGGAAGTCAAGTGGACTTGAGGTCAAGGACGGGCGCGCCGGGCACCCGGCCAGGGCCGGCCGGGCGCCCCGTCACCCCCGCCCGTGCGCCTCGACCTCCTTGAGGTACGCCTCACGGGTCGGCTCGTCCAGGAAGGACGCGCGGAAGGAGTTGCGGGCGAGGGTGCGCAGGGTCTCCTCGTCCAGGTCCAGGGCGTCGCGTACCGCGGTGAAGTTGTCGTCGGCGTAACCGCCGAAGTAGGCGGGGTCGTCCGAGTTGACGGTGACCAGCAGGCCGGCGTCCAGCATCGCGGGCAGCGGGTGGTCGGCGAGTTCGTCGATGACGCGCAGGCGCACGTTGGACAGCGGGCAAACGGTCAGCGGCACCTGGTCCGCGACCAAGCGGGCAACGAGCCGTTCGTCCTCCAGGCAGCGCACGCCGTGATCGATACGGTCCACGCCGAGGATGTCCAGCGCCTCCCAGACGTACGCGGGCGGGCCCTCCTCACCCGCATGCGCCACGCACTTGAGCCCGGCCTCCCGCGCCAGCGCGTAGACCTCCCTGAACTTCGACGGCGGGTGCCCGACCTCCGCCGAGTCCAGGCCGACGGCGGTGATCCGGTCGAGGTAGGGGCGGGCCGCCTCGAAGGTGGCGAGGGCGGACTCGGCGCTCTCGTCGCGCAGGAAGCACATGATCAGACGGGTGGTGATGCCGTACCGCTCCTCGGCGGTGTCCAGAGCCTTGGTCAGGCCCTCGATCGCCGTGCCGACGGGCACGCCGCGCGAGGTGTGCGCCTGCGGGTCGAAGAAGATCTCCGCGTGCCGGACGCCCTGCGCCTGTGCGCGGGCGAGGTAGGCGTGGGTGAGGTCGGCGAAGTCGTCCTCGGTGCGCAGCACCGCCATCAGCGCGTAGTAGAGGTTCAGGAACGACTGGAGGTCGGTGAAGGAGTACGCGCGGCGCAGCTCGTCCTCGGTGGCGTACGGCAGGGTGACGCCGTTGCGCTCGGCGAGGGCGAAGGCCAGCTCGGGTTCCAGGGTGCCCTCGATGTGGAGGTGCAGTTCCGCCTTGGGGAACGGCGAGTCTGCCGGGGCCGGGGAGGTGGGGGGCACGCTGGGATCACACCTGTCTGTTGCTGGGACTGCCGGGGCTCCCGGGTCCTGTGTGGTTCGGGGAAGTCGTCCAGGTTAACGGGGCGGCGGCGCCGGGCGGGCGGCCGGGGCGGCTGTCCGGCGCGCCGTTCCCCGCCCAGCGCTGCCGCTCTTCCCTACTTGCGCTGTTCCTCCGCGGGCCTGGAGAAGACGTTGACGGTCTCCTCCGTGTGCTTCACGTACTTCTTGTGCTCGTGCTCGTCCGCGTGGGCGCGAATCCACACGTCCAGGGGCCTGGGCGAGTCCCAGACGTTGGAACGGGCGCCGCACGGCTCGTCCTCGACGGGCGTGACGCATTCGGCGACGTGCTTCCGAATGCCGGTGATCTGAAGGTCTGTGCGCGTCGGGGTGGGAAGGGTCATGGCCGTGCCTTCGCGTCGGGGGTGGTCGGGGGCGGCGTCACTGCCGCCGCCGGTGCGCAGGAAGAGCACGCCGTCGTGCCCGCTGGAGCGCATGAGCCGGGTGAAATCTTTCCGGCTGGAGCCGGGGTTCGGGCTGGTCACTTGCGGCCGTCCGTTCCTCTCCGTGTTCGTGCCACTACCGAAGGGAGTCAGGATGGGCCTACAGTCGCCCCGTCTTCAACGTTCTGGAAACGGAGGGCATGTTGGTCAACATCAAGGAGCTGAACCCGGAGGCCGGGCCCAAGGCGGCGTACGGCGCGCGCCTGCGCAGCGCGCGGGAGGCGCGCGGATGGAAGCAGGACGACCTGGCCGCGTGGATCGGCTACTCGGGCAGGCACATCTCGGCGGTGGAAACCGGACGCAAACCGCCAACACTCCGCTTTTCGCGCGCTGTCGACACCTCCCTCGGACTGGCGGGAACCACCGAATCGTTCGAACGCGCGTGGGCGGAAATCCGTAACGGCAGCTTGCTGGAAGGCTTCCCGGAGTACCTGGGGCAGGAGGCCCGCGCGGCGGAGATCCGGCTGTTCGAAGTAGGAGCGATTCCCGGACTGCTCCAGACACCGGAGTACGCGAGCGCCCTGGAAGAGGGCAACGTACGGCGGGGCACGATCAGTCCTGAACAGGCTTGCGAGCGAGTCGACTTCCTGGTGGAGCGGCAGGCATCACTGGTGCGGCGCGTCGCTCCCGTGGTGATCGCGGTCCTGGACGAAAGCTGCCTCCGGCGGCCGATCGGCGGGCCTGCCGCCATGGACGCCCAGTTGGCCCGGCTGGTCGAGTTCGCCGACCAGCCGGACACCACTCTCCAGGTGGCTCCCTACGCCATGGGCGAGCGGCGGCCGTTCAACCGGTCGGTGAACCTGTTGACCCTTCCGGACCGCTCCGTAATTTCCTACGTCGAGTCGGAAACCCAAGGCTACCTGGATCGGGAACTGACCTCCGTGCTCCCGCTGGTGAGGGCCTACCATCAGCTACAGGCGGCCGCACTTTCTCAGGCAGAGTCAGTAACCATGATCCAGCAGATACGGGAGGGCACCTCGTGACCACCGACCCCCAAACCCTCGTCTGGTCCAAGTCTTCCTACAGCGGCAACGGCGGCTCCTGCGTCGAGTGGGCCCCGGCACAGGCGACCACCGGCATAGTCCCCGTCCGGGACAGCAAGGACCCGAACGGCCCCGTTCTCTCCGTCCCCACCCGTTCGTTCGCGGAGTTCGTCGCGGGCGTCAAAGGTGGCGCGTTCTCCATCTGGTCCAAGTCTTCCTACAGCGGCAACGGTGGTACCTGCGTTGAGTGGGCCCCGGCACAGGCGACCACCGGCATAGTCCCCGTCCGGGACAGCAAGGACCCGAACGGCCCCGTTCTCTCCGTCCCCACCCGTTCGTTCGCGGAATTCGTCGCGGGCGTCAAGGGTGGCGCGTTCTCCGCCACGTGATGCGGCGCGGTCGCGCTACCCGGCCCTGAGCCCCGCCACTCCCCCACCGGAGTGGCGGGGCTTTCAGCAGGTACGTCCGCGCGGCCATTCGCCGCCGGGTATGGGCGTGCCGGACGCGCGCAGGCGGCCCGCGAGCGGTTCGGCGGCCACGTACAGCCAGGACCGTACGCTGCGGCCGTCCGCGCACTCGGCCTGCCGCGCCACCCGCTCGTAGAGGTTGCCGGGGGCGCCGGGGACGTAGCCCTCCAGCCGGTCCAGGGCGGCGCGCACATCGTCGTGGAGGTCCGCGCGCGGCGCTATGAGGTCGCCGTGCACGACTGCTTCGGCGGGGCCGGTGACGGCATACGGGTAGCCGGGCCCTTCATACAGCAGTACGCCTCTGACCAGCGCCGATTCCTCGCCCGCCGTACGGCCGCGCAGGCACCGGGCGTAGTTGGCCCGGCCGGGCCGCAGCGTTCCGTAGACGAAGAACGGGAGGCGCTCGGGCTCGGCGGGCATCCGGCGGGCTCCTTCGGTGGGGGGATGGCGGGTGGCGGTGGCGGTGCTCACGGGCCGGGGCGGGCCGGGCTTCCCCCGCCTCCGCAACCATGCCAGGGCCCGACGCGTCGGTGCTTACGACGGCAACGCGAACAACAGGGGACATCCGGTGACACAGCAGGCACAGTGGATTCGGCGGGTATGGGGCCGTCTGCGACTGCCCCGCACCCGGCACGGGCAGCGGCGGGCCTTCCAGGTCACTGTGCTGGCGTGTGTGCTGGCGCTGCTGCCGGTGACGTGGATGAACGTCGCCGCGGGGTCCCGGGTCCGCACGGTCGAGGACGTGCCGGCGGCGCCGGTCGCCGTCGTCTTCGGCGCGGGGCTGTGGGACGGTGAGCCGTCCCCGTACCTGGCGCACCGGCTGGACGCGGCGGCCCGGCTGTACGAGCGGGGCACGGTCCGCGCGCTCCTGGTCACGGGGGACAACAGCCGCGAGGATTACGACGAGCCGGACGCCATGCGCAGGTACCTGGTCGCACACGGCGTTCCCGCGAGCCGGATCGTCAGTGATTATGCCGGTTTCGACACCTGGGACTCGTGTGCCCGCGCCCGTCGCGTCTTCGGCGTGGACCGGGCCGTCCTGGTCAGTCAGGGCTTCCACATCCGACGTGCGCTGGCGCTGTGCGGTGCGGCCGGTCTCGACGCGTACGGGGTGGGGGTCGACGCCAAGCACGACGCCACCTGGTACTACGGCGGTACCCGCGAGGTGTTCGCGGCGGCGAAGGCGGCAGCCGAGGCCGCCGTACGGCCCGATCCGCGCTTCCTCGGGCCGCGGGAGGACGGGGTGGCGGCGGCGCTGCGGCAGCCGTAGCGGCACGGGCCCGGCGGGCCGCCGCCCCCGCGTCAGCCCACGACCGCGCGGGCGTAGAGCCGGAACACCTCCGGGCCGTAGAACGGGCTGTAGGAGGTCCGGTGGCTGTCGGGGCCGGCCGGGCCGCCGCCGTTGAGGCCGCCGATGTTGCCGACCACGTACCCGGTCTTCGTCCGCTCGTCGAAGTGGCTCAGCCACGGGCTGCCCGAGGTGCCGCCGTAGAAGCCGCCGCACTCCATCCGCAGCTGCCGTTGGCCGGTCAGCCGGGTGGTCCGGACTCCGCACCGTATGGCCTGGTCGGCGGGGTCGTTGCGGACGGTCGGGTAGCCGATGACGGTGACGTCGGTGGCGTAACCGGGTGTGCGGGCGAGGATGTTGCCGCCGGTCACCGACTCCAGGGCGCGGCCCTCGCTGTCCGGTTTGACCGTCGCGAACGCGAAGTCCAGGTCCGATCCCGGGCCGGTGTCGGTGCGTCCCGGGTCGGTGTAGCCGCGGTCGACCGCCCAGACTCCGTACGGCTGGGTGGTGGCGCCGGAACGATACTGCGGGACAAAAGCCGCGCGGTTTCCCGGATCGCAGTGCCCGGCCGTCAGGATCAGGTTGCGGCGCGGGCTGCGGACGACGCTGGCCGTGCAGTGGTGCGCCCGCGCGTCCTTGTCGACGGAGAAGAGCACGCCGACGGACGGCACCCCGTCGAAGTGCCGGGCGGAGCCGGCCGCGTCGGGCACGGCCGCCGTGGTGCGCGGGGCGGGCGTCGCGGCGCCCTTCGCGGTGTCCGCGCCAGAGGGGGTCGCCGCCGCCATCCGGCCCGCCGTCCAGTACTGGGCCGCGGCGCCGCTCGTCCAGCCGCCCCCGGCGTCATCGTCGTCGGCGGTCGCGCCGCTCGCGGGCGCCACGACGAAGCACAGGGCGAGCCCCGCCCCGGCGGCCGTCAGCCGGCCCCACACCGGTCGTCTCCGCCGGACCTTGCGGCCGTGGCGGGGCCCGTGGGCCGCCCGGCCGTGCCCGTCCGCCGCCTGCCGTCCCGTGTCGGACCGCAGCCCCGTCTCGGATCGCCGTCCCATGTCAGCTCGTCTCCTCCGCGACCCAGGCCAGGTAACCGGCCCCGCCGCGCGTGACCGGCGTGGCGATGATCTCCGGTGTGTCGTAGTCATGGGCCTGGAGGAGATACGCCTCCAGCGCCTCGTAGCGCGCGGCCGCCGTCTTGAACAGCACCTGCCACTCCTGTGCCGTCTCGATCGCCTGCTGCCACCGGTACACCGAGGTGACGGGCGCGCCGATCTGCGCGCACGCCGCCACTCTGGCCTCGACCGCGCCGCGTGCCAGCGCCTCCGCCTTATCGGCGCTGTCGGTCGTCGTCATGACGGTCAGGAAGCCCGCCGCGCCGCCGTCCGTCCCTTCGGCAGATCCGCCCTGCCGGCCTTGCTCCGCCGGTTCGCCTCGCACGGGAACGCCCCCTTCGGGCCCTGGTGGGTGATCAGTTTCCTCCGCATCGTACGGACCTTCGAGGGCGCCGGACCGGACCACCGGCCATTCGGCAGCCGACCGGCCACCCGTCAGGTGGACCGCGCCCGGCGGGGGTGCGGTGAGCGGAGCCGATACGGGTACCAGTACCGCCACCGGTGCCGGTCCCGGCGCCGCGGCTTTGAACCCCCGATCGAAAGGCCGGTCATGGACGACCTCAGCTCGCTCGCCCGCCGCCAGCTCGACGACGCCAGAGCCTCCGCTCACGGGCGCAGTGCCCATCTCTTCCTCCAGGACGGCCCGCTGCGGCAGACCGTGATCGCGCTCATCGAGGGCGCCGCCCTGGACGAGCACACCACTCCCCCGGCCGCCAGCCTCCAGGTGCTGCACGGCCGGGTCCGGCTGACCGGGACCGGGGACGAACGGGACCTGATCGCCGGGCAGGTCGTGCCCGTACCGCACGAGCGGCACGGTCTGAAAGCCCTGCAGGACTCCGCCGTCATGCTGACCGCGGTCACCGCGACGAAGTCCATGAACTGAGCCGCCGGGCCCCCGCCCCCGCGCGACTGTGCCCCCGCGCGGCCACGGCTCAGGCCACCCACTGGTCGAAGGCCAGCTTGCACAGCAGCGACACGACGACCACGACCAGCACCCAGCGGACGAATCCGGCGCCCCGCTTGAGGGCCATGCGCGCACCGGCCGTGCCGCCGACGAAATTGAACGCCGCGAGCAGGGCGCCCAGTTGCCACAGGACCGTGCCCTGGTAGGCGAACATGGCCAGGGCGCCGATGTTGGTGCACACGTTGACGACCTTGGCGGTGGCCGAGGACGTCACCAGGTCCATGTGGAGGATCGCGGCCAGCGCGACGACGAGGAACGCTCCGGTACCGGGGCCGATCAGCCCGTCGTAGAAACCGATGCCCAGGCCCGCCACCAGGACCGCGGCCAGCACGCGCCGCCGGGTGACGGGCCCGGAGGGCCGCGGGGCGGTGCCGAAGGCCGGGCGGAGGAGGACGAAGGCCAGGACGCCCACCAGGACGGTCATGATGAGCGGGCGCAGCACCTCGCTGTTGATGCCCGCCGCGAAGAATGCGCCGCCCAGCGAGCCGCCGAGCGCGGCCAGGCCGATGCGCAGGGCGGTGCGCAGGTCGATCGGCGCCTTGCGTACGTAGGTGTAGGCCGCGGCGGCGGTGCCGACGACGGCCGTGGACTTGTTGGTCCCCAGGACGTACGCGGCGGGCGTGTGCGGCAGGCCGACGAGCAGCGCCGGAAGGAGCAGCAGGCCGCCGCCGCCCACGACGGCGTCGATCCAGCCTGCCGCGAGGGCGGCCAGACAGAGCAGGAGGGTCGTCGTCAGGGATATGTCAGCGGGCACCGGCCGATCTTAGAGAGCTGGGCGGTGCGGGAGAGGCCGTCGTGGCAGGAGTCACAGGGGAGGCGAGAGCTGCTACAGGTACGGGAGTTGCGGCAGGCATGGCAGGAGCGGGTGGCGGGCGGCCCGTGACCGCCGCCCGCCACCCGTCCGTTTCAGGGGCGCCCCGCCCCGGCACTGGTGGGGCGGGGCGCCGCGTCCGTCACCCGGCGAGGGCCTTGGTACGCCGGTGAGGACGGTCGGAGGGGGACCGCCGCGGGCGGTCCTTGGGAAACCGCCGCGGGCGGTCCGGGGCGGGCCGGCGCGAACGGTCCGTGGCCGGCCGCTGGCCCGTCGTGGCACGTTGCCGGCGTTGTGGGCGCTCCGGGTGGCGTTCCGCGGCCGCCGTCGCCGCCGGTCCGGCCGTACGGAAGCGGGGCGTCCGCAGGACGGCGCGGTACACGCGCGACTTGAGGACGTAGTAGGCGAGGCGCGGCGTGCGGGGCCTCATGCGGGCCCCGGTGTTCCGGCGCCGGCCCCCGGCGCGGGGGCAGGCCGGCCCAGCAGGACCGCCAGTCCCTCCGCCAGGCCGTCCGCCCAGCAGGCGTGGTCATGTCCGCCGTTGTACTCCGTGTACGTGACGGGATGGCCGAGGACACGCAGGGTGTCGCGCAGTTCCCGGGACCGTTTGCGGGCGTCCCCCGCGTACCGGCCGGCCCGCAGGTGCGTCCGCAGCTCGCGGCGGCCTCCGCCGGCGTACTGCTCCGCCAGCCAGGACGGCCGTCCCGTCACGTCGGCCCCGGCCACCGGGCCCGCCCCGGCCGGCCGCCACCACAGCGACGGGCACTGGGCCAGCACCTTGCCGAACCGGCGCGGCGCCGCGAACCCCGCGTACAGCGCGGTGAGTCCGCCCAGGCCCTCCCCAGCGACGACGGTGCGCGACGGGTCGAACATCACCGGCAGCCGCGCCGCGGCCCAGGGCAGCAGTTCGGCGGCGAGGAAGTTCACATACGCTTGCCGGCCGCCGAACTCGCGGGCGCGGGTGGCGTTGTCCACGGCGTCCGGGGCGAGCACGGCCAGCGGCGGCAGCACGCCGTCCGCGATCAGCCGGTCGAAGAGGTCCGGTACGCCGAGCCGCCCGAACCACATGTCACCGTCCAGGAGCACCAGCGTGTCGGCCCCGCCGTCCGGGAGCGGCCCCGGCGGCACATACGTCCAGACGTCACGGCGGGCGGCGAGCGCGGCGCTGGTCAGCCGGTGCCGTTCCACCGTGCCCCGGCCGCCGCCCCCGCCCGGACCGGCGGCGGGCACCCGCGGCCGCCACGGCTGCGGCGGCGCGTCGGGCAGCTCGAAGACCGAACCGCCCTCGCCACGCCAACGCGGCGGGAGGACGCGGGGGTTGAGCGGGTCGGGCCCGGCCGCGGCGAGCAGCGGGAGCAGCCGGGCCTGGAAGTCGTCCGCGGGACCGGAGCCGGGCGCGGATTCGGTCCCGGATTCGGGTGCGAAACCGGCTGCCGGTACGGATTCCGGTGCCGTCCCCGGCACCGCCGCTTCCCCCGTCCGATGCCGCCCTCCCCCCGCCCACGCATCGGGCGCGATGACGTACGAGCCGCGGTGGTCGGAGGGCAGCCGGTAGGTGAGGTGCCAGACGTCGGTGCCGTGGATGCGGCGCATCAGGCTGCCCGCGAGGTGTGAGCGGTCCACGAGGCGGTTGACCAGGAGGAGGACCCGGCGGGTCTGCTCCGTGCCGCGCCACAGGAAGGTGACGGCCCGGTGCTCGGGGTCCCAGGGGATCGGTTCGACGAGCGGGGTTCCCTGCGTCTCGGTCTCGGCCCAGAACTCCCGTACGGCGGCGTCGCGTCCGCCCGCCACGGAGGCGGCCAGCGCGACGATCCGCGGGCTGTCCACGATGTCGGCCGGTGCCGGGCGCGACGGCCGCGGCGGTGTGGCGGGTACCGCTCCCGCCACCCCCGTTTCCGCCGGTCCGCCGGAGGGTGCGCCCGGCACCGTCCCCCCTGCCGTCCCCGTCGCCGTGCCCGCCGCGCCGCCCGGCAGGGTTTGCCCTGCCGCGCGCGTCGACGTGCCCACCGATGTCTTCATCGACGCTCCCATCGACAACCCGCTTCCCGCCCGGCGCTGTCGCGCGGGCCCAGACGACTTCGGCCGGGGCCGTACGCACTGCGCGGCGGCCTCGACTTAGGTAAGCCTAACCTAATCGCACATGGGTCGCCGGGACAACACCCACGGGACCGCCGGAACAGCGCCGCCGCCTGCACTCTTAGAGAGTTCTTAACCCCGCTCGCTATTCACGTGTCCATGGATTCCAAGATCGCCTCAAGCGGCGGCCGCCCCCGTACCCGCACCGGTACCCGCGTGCTCGCCGCCTCCCTCGTGCTGACGGCCACGGCCACCGCCGGCGCCTCCGGATGCAGCAGCCAGGCCGTCGCCGGGACCGTCGAAGGACGGCACGTCGAGATCCCCGTCCGGGGCGGTACGGCCTCCGTCGACACCGGGACCCTCGCCGTGAACGCCCGTACGGCGGACGGGAAGAACCTGGTCCTGTCCGCCCCGTCCGGCACCGGTCTCGGCAAGCCCGGGCCGGTCGAGCAGACCGACGGCGGCGCCCGCTGGAGCTACCCGGACAAGGGGCTGACGGTGACCGCGCGCGCCGACCACGGGCGGCTGCGGGTCAGCATGAAGGCGGACCGCGACGGCTCGGTCACCTGGCCGGTCACCGGTACGGACCGGGCCGCGTCGTCCGTCCAGCTGCCGCGCGGCGAGGGCCTGGACATCCCCGTACGCGACACGTTCTGGAACTCCGCGAAGGCAGGGCTCACGGGCGACCCGATCGACATCGGCGGAGGGCTCGAACTGCCGCTGTGGGGCTACTCCCTGGGCAACGGGCACGGCGTCAGCTACCTGGCCCCCACCGACCTCGGCACCTCGCTGAAGTTCCGCTCCGACGGCGGCCGGCTGCGCACCTCCACCACACACGACTTCAACGGCGGCGACGGCACCCGCGACTACACCGTCACCTTCGCCCTCACCGACGGCAACCCCGTCGCGCCCGGCGCCGATTACCGCTCCTGGCTCACCGAGCGCGGGCAGCTCGGCAGCCTGCGCGAGAAGATCAAGAAGAATCCGGCCAACGGCAAGGTGCTCGGCGCCTTCCACGCGTACGTGTGGGGCGACGCGCGCAAGGCCGGGGGCGTCGAGGCGCTGCGGAAGCTGGGCGTGGACCGGATGTGGCTCGGTTACGACTCCGGGCCCGGCCCGATGGACGCCGCCGCCGTCCGGGCCGCCAAGAAGGCGGGCTACCTGGTGGGCCCGTACGACACGTTCGCCAACGGCCAGGACCCGAAGACCGCCGACTCCCCCACCTCCAAATGGCCCGGCACCGTCTACCCGGACTTCTGCGTCCGGGACGCCCAGGGCAAGCCGGCGACCGGCTTCGGCAACCGCGGCTGCTACCTCAGCTCCCGCGCCTTCGAACAGGCCGAGCCGAAGCACCACTACCTCGCCGACCGCACCCGCGCCATGACCGCGAACGGCGCCGACAGTTACTTCCTCGACGTCGACGCGACCGGCGAGGAGTTCCGCGACCACGACGCCGCCCACCCGATGACCAAGGCCGGTGACCGCGACAACCGGCTGGCCCGGATGCGGCGCCTGGCCGAGGGCGACAAGCTCGTACTGGGCTCGGAGAGCGCCCAGTCCTGGGCCAACAAGGTGCTGGCGTTCAACCACGGCGCGGCCACACCGGTCGCCGACGGCCTGTGGAAGCTGCAACGCGACAAGAAGAACTGGGGCGGCTACTACCCGGAGAACGCCCCCACGGCGTTCTTCAAGCCGGTGGAGTTGCCGGCCGACCTGGCGAAGGCGATGTACGACCCGGCCTACCGGGTGCCGCTGTACGAGACCGCGCTGCACAGCTCGCTCGTCAACGCCGAACGCTGGGAGCTGTCGTACGGCAAGCTGCCGAAGCAGAAGACCGACCGCGCGCTGCTCGCGATGCTCTACAACATCCCGCTGAACTACGTGCTCGACGGCCCGGCCATCAAGAAGTCCGGCCCGGAACTGGCGGCTCTGCAGAAGTACTTCTCGCCGCTGCACAAGGCGGCGGGCACCGAGAAGCTGACCTCGTTCCGCCGGCTGACCGACGACAACCTCGTACAGCGCACGGAGTTCGGGAACGGCAAGCTGACCGTCACCGCCAACTTCGGCAGCACCCCGTACGCCGGTCTGCCCGGCGGCTGCGTGGACGCGAAGCTCAGCGGCGACAAGCAGCCGCGCCGACTGTGCCCGGCGAAGGTCGCGGGCTGACGGGCGGCAGCGGCTGACGGCGCGGTCCTGCGCGGCGGTGGGGTGGATGCCCGGCGGGCGTCCGCCCCATGCCCGCCCCGCCTACGGGCAGTCCACCACCTGCCCCGCGAACGACAGTCCGCCGCCGAAGCTCAGCAGCAGCACCGGCCCGCCCGACGGCAGGTCGCGGCGCTCGACCAGCTTGGACAGGGCGAGCGGCACGGACGCGGCGGAGGTGTTGCCGGACTCGACCACGTCCCGGGCGATCACCACGTCCTCGGGCAGGCCGAGCTGCCGCACCACGGCCTCGATGATGCGCAGATTGGCCTGGTGCGTGACGACACCGGCGAGGTCCGCGAGGGCGACACCGGCCCGTTCGCAGGCCTCCGCGGCCAGCGGGGCCAGCTCGGTGGTGACCCAGCGGAACACCGTCTGCCCCTCCTGCGCGAAGCGCGGGTGCCAGTCGCCCATCAGGCGCACGGCCTGGGCGCGGGTGGGGTCGGAGCCCCAGACGACGGGCCCGATGTGCGCGGACTCGGCAGCGCTCACCACGGCGGCGCCCGCGCCGTCGCCGAGCAGGACGCACGTACTGCGGTCGGTCCAGTCCGTCACGTCCGACATCTTCTCGGCGCCGATGACCAGGGCGTGCCGGGCGGCGCCCGCGCGGACCGAGTGGTCGGCGCAGGCGAGGGCGGTGCAGAAGCCCGCGCAGCCGTTGTTCAGGTCGTACGCGACAGCCGAGGGAATGCCGAGCGCGGCGGCGACCTGGGCGGCGGTGGACGGGCAGCGGTCGATGGCCGAGCAGGTCGCCACAGTGACCAGGCCGATGTCGGCGGGCTCCAGCCCGGAGGCGGCCAGCGCCTTGGCGGCGGCGGCCGTGGCCAGATCCGCCACGGACTCCCGGTCGGCTATCCGGCGGGTGACGATGCCGGTGCGCCGCCGGATCCACTCGTCGCTGGTGTCGACCATGCCCGCCAGGTCGTCGTTGGTCAGGACGCGGGACGGCTGGTGGTGGCCCAGCGCGGCGATACGGGTTCCCGGCACGGTTGCTCTCCTCGGCTCGCGGACGGTACGGCGCGGCCGGTACGCCTGCCGCGGCGGTGCCGGCCGCACCGGCCGGAAATATAGCAACCGAACGGTCGGAAGTTATTTGGGGGTGCGGCGGGACGCGCTGGCTACGATGGCCGTATGAGCCCACGCAAGTCCGCCGCCGAGTCCCGCAGGACCCGCGAGCGGATCATCGACCGCAGCATCGCGATCGCCTCGGTCGAAGGGCTCGACGGGCTGACCATCGGCCGCCTCGCCACCGACCTGGGCATGAGCAAGGCCGGTGTCCTCGGCCACTTCGGCACGAAGGAGGCGCTCCAGCTCGCCTCCCTGGACGGCGCGTCGGCGATCTTCTCCAGGGCGGTGTGGGAGCCCGCCGCCGGTACGGCCCCCGGTCTCGACCGGCTCCGGGCCATCTGCGAGTACTGGATCACCTACCTGGAACGGGAACACGGCGCCTTCCCCGGCGGCTGCTTCTTCACCACCGCGGCGGTCGAGTTCGACGCGCGCGTCGGCCCCATCCGGGACGCCGTCGTACGCCGCTCCACCCTCTGGCGCCGCCGCCTGGCCAACGAGATCCGGTACGCCGCCGACGCGGGCGAACTCCCCCCGGACACCGACCCCGACCAGCTCGTCTTCGAACTGATCGGCCTCTACACCGGCCTCAACCAGGCCATCCAGCTCTTCGCCGACCCCACGGCCCAGGAGCGCACCCGCCGCGCGCTCACCCGCCTGCTGGCCCCCGCGCCGTAACCCGGCCCTGTCCCGGCCCCGTCCCGGCCCTACGCCGCCGCCTCCAGATACCGCAGCACCGCGAGCACCCGGCGGTGGTCCGTCCCGGACGGCGGGAGGTCCAGCTTGGTGAAGATGTGGGCGATGTGTTTCTCGATGGCGCGTTCGGTGACCACGAAGGTGGCGGCGATGGCCTGGTTGGTGCGGCCCTGGGCCATCTGGGCGAGGACTTCGCGTTCGCGTGGGGTGAGGGTGTCCAGGGCGGCGGCGCGGCGGCCGGCGCCGAAGAACTGGGTGACGACCTCCGGGTCCAGCGCGGTGCCGCCCGCCGCGACGCGTTCCAGCGCGTCCACGAACTCGGCGATGTCCACCACCCGTTCCTTGAGCAGGTAGCCGACGCCGCCGGCCCCGTCGCCCAGCAGGCGCGCCGCGTAGCTGGTCTCCACGTACTGGGAGAAGATCAGTACGCCGGTGCCGGGGTGGTCCCGGCGGATGGCGACGGCCGCGCGCAGGCCCTCGTCGGTGTGGCCGGGCGGCAGACGGATGTCGACGACGGCGGCGTCCGGGCGGTGTTCGGCGACCGCGGCCCGCAGTGTCTCGGCGTCGCCGACGGCCGCCGCCACCTCCACCCCGCGCAGGGCGAGGAGTTGGGCGAGCCCGTCCCGCAGGATCGCGGAGTCCTCGGCGATGACGACGCGCATGTGTGTGGCCTGCCTTTGCAGCGTGCGGGGGGGGAGAGAACGGTTACGGCTGGGGGATGCGGATGGTGACCACCGTAGGCCCGCCGGGTGGGCTGTCGCAGGTCAGCGTGCCGTCCACGGTACGGACCCGGGCGCGCAGCCCCGTAAGCCCGCTGCCCGCGCCGACCACCGCGCCGCCGCGCCCGTCGTCGCGTACGACGAGCCGCAGCCCGCCCCCGGCTCCGCCGCTGCCGGGCCCGTCCCGCTCCGCGTCCGTACCGCTCGTCACCTCCACCGCCACGCGTGAAGCGCCGCTGTGCTTGACCGCGTTGGCGAGGAGTTCGGCGGCGCAGAAGTAGAGGATGGACTCGACGGCCGGGGACGGGCGGCGGCTCACCGCGCCGGCCGTCACCGTGACCGGCAGGGCACTGTCGGCGGCGAGGGTGGCGAGCGCCGTGTCCAGCCCCTGGTCGAGGACGGGCGGGTGGATGCCGCGTACGAGGTCGCGCAGGTCGGCGACGGCCTGCTTCGCGTTGCCCTGAGCCGTTTCCACCACGGTCAGCAGCTGTGCGCGGTCCGCGTCCGCGGTGATCATTTCGCGGATCATCGTGAGGTGCATACCGAGCCCGACCAGGCGCGCCTGGGTGCCGTCGTGCAGGTCGCGTTCGATACGGCGGAGCGTCGCCGCGGCGTCCTCGACGGCCTGGGCGCGCGTCTCCTCCAGGGTGCGGATGCGCTGCGCCGCCGGGTCGGGGCCGAGCAGCGCGCGCAGCAGGAGGCGGTGCGGGGCCTGCGCCCGGCGCAGCAGCCACGGCGCGACGAGGAGCAGCGCGGCCCCGGCGGCGACGACCAGCAGCCAGCGCGGCCAGGAGTCGAACTCCACCCCGTTCACCTGGAGGGAGACGTGGCGTTCGATCCCGTCCGGTCCGTGCTCGGTGAAGTAGTTGACGTGCTTGAGGACGGGGTGGGCGAGGAAGAGCAGCCCGTACACGTACGCGGCCAGGACGACCAGGAGCGGCGGAACGGCCGTGAACGGCGCGAGGAGGGCGCAGCCGACCGCCCGTCGGCCGGCCCGGTCGCCGAGCACCGCCCGCCGCCAGCCGAGCGCCCCGCTGCCGGTGCGCCGCGCGGGCGCTTCGATGTCCACCGCCAGCAGCCCGCGCGCCATGGCGCGCTGTGCGGCACCGAGGGCCGTCGCTCCCCGTACGGTCAGCGCCAGCAGCCACGGCCCCAGCGCCGTCCACACCAGCACCGTGCTCACCAGGAGTCCCACCAGGACCAGCACCATGCCGAGCAGCGCGAACGGCAGCCCGGCCACGGCGTGCAGCACCGCGGCCAGGTTGCGGGGAGCGAAGGGCGCGCCCGGCCAGTGGCGGAGACGGCCCGCCGGATCGTGCGGTCGGTGGTGCGGTTGCATGGGCCTCAACCTACGGCGGGGGCGCGTGCGGATCGATCGTGCGGGTACGGGGAGCGGGGGTTCGGGTAGCCCCACCCCCGACCGTTCGGGCTGCCCGGCCCCCACACCCCGGCTCCACACCCCGTCCTCACGTCCCGCCCCCTACCTCCCGCCCTCACACCCCGTCCTCCGCCGCGCTGAGGGCAGCGTTCCCCACGGGAAACAGTGCAGATGCGGCCGGGTAACAGCCGCACCGCACGCTGGCGGACATGACCTCGCAACAGCGTGTGGTGGTGATCGGCGGCGGAATGGCCGCCGCCCGGCTCGCGCAGCGCCTCCGTCCGGCAGGCGCCGCCGGCACCGGCGGCGGCCCGGTGCTCACCGTGCTCGGTGAGGAGCCGCACGCGCCGTACAACCGGGTCCTCCTCGCCGAGGTGCTGGCCGGCCGCTACCCGCACGAGGTCATCGCCCTGCCGGCCCCGCACAACGGGGTGCGGTGGCTGAGCGGGGTGCGGGCGGTACGGGTCGACCGGGAGCGCCGTACGGTGCAGTGCGACGACGGCCGGGCCGTCCCGTACGACCGGCTCGTCCTGGCGACCGGCTCCAACCCGGTGCTGCCGCCGCTGCGCGGCCTCTTCCCGCCCGGCCGGCCGGGCCAGGACGATCTGCCGCTCGGCGTCCATCCGTTCCGCACGCTGGACGACTGCACAGCGCTCGACTCGGCCGCCGCACGCCCCGGCGCACGCGCCGTGGTGATCGGCGGCGGGCTGCTCGGGGTGTCCGCGGCGCGCGCCCTGGCCGAGCGCGGCGTACCGGTTCTGCTGGCCCAGCAGGGCGAGCACCTGATGGAACGCCAGCTGGACGCCGGGGCCGCGGCCCTGCTCCGCACCCACCTCGAAGCGCTGGGCGTTGAGATCCACACGGAGTGCCGGGTACGCGGGCTGCGCGTCGAGGACGGCTCCGTGCGCGCCGTGGAACTCGCGGACGGTTACGTATCCGATGCCGGCCTGGTCGTCCTCGCCTGCGGGGTACGGCCCCGCGTCGGCCTCGCACGGGCGGCCGGGCTGCCGGTGGACCGCGGCATCGTCGTCGACGACCACCTGCGGACGGCCGACCCCCGTATCCACGCGATCGGCGACTGCGCGCAGCACGACGGGCTGGTGTACGGGCTGGCCGGCGCCGCCCTCGAACAGGCCGATCTGCTGGCGAAGGTTCTCATGGCGGAGGCCGGGGACGCGGAGGCCGGGGCAGGAGCCGAGGCGGAAACCGGGACGGCCGGGACCGCCGACGCGGAGGCGCGTGCGCGTACCTATCGCGGCACCCGTGCCCTCACCCGCCTCACCCTCACCGGCCCCAGCCCCGGCCCAGGCACGGACTCCACTCCCCACTCCGCCCCCCTGGACCTAGCCGCCTTCGGCACCCCTTCCCCCCGCCCCGGCGACGACGTGATCCACCTGTCCGATGCCACCCGCAGCGCCTACCGCAAGGTCATCATCCGCGGTGACCGCCTGGTCGGCGGCATCCTGCTCGGCGATCTCGGAGCCGTCGGCACCCTCGCCCGTACCTGGGAGGCCGACGACCTGCTGCCCGCGGCCTCCCTGCTGCATCTGCTCACCACCGACCACAGCGGCGGTCCCGGCACCGCCCCCACCACCGCCCCCGACGGAGGCTCCTGACCATGGCTGCAACCGCCGTTCCCACTCTCGTGCTCATCGGCCACGGCATGGTCGGCCAGCGGTTCCTCGAAGCCCTCGCCGACCGTGGGGTGACCGCGCATACCCGGGTCGTCGTGCTGTGCGAGGAGCCGCGCCCCGCCTACGACCGGGTCGCGCTCACCTCGTACTTCTCGGGCCGCACACCGGAGGATCTGACTCTGGCCGACCCGGAGTTCATGGCCCGGCACGGCATCGAACTGCACCTCGGCGACCCGGCGACCGCCATCGACCGCGCGGCGCGCACCGTCACCGCCCGTTCCGGCCTGACGGTCACCTATGACTCGCTCGTGCTGGCCACCGGCTCGTACCCCTTCGTGCCGCCGGTGCCCGGCGCGGACAGCACCGGCTGTTTCGTGTACCGGACGGTCGAGGATCTGCTGGCCATCGAGGAGTACGCCAAGAACTCCCGCACCGGCGCGGTCGTCGGCGGCGGCCTGCTCGGCCTGGAGGCGGCCGGTGCCCTCAAGGGGCTCGGACTGCGCACCCATATCGTCGAGTTCCAGCCGCGGCTGATGGCGGTCCAGGTCGACGAGGGCGGCGGCAGCGCGCTGCGCCGGACCGTCGAGGAGATGGGCCTGAGCGTCCACACCGGTGTCGGCGGCAAGGAGATCGTCGCGGGCGAGGACGGCGCGGTGCGGGCCATGGAGCTGTCGGACGGCTCGCGCGTCGAGACCGATCTGGTGATCTTCTCGGCCGGGGTGCGGCCGCGCGACCAGCTCGCCCGCGACTGCGGGCTGACGGTCGGCGAGCGCGGTGGCATCGGCGTCGACGAGCGGTGCCGTACCAGCGACCCGGCCGTGTACGCGATCGGCGAGTGCGCGCTGGCGGCCGACGGCAGGGTGTACGGCCTGGTGGCGCCCGGCTACGAGATGGCGGAGACGGCGGCGGCCGCGATCGCGGAGGGCCTGAGCGCCCCCACCGCTTCCGACGAATCCGGGGGCCGCGTCTTCACCGGCGCCGACACCTCCACCAAGCTCAAGCTCCTCGGCGTGGACGTGGCCTCCTTCGGGGACGCGCACGGCGCCACCCCGGGCTGCCTCGACGTCGTGTACGCCGACTCCCGTTCCGGCGTCTACAAGAAGCTGGTCATCGGCGCGGACGGCGAGCTGCTGGGCGGTGTGCTGGTCGGCGACGCCGAGTCGTACGGGCTGCTGCGCCCGCTCACCGGCTCCGTGCCCCCGGTCGCCCCCGAACAGCTCGTACTCCCCGCGGGCACCGGCGCGCCGGCCGCCCTCGGACCCGCCGCCCTCCCCGACGACGCGGTGATCTGCAACTGCCACAACGTCACCAAGGGCACCATCCGTGGTGCGGTCTCCGAGCACTCCTGCACCACCGTGCCCGAGGTGAAGAAGTGCACCAAGGCGGGCACCGGCTGCGGCAGCTGCGTCAAGGCGCTGACCACCCTGGTCAACGACGAGCTGGCGGCCGGCGGCGTGGTCGTCGACCAGGGCCTGTGCGGATGCTTCCCGCACACCCGCGCCGAGCTGTACGAGATCGTCCGCACCCGCCGCCTCACCTCGTACGCCGAACTCCTGGACGGCCACGGCCGGGAGGAAGCGCGCGGCGGCGACGGCTGCGAGACCTGCAAGCCGACCGTCGGCTCGATCATCGCCTCGCTCGCCCCCACGGTCGGCGCCGACGGTTACGTCCTGGACGGCGAGCAGTCCGCCCTCCAGGACACCAACGACCACTTCCTCGCCAACCTCCAGCGCAACGGCTCCTACTCCGTCGTGCCGCGCATCCCCGGCGGCGAGATCACCCCGGAGAAGCTGATCGTCATCGGCGAGGTGGCCCGCGACTTCGGCCTCTACACGAAGATCACCGGCGGTCAGCGCATCGACCTGTTCGGCGCCCGCGTCGACCAGCTCCCCCGCATCTGGGCCCGCCTGGTCGACGCGGGCTTCGAGTCGGGACACGCGTACGGCAAGGCCCTCCGTACCGTGAAGTCCTGCGTCGGCCAGACCTGGTGCCGCTACGGCGTCCAGGACTCCGTCCGCATGGCCATCGACCTGGAGCTGCGCTACCGGGGTCTGCGCTCCCCGCACAAGCTCAAGTCGGCCGTCTCCGGGTGCGCGCGCGAGTGCGCCGAGGCACGCGGCAAGGACTTCGGCGTCATCGCCACCTCCAACGGCTGGAACCTCTACGTCGGCGGCAACGGCGGCGCCACCCCGCGCCACGCCGATCTGCTGGCCCAGGACCTCTCCGACACCGAGCTGATCCGCCTCATCGACCGCTTCCTGATGTTCTACATCCGCACCGCCGACCGCCTGGAGCGCACCTCCGCCTGGCTGGAGCGCATCGAGGGCGGCCTCGACCACGTACGCGACGTCGTCGTGCACGACTCCCTCGGTCTCTGCGACGAGCTGGAGTCCCTGATGGCCGCGCATGTGACGGCCTACCGCGACGAGTGGGCCGACACCCTCGCCGACCCGGAGCGCCTCGGCCGCTTCGTCTCCTTCGTCAACGCGCCGGACGCCCCCGACCCGGCCGTCCGCTTCGTCCCGGAGCGCGACCAGATCAAGCCGGACCTGGTCCTGCTGGCGGGTCCGACGCTTCCGGTCCGTACCGCGCTCACCACCTCCGACGCCCGCACCCTGGAAGGAACCGCCGCCCGATGAGCCCCACGACACTCGCCGTAGAACTCCCCGAGGAACAGAAGGAGATCAGCACCTGGTTCCCGGTCTGCGCTCCCTCCGCCCTCGTCCCCGGCCGGGGCGTCGCCGCCCTCCTCCCGGACGGCGGGCAGGTGGCGCTGTTCGTGGACCGCGCGGGACGCCCGTACGCCATCGGCAACCGCGACCCGTTCACCGGCGCGTACGTCCTGTCCCGCGGCCTGACCGGCTCCGCGGGCGGCCGCCCGTTCGTCGCCTCCCCCCTCCTCAAGCAGCGCTTCGACCTGGAGACGGGCACCTGTCTGGACGATCCGGCGGTGTCGGTGCCCGTCTACCGGGTGCGGGAGGTCGCCGAACGGCACGGCGGCTGACCGTTCCCGCTGCCCGCCTCGAACGTGGTGGACCGCGCCCAGCCGGTCTTCTCCACCCCCGGCAATCACGCCCTCCTCCGGCCGGGTGCGTCCCCCACCCGGCCCAGGCGTACGCTGGTGCCCCCCGATGCACCGACGAAGGAGCGCAGCAGGCGTGACCCGTTGGAACACGAGCCACATCCCCGACCAGACGGGCCGCTCGGCGGTCGTGACCGGCGCCAACAGCGGCATCGGCTACATCACCGCCCGCGAACTCGCCCGCCGCGGCGCCCGTGTCGTACTGGCCTGCCGCAACGAAGGGCGCGGGCACACGGCGCTCGCCCGGCTGCGCTCCGAAGTGCCCGGCGCCGAAGTCGAGTTCCGGCAGCTCGACCTCGCCGACCTGCGGTCCGTACGCACCTTCGCGGCAGGCCTCGACGACTTCGACGGTGACCGTCTCGACCTCCTCATCAACAACGCCGGTGTGATGGCACTCCCCCAGCGCCGGACCGCCGACGGCTTCGAGATGCAGTTCGGGACCAACCACCTCGGCCACTTCGCGCTCACCGGCCTGCTGCTGCCCAAGCTGCTGGGCACCCCTGGGGCGCGCGTCGTCACCGTCTCCAGCGGCTTCCACATGCTCGGCAACGTCCACCTGGACGACCTCAACAGCGAGCATGCCTACCGCCGCTGGATCGTCTACGGCCGCTCCAAGAGCGCCAACCTGCTCTTCGTCCACGAGTTGTCGCGCCGCCTCGCGCAGGCCGGCTCGCAGGTACTGGCCGTCTCCGCGCACCCCGGGTACGCAGACACCAACCTGCAGACCGCCGGCGTACGGATGGAGGGCCGTACGCGCGCCGAGCGCCTCGTGGGGCTGGCCAACCGCGTCATCGGCCAGCCCGCCGAGTCCGGCGCCCTGCCGACCCTGTGCGCCGCCACCGCCCCGCACATGAAGCCGGACGCCTTCCTCGGCCCCCGCAACGGCCTGCGCGGCGCGACCGCGCCGTCCCCCCGCGCCCCGTGGACGCGCAACGACACGACGTCGGCGCGGCTGTGGGAGGCGTCGGAGGAGCTGACCGGCGTACGGTACGACTTCGGCAAGGCCGACAGCCCCGGGAGCAGCTGAGTTCGGGCGGCGCAGTCCGGTGCGCCGCAGCCCGGTGGGCCGGTCGGCGGCCCGGTCTGAGATGCTCCTCCGCATGAGCACGCCACCGGACGGATTGCCCGTCTACCGAGTCCTGACCGGTCCGGACGACGCCGCGTTCTGCCGGCGCGTGAGCGAGATGATCGCCCTCGGCTACACACTGCACGAGGGGCCCGCCGTCACCTTCGACGGCGAGCGCGTCATCGTCGCCCAGGCGCTGGTCTGGCCGACGCGGTCGTAGGGGCCTCGGCAGCCGTGGCCGTAGCGGCCTCGGCCGCCATGGCAAGATCCGCTCTCATGTACGAGCAGCGTTACGCCCCGTCCCCCGTCTACCGGCTCCCCGACATCCCCGAGCCCGCCGGCGACCTCCGGCGTCTCACCGCGATCGCCGTCGACGGTGTGCTGCTCACCTGTGTGCTCGGCGTCCTGGGCCTGGGGGTACGGCTCGGTGGCGACCGGCCGTTCGGCGCGTTCTGGGCGACGGCCATCGGGTGCGGGGTCGGCGTCTCGTTCCTCAACCATGTGGTGCTGACCCGGATGCTCGGCGCGAGCGTGGGTAAATTCCTGGTCAGGACACGGGTGATCCTGGAGAAGACCGGCACTCGGCCGCGCGTCCCCCGGCTGGTCAAGCGCTGGCTGGCCGGTTACGGCTTCCTCGTGCTCTGGCTGATCACGGCGCTCTTCGACGGGGAGGACGACCCGGAGGACCTGTGCGGCGTACGCATGGTGCGCCGCCGCGACCTGCTGCCCGCTTAGCGGCGGCGGCCGGCCGGTCGGTCGGTCCAGACCGATCACTCCAGGCCCGACGCCTCGAAGATTTCCCGGGCCCCTTCCCGGTCGACGTGCTCGCCCAGCACCCGCAGCACCTCGCTGCCCGACCGCATCAACCCGCGCTCCCGGGAGAGCCGGGCGCCGGTGTCGAGTACGTGCCACAGGGCCGGGTTGGCGGTCAGGACCTTGGGGTCCAGTTCGACGCGGTCGCCCACCGCGTCGCGCAGCACCAGCCGGGGCGCCATCCCGTCGCTGCGGCGTACGAGGACCAGCAGGTCGGTACGGACCCGGCGCTCGCGCAGCAGCCCGCGTACGGCGAGCCAGCCCGCCCCGGCCGTCACCCGTGTCGGGACGAGCGCCGCGAAGAGCACCACCGCGATGGCCGTCCAGCAGGCGGCACGCAGCGGATCGAGGGTGTGACAGACGAGGTCGACGGCGAGCATGACGCACAGGACACCGGCCGCGCAGCAGGCCGCCGTGCGCAGTTCGGCCGCCCATCGGCGGTCCCGGTACGCCGCCGGGCCGTGCACCGGGGGTGGAAGGGCGTACCTCTTCCGCGTATGCCGTCCATCGCGCAGCCCACCGCCTCTCCGTCCGCTGCCTTCCACACCGCCGTACGCGCCGCCATCCACGCCGTGCGCGCCGCATCTGCGGTCCGCGCCGTCTCCGCCGCCCTTCCCGTGGGCCGTGGCTCCGGCCCCGGGCATCCATCGCCGTCCCATAGCCGTGACGCTAGGGCCGTGATGCCGGAACCGCCGGGATGTTGACGCCGTGCTGACGACGCGTCCCGGGAACTTGACGCACCACTGACAACGCATCAGGCCGTACACGGCGAGTCGAGCGCTGTCCCCCTGCGCCCCGACCGCACTGAAAAAGCCCTTGTAGCCCGACGCGCCGAAGCCCCCGGAAAGCCCCCGTGTGCCACCCTGCAGGTTTTTCGCGCCGAGCAGGCAGGGGGGATTGGCCGGGGGGGCGAACGGCGACGAGATGGGCCGCCAGATGGCCTCTAGCCCCAGGCTCACATGGGACTTTCGGTAATCTGGAAAGCGCCTCGTCGTCCTCCCGGCGTCGAGAACTGCGGCCCCCGAGGGTCTACTTCGGCCTGCCCGCAACACGTTTTCCGTCCAGCGATCCGACCGCTCTCGCGCCATGGCGCGCGGGAGCGCGGTTCGCCGTGCCCAAAAAGGGAGCACTGTGACCACTTCCGGCACTCACGCCGCCTCCGGCAGCTCCGGCGCCGATCAGAACAGCCCGATCGGCCAGAACGGCCATGCCGCGTCTGCCGTGCATGCCGCGTACGACGCCACCGCGATCACCGTCCTGGACGGGCTCGACGCCGTACGCACGCGGCCCAGCATGTACATCGGCTCCACGGGCGAGCGTGGGCTGCACCACCTGGTGCAGGAGATCGTGGACAACTCCGTCGACGAGGCGCTGGCCGGGGTGGCCGACCGGATCGATGTGACGATCCTGGCCGACGGCGGTGTACGGGTGACCGACAACGGGCGCGGCATCCCGGTGGGCATGCACCCGGCGGAGAAGAAGCCGGCCGTGGAAGTCGTCCTGACGGTGCTGCACGCGGGCGGCAAGTTCGGGGGCGGCGGGTACGCAGTCTCCGGCGGTCTGCACGGTGTGGGCCTGTCGGTGGTCAACGCGCTCTCGACCAGGCTGTCCGCGGAGATCTGGACCGACGGCCACCGGTGGACCCAGGAGTACGAGGGCGGGGCGCCGACAGCGCCGCTGGCCCGCCGCGAGTCCACCTCGAAGACCGGCACGTCCCTGACGTTCTGGGCGGACGGCGGGATCTTCGAGACGACCGAGTACTCCTTCGAGACGCTGGCCAGGCGGTTCCAGGAGATGGCCTTCCTCAACCGGGGGCTGACCCTGACCCTCACCGACGAGCGTGCGTCGGCCCGCGCGACGGCCGGGGCCGAGGAGGCGGGTCCGGACACCGCCGGGGAGCGGGCCGCGAAGGCGGTCTCCTACCGCTACGACGGCGGTATCACCGACTTCGTCGCCTACCTCAATGCCCGCAAGGGTGAGCCGGTCCATCCCTCCGTCGTCTCCATCGCCGCCGAGGACACCGGGCGCTTGCTGTCGCTGGAGGTCGCGCTGCAGTGGAACAGCCAGTTCGCTGACAGTGTCTACTCCTACGCCAACACCATCCACACCCACGAGGGCGGCACCCACGAGGAGGGCTTCCGCACGGCGCTGACCACGGTCGTCAACCGGTACGCGCGGGAGAGGAAGCTGCTGCGCGAGAAGGACGGCAACCTCACGGGCGAGGACATCCGCGAGGGCCTGACGGCGATCATCTCGGTCAAGCTGGGCGAGCCGCAGTTCGAGGGCCAGACCAAGACCAAGCTGGGCAACAGCGAGGCCAGGACGTTCGTGCAGAAGGTGGTGCACGAACATCTGACGGACTGGTTCGACAGCAGCCCCGACGAAGCGACCGACATCGTCCGCAAGGCGACGCAGGCGGCCACTGCCCGGCTGGCGGCCCGTAAAGCCCGGGATCTGACCCGCCGCAAGGGCTTGCTGGAGTCGGCGGCCCTGCCAGGCAAGCTGTCCGACTGCCAGTCCAGCGATCCGGCGAAAAGCGAGATCTTCATCGTCGAGGGCGACTCCGCCGGTGGCTCGGCCAAGTCCGGCCGCGATCCGCGGTACCAGGCGATCCTTCCCATCCGCGGCAAGATCCTCAACGTCGAGAAGGCCCGTATCGACAAGATCCTGCACAACAACGAGGTGCAGGCGATGATTTCCGCGTTCGGCACGGGCGTGCACGAGGACTTCGCCATCGAGAAGCTGCGCTATCACAAGATCATCCTGATGGCGGACGCCGACGTGGACGGCCAGCACATCAACACCCTGCTGCTCACCTTCCTCTTCCGCTTCATGCGGCCGCTGATCGAGCACGGGCACGTCTACCTCTCCCGCCCGCCGCTCTACAAGATCAAGTGGGGCCGGGACCACCTGGAGTACGCCTACTCCGACCGCGAACGCGACGTACTGCTGGAGCGGGGCCGGCAGCGCGGCCACCGGGTCAGGGACGACTCCATCCAGCGGTTCAAGGGCCTGGGCGAGATGAACGCCGAGGAACTGCGCGTCACGACCATGGACCAGGAGCACCGTGTCCTGGGCCAGGTCACCCTCGACGACGCGGCCGTTGCCGACGCGCTCTTCTCCGTCCTGATGGGTGAGGACGTCGAGGCCCGGCGCTCCTTCATCCAGCGCAACGCCAAGGACGTCCGCTTCCTCGACATCTGATCGCGCCGGTTCATCGCCTTCGACCTGCTCATGGACAACGACGTCACCCCACGCCGGAAAGTCATCACCAGCTCCGCCGCGGGACTCGACCGGCCCCGGCTCGGCCTCCGAGCCACCGCCGCCCGCCCACTTACCGGTGCCCCGGCCACCCGGTGCTCCGGCCACCCACCCGCGTCGCCGCACCCCCGCCGGGCATCAAGAAGGCGTGAAGAAGGCCGGATCACCCGCCAAAGCCACGCCAAGAACCGGCGCGCCCGTACGAACCGGCACTCACGCTGGGCTGGCCCCGTCACAGGGGTTCTCTTCCCGCAGCGCACGGAGGTACGGCGAACGATGTCGATGGTGTGGAAATCCACGGGCCGGACCGCAGGCCGGGCCACGGACCGGTCCACGGGCCCGGTGCCCGCCCCGGCCGCGCCCTCCCCCGCCCCGGCGGCCCCGCCCGATCCCGGCCCCGACCCGGACGCCCGGCACCGCCTCACCGCCACCCAGGGCCTCGCCGCCCTCTCCCTCGACGCGATGGCCTCCGTGGCGTACGGCCCCGAGTCCATCGTCCTGGTCCTGGCCGCCGCCGGCGCGTACGGACTCGGCTTCACCCTCCCGGTCACCCTAGGCATCGCGGCGCTGCTCGCCGTCCTGGTCGCCTCGTACCGCCAGGTGATCGCGGCCTTCCCGAACGGCGGCGGCTCGTACGCCGTCGCCAAGACCCACCTCGGACGCCGTACGGCCCTGGTCGCCGCGGCCTCCCTCCTCCTCGATTACGTCCTGAACGTCGCCGTGTCGGTGACGGCCGGCGTCGCCGCGCTCACCTCCGCCTTCCCCGGCCTCTACGGCGAACGGCTGTGGCTGTGCCTGGCGGTGCTGGTCCTGGTGACGGGCGTGAACCTGCGCGGCATCGTCGACTCGGCAAAAGCGTTCCTGCTGCCCACCGCCGCCTTCGTGGGTTCGATCCTCGCCGTCGTCGCGGTCGGCCTGTTCCGGGACGCGCCCGCCTCCACCGTGTCCGCCGCCGGCCACGCCTCCGTACTGTCGGACAACGCGACCTCGGTCGGCGCGCTGCTCCTCCTGAAGGCGTTCGCCTCCGGGTGTTCGGCGCTGACCGGCGTCGAGGCGGTCGCCAACGCCGTACCGTCCTTCCGCGCGCCCGCCGCCAAGCGCGCGCAGCGCACCGAGGTCGCCCTGGGCGCACTCCTCGGCGTGATGCTGATCGGCCTCTCGGTGCTCATCGGGCGCTTCCACCTCCAGCCGGTCGAGGGCGTCACCGTCCTCGCGCAGCTCGCGGACGCGTCGCTCGGTCACAACTGGGCTTTCTACGTGGTGCAGTTCGCGACCATGGTGCTGCTCGCCCTGGCCGCGAACACGTCCTTCGGCGGGCTGCCGGTCCTGATGGGCCTGCTGGCCCGTGACAACTATCTGCCGCACGTCTTCGGCCTCAAGGGCGACCGGCAGGTGCACCGGCATGGCGTCCTGGCGCTGGCCGCCGTCGCCGCCGTGCTCCTCGCCTTCTCCGGCGGCGACGTGAACACCCTCGTGCCGCTCTTCGCCATCGGTGTCTTCGTCGGCTTCACCATCTGCCAGGTGGGCATGGTCCGCCACTGGCGGCAGGAACGTTCCCCCGGCTGGCGCGGCAAGGCCGTCCTCAACGGTTTCGGCGCGGTGCTGACCGGTGTCTCGGCCGTCGTCGTAACGGCGACGAAGTTCACCGAGGGCGCCTGGCTCATCGTCATCGCGCTGCCCGCGCTCGTCCTCACCTTCGAGGCGGTCCACCGGGCGTACGGCAGGATCGCGGACCATCTGCACCTGGGCCGCATCCCCGAGCCCCCGCACCGCGACCGCTCCCTCGTCGTCGTCCCCGTCTCCCACCTCTCCAGGCTCACCTGCGAGGCGCTGAACGCCGCCGTCTCGCTCGGCGACGAGGTGGTGGCCGTCACCGTCACCTACGCCGCGCCCGAGGACCGCCGCGCGGCGGAGTCCCTGCGCCGCGACTGGGAACTGTGGAACCCCGGCGTGAGCCTCCTCGAACTCCCCTCCGCGAGCCGGACGGTGGGCCGCCCGATCGCCGCCTACGTACGCGACCTCACCGGCCGGCGCCCCCACACCCGGATCACCGTCCTGATCCCCGAGGTCGAACCGGCCCACCTCTGGCAGCGCCTCCTCCAGAACCAGCGCGGCGCGGTCGTCGCACACGCGGTACGGCGCACGACGGACGCGACGATCTGCCGGTTGCGATTCCGGGTCAGGGCGTAGCCGGCCGGGGCGCCGGGGCCTCGGATGACGGAGGCAGTGTCGATTGTTAGGGTCGCGGGGCCGGAGACCGGTGGGCAACCGGCCACCGGTCACCGGACGGCGGTACCGGGCTCCGGGCTCCGGGCACCGAACGCCGGACACCACCGATCACCTCTGCCAGGACCGCTGTTCATGCCTCTTCTCGGACGGACACTCGCCATCCTCGCGCTGCTCTGCGCGCTCGCCGTGACCGCCATCGGTCTCTGGCGCGACGACGGGTGGCACATCGGCCTCGGTGTCTACTCGGTCTGCAGCGCGACCTTCACCACGGTCGTGGTCTGGCGAGCCCGCCGGTAAGAGCCCGCCGCGCCTCACTTCCCGGAACCGGGCGGCTGGAGGTCCTGCTCCGTCGGGTCCTCCCGCTCGGGCTGGTCCGGCGCCCGGACGAAGTCGTGCGCGCCGTTGTCCGAGGACTGTCCGCCCCAGTGGGGCAGCGGCCGGTCGCAGCCGGTTCCGGGCCGGTTCCCCATCGGCATCAGGGACAGGTCCGAGCCGAGGAACGGCACGATGGAGTACCCGCCGCTGCACATCGGCAGTACGTAGAACCGCTGCGCCTCCAGCTCCTTGTTGTTCGGGGCCTTGGGGTCCTGCGGGTCCGTGAAGCGCATGCCGTCCCGGAGGCTGCCCGGGTTGACCGCCAACCGCTTGCCCTCCCGCTTGTTCTCGAAGCTGTAGACCGTGTTGTTCTTGTAGTAGCCCACCAGGTGGACCACCCACAGGTGCCGCTTGTTGTCGATGTTCTCGACGGGGTCGGTCTCGATCTGGAGGTCACCGTTGTGGGTGAGGTATCCGCCGGTGACCCGGTGGATGATCATCAGCTCGCGCTGGTGCTTCACGGAGGCGACGAAGGTGTCCAGGGTGTTGGGGTACATGACAGCGCCTTTCTTCCGGTGGGTCATTCTTGGCATGCCCGGGCCGTGGCACCGGACGCCCACATATGCCTGTGGCCAGTGGCGTTCACCATGTACGCGCGTAGACACATCTGATACGAAAAGCGCCCACCACACGCCGACTTGCCCCGGAGCGCACGCCCCGCCCACGAACCGCACAGCGCGCGCCCGCCGACCGCCCCCAGGGCCGGTTCCCGTCCTTGCCCGCCCCGCCGCCACGTGCGACAACGGCCCCATGCCGACCTCACCCACCCCGTACGGGGGCCTTCCGCTGCGCCGGCCCACCCGGCCGCCGTTCCTTCTCCCCGCCGACCCGGAGCAGTGCGAACGGTACGGGCCGGTCTTCGGCCCCACCGACGTGACGCCCCTCGACAGCGACCTCACCCGCCACCACCCCGGCACCCCCATCGGCGAACGCATCACCGTGACCGGGCGCGTCATGGACGACCTCGGGCACCCCGTCCCCCACCAGCTCATCGAACTCTGGCAGGCCAACGCCGCCGGCCGGTACGCGCACCAAGGCGACCGGCACGACGCCCCGCTCGACCCCAACTTCACGGGTACCGGCCGCGCCCTCACCGACGCCGACGGCCGCTACGCCTTCACCACGATCAAACCGGGCCCGTACCCGCTCGGCACCCCCGACCACGCCTGGCGCGCCGCCCACCTGCACTTCTCCCTCTTCGGCCGCGCGTTCACGCAACGCCTGGTCACGCAGATGTACTTCGAGGGCGACCCGCTGCTGGCCCACGACTCGATCCTGCACGCGGCCCCGAGCGCGGAGGCCCGGCGCCGCCTGATCGCCACGTACACCCCGGCCCCGTCGCCACCGGACCGCCCCACATCCCTCACCTACCACTGGGACATCGTCCTCGGCGGCCCGTCCCCCACGGTCACCCCCGCCTGACGTCCACCTCGCACCACACGGTCTTGCCGATCTCCCGGTCCCGCACGCCCCACCGCGCGGCCACCTCCCGCACGAGCACCAGCCCGAGCCCTCCTGGGGCGTCGCCCCCTGGCTCCCGTACGTACGGCCGGGCCTCCCCTCGCGCATCACTGACCGATACCCGCAACACGTCCTTCCCTACGGTCAGGTGCAACCGCACCAGCCGCCCCGGCACTTTCCCGTGCACGATCGCATTCGTGAGCAGCTCCGACACGAGCAGCTCGACATCGTCCACGTGCTGCCCGTACCCCCTCTCCCACAGCAGCCGCACCGTCCGGTACCGCGCGAGCCGCACGCTCTTGGGGAACGGCGCGTAGTCGAGCAGGTCCTCGTAGAGGACGACTTCTGTGGGGTCATGCGGAGAGATCATCGACGGCCACCTCCGGTTTGAGCAGCGCGCACCAAGCAACCAGGCCACGCAGAGCAACAGCACGTCGACCGTCCTGGGCCGCAGACTCGGTGGGGAGCTCCTTGCCCTCCGGGCAGCCTCGGAGTTGACACAGCCCCAGGCCGCAAAGGTACTGAGCGCCTCCACTGCGAAAGTCGCCAAGATGGAGCGCGGTTGGGTTCCCATTCGCGACCCCGACATTCGCGCCCTCTGTGACCTGTACGGCGTGCGGGACCCGCACACGGTCGGCGGCCTTCTGGAACTGGCCCGCATCGACCGCGAGCGCCGGAAGGCGAAGGGATGGTGGAGCAACGCCCCCGTCGCGCCCGCGATGAGGGAGTACGTCGCTCTGGAGAGCGCCGCAACCACCATCAGGGCGTGGCAAATCGCGTACATCCCCGGGCTGCTGCAGACGGAACGCTACGTACGAGCGCTCAATCCCGATCCTCACTTCGTAGCCGGACGGCTCGCCCGCCAGCGGCGTCTCGGCGACGAGTCTCCGCTCCACTTGCGCGCGGTTCTCTGCGAGGCAGCTCTCCGCAACCTTGCGGGAGGCCCCGAGGTGATGGGTGAACAGCTCGCCAGCCTGGTCAGGTCGGCCGAAAAACCGAACGTGTCGGTACGGGTGCTGCCCTTCCGTGCGGGTGCACAGCTGGGCATGGGGTGCGCCTTCAACATCATCTCGTTCGCAGAGCCAGGCGCGATGGACGTCGTCTACATGGAAGCCCTGCACGCCCAGGCTTGGATCGAAGGCGGGCAGGAGGCTGCCCGGCACGACGAGGTGTTCGAAACAATTTCAGACCAAGCGCTCAGCGAGCAAGAGTCGCGGACGTTCATCACCAGCGTCAGCAAGGAGTTGTGAACCATGCCGGAGTTCGCCTTCCGGAAGTCCACCTACAGCGATCACGAACACGAGTGCGTCGAAATCGCCACCAACCACCCCCACGCCATCGCCATACGCGACTCCAAGAACCCCACCGGCCCCACCCTCCACCTCTCCCCCACCACCTGGACGGCCTTCCGGACCGCGCTGACCAGCGGCTGGTTCGAGCACTGAGTGGACGTTAGCCGGGTGTTAGCGAAGCGGCAGCCTGGCGTCAGCGGCTCTGGAGAGAGTGAGTGACGTACCGAGCCGACACCAACGCCGACCACCCGGGGGAACCCGTAATGAGCTCCAACGCCACTGCCCGCGCCGCCCGTCGCCGTACCCTCCGTGTCGCCGCCGCGGCCCTGGTCGCCACCGCCGGCCTGACGCTGACCGCCTGCTCCGGATCGGACGCCGCCACCGGCACGAAGGCCGCGGCCCACTCGGACTCGGCCCCGGTGGCCGCCGCCCCCAACGCCGCGGACGCCGGGGGCGCCAAGGCCGGCACCAAGGCGGGCGCCGCCGCGGGCAAGCAGGCGGGCAGCTCGCACGCCGCCCCGTCCAAGGCGGGGGCCCCGGTCCGCGTCACTCCCCTGGCGGACGGCATCAGCAAGGCGGAGATCTACAAGCTGGGCGACCAGCGCTACCGCGCCAAGATCGTTGCCCGCGGTGATGTGCTGGCCACGCTGGAGACGAACCAGCGCGACGCCGGGCTCAACGCCAACGACATGTTCATCGTGCTCTCGCTGGACGGCAAGGTCCACTCCTGGATGGGCGGCGGACAGCAGGGGCCGGGCACCTTCAAGCTCGCGGGTGGCTGGACGGCCAAGGTCACCAAGGTCGGCGAACTCCACTTCCGTGCGCAGATCCTCGGCAGGGACGGCTCGGTCGACGGCACGATGGACGCCAACCAGCACGACGCCGGGCTCGAAGCCAACGGCGTGCACATCGTGCTCAGCACCGGCGGCGTGATCAGCGCCCATCAGTAACCCAGGGCCGCCGATAGCCCCCGAAAGCCCTCAGTAGCCCCGCCCCTCCCCCCGTAGAGCCCCCTCGCCCCGGTGTGACACACCGGGGCAGCGGGCTTTCAACTGGCCGCCCCTACGGCGCCTTCACCCCGGTTCGAGGCGGTCGGCCGAGAGCGCGAAGTCCAGGCAGCCGGCGGACTTTCTCGCCTGTTCGACGACACGATCGCACCCGGCCAAGTACGCCTCGCGGGCGTCGGGGGTGACGTGGAGCTTGCCGGCCAGGATGATCACGGTCGTCTCCTTCGCAGGGATTCGGGGACCCTGTACCGAAGGATGCACCAGGGGTCTGACATCCCGAGGTCGAGCCACGTTCGCCCCGGCGGCCTTCCAGGCCGCACCGCGGGGACACCTCCGCAAAAAACCGGTAAGTCTCCGACGCCTCCGTTGGTATGGTTCCCCCGATCTTGGGGGGCTCGTTCGGATCGACGGTGCGGAGTGGTGCGCCCTCCCATGCCCTCCGCCGTGTACGCGACGCCCGGTGTCGCGCCCATCTCGCCAGGAGGGCAGATGAAACGTTCCATCGCACAGAGACCCCGGCGCTCCCGGCCCTTAGAGCCGTTGCGGCGGCTCGTGGCCGGTGCCGTCGTGTTCGGGCTCGCGGCCAGTGCCGGGCCCCTGGCCGCGCCGACGGCCGTCGCCGCTCCCGCGGCTCCGGCGCTGAAGATCGCGCAGGGGTCCGAGATCGTGAGCGCCGGGCCCACCGGCTTCCTCTCCGTCGACCCGAAGAACACGCTGCGGTGGACGCGTTACGCGGACGGGGCGACGACCGAGCTGGGGCAGGACAGCGCCCAGTACACGCAGACCATCAGGCACGGGGCCGCGTCCGACGTGGTGGCGCTGCCCGACACCGCGTCCCACAACGTCACGCTGCGCGACATGGCCGCCGGATCGTCCACCGTCGTCGACCTCGACAAGCCCGGCTACTCGTACGAAGGCACGGTCGGGTCCTGGGTGATCGCCTCCAAGTACGACGGGAAGAAGTACGAGGCGCACGTCCTCGGGCTGGTGGACGGCGAGCTGAGCGACCGGAAGATCACCGGGCTGCCCGACGGCATGCGGGGCTTCGCGGCGGTCGCCGGGTCGCCCGGTTCGGCGCTGGTGCGGTTCCCCCAGATGCCGGAGTCGGCCCCCTACCAGTCCAACACCTATTCGGTCGTCGATCTGGTCGCCGCGAAGGTCAGCGACGAACGCGGACTGATCACCGACGACTGGGCCGGTGCGGCCCTGTCCCCGACGCGGATGGCGTCGATCGGCGTTTTCCAGACCGGCGACGAGAACGTCAGCGTCGACACCGCGAAGCGCGGGCCGGAGCGGCAGTCGTGGAGCCTGAACCTGCGCGGCGTCTACACCACCATGGTGGGCCTGGTCGGCGACTGGGTGCTGTACGGGAACCAGGACAAGGCGTCCGAGGGACACGACGACTGGACCACGGCCTTCCGCGCCGTCCGCATCGGCGGCGGGCTGGAACGCAAGGTGCTGGACCACGCCACCTCCTCGGCACCCACGCCCGAGGGTGACCTGCTGGTCATGGGCGGCTCCGTGGACCAGGGCGAGGGCCTGTACCGGGTGTCCGCCGGGACCGACGGCGCGCCGGTGACCAAACTCGTCGCCAGCACCGGTGAGCCCACCAAGCTCACCCTGATCGACTCCTCCGTCCCGGCCGCGGCCCCGCTGGAGAACGGCCACTGGAAGGCGCGCTGGCAGTTCTCGCGGCTCAACGCCGCCGTGGACATCACGCTGCGCCACACCGCCTCCGGAAAGGAGCGCACGTTCGAACTGCGCCCCGACAACCGGGAGATGAAGCCGGGCTGGGTGGACGTGGACTGGGACGGCCTGCTCGGTTGGGGCCCCGACACCGTGGCCGCCCCCAACGGTGACTACACCTGGAAGCTCACCGCCAAGTCGAACAACGGCGTCGGCCCCGACCTGAACGCGAACGGCAAGTTCACCGTCCGCCGTACGACCGCCGGGCACGACTACACCGACGACGGTTCGCCCGACCTCCTCGTCCGTGGGGAGGGCGGCGTGCTGATGAGCCGCGACACGTACTTCGACGCCCAGAAGAAGCCGCAGCTCAACGAGAGCACCCAGACCTGGGTCGGCCCCGGCTGGAACGGCTACGACCGGATCGTGGCCGTCGGTGACGTGGCCGGCGCCACCGCCGGGGACATCGTGACGCGCGACACCTCCGGCGTGCTGTGGCTGTATCTGAGCAAGGGCGACGGCACGTTCGACGACCGGATCAAGGTCGGCGCCGGCTGGAACATCTACGACGAGATCACCGGTGGCAGCGACCTGAACGGCGACGGCCGTGGCGACCTGCTGGCGCGGGACCGGTCCGGGACACTGTGGCTGTTCCAGAGCACGGGCAACTGGCGCACGCCGTTCGCCCCGCGCAAGCGGGTCGGCTCCGGCTGGAACATGTACGAGAAGCTCATCGCCGTCGGCGACGTGGCGGGCGGCACCGCCGGGGACCTGGTGGGCCTCGACTCCTCCGGCGTGCTGTGGAGCTACCTCGGCAAGGGCGACGGCACCTTCACCGACCGGACGAGGATCGGCGGCGGCTGGGGCGGCTACCGCCAGCTCGTCGGCATCGGCGACACCAACGCCGACGGCCGGGCCGACCTCTTCGCCACCATGGCGGACGGCACGTCGTACATCTACCGCGGCACGGGCAACTGGCGGGCTCCCCTCGCCGATCGCGAGCTGACCGGCATCAAGACGCCGTCGTACGAGACGATCGCCTGACGGGCGAGCACGTCGGCAGAAGTGAACACGAGGGCCGGCACCGGTACGACGGTGCCGGCCCTCGGCCTGTCCGCCGACCGGGCCGGGGTGCGGCAACAGCGGGCCGTCGCGTGGCGCTCACTCCTACGGGCGCCGTCACCGGCCCGTTTCGCGTGGGTGCAATGCGCTCGTCACGTGGGTACGGCAGAGTAGGCGCTCGCTGCGACGTTGATCGTCGATCACGTGAGCAGCGCGACGGCCACGCGCGACAGGCACGGACACGAGCACGGGACACGGGCACGGGACACGAGCGACGCAGGGGGCGATCGGACATGACACGCGGCAGCGGTACGGGCACCGGCATCGACGGCGGAATCGGCAGACGGCAGGTGCTCGGTGCGGCCGGTGGCGCCGCGCTGGCCGCCGTGCTGGCGGCCTGTGGATCCAACACGGGGCGTAACGGCAAGGGTTCGGGGCCGGCACTCAGCCAGTGGTACCACCAGTACGGGGAGCCGGGCACCGAGCAGGCCGTCAAGCGGTACGCCGCCGCGTACGACAAGGCGCGGGTCACCGTGCAGTGGCGGCCCGGTGACTACGACCGGCAGACCGCCGCCGCGCTGCTGACGGACTCCGGGCCGGACGTCTTCGAGGTCAACGGGCCCAAACTGGACCAGATCAAGGGCGGCCAGGTCGTGGACCTGACGGCGGAGATCGAGTCCGTCAAAGGCGACTTCAACCAGGCGGTGCTCGCGCCGAAGATCTGGCAGGACAAGGTCTGGGCGGTTCCGCAGACCGTGGACACACAGCTGCTGTTCTACCGGAAGAGCATGCTGAAGGCGGCCGGTGTCGAGCCGCCGCGCAGCGTCGACGAGCTGGTGGAGGCCGCGAAGACGCTGACCGACCGGCACCGGAAGGACAAGGCCAAGGGGCTGTTCCTGGGCAATGACGGCGGAGCCGCCGTGCTGGGCGGTACGCCGCTGTTCGCCGCGGGGCTGAGCCTGATCACGGAGGACGGGAAGGTCGGTTTCGACGACCCGGCCGCCGCCCGCGTTTTGGGCAAGGTCCGGCAGCTGTACGCCGATGAATCGTTGCTGCTGGGGGCGCCGACGGACTGGTCCGACCCGGCGGCCCTCGTACAGGGGCTGACCGCCATGCAGTGGTCGGGGCTGTGGGCCCTGCCGCAGGTCAAGAAGGCCCTGGGGGACGACTTCGGGGTGCTGCCGTTCCCCAAGGATGACGGAGCCGGGAAGCCGGCCGTCCCGGTGGGCGCGTACGGCTCGGCGGTCAGTGCGCGCGGCAAGCACCCGAAGGAAGCCAAGGCGTTCGTGAAGTGGCTGTGGGTGGACGGAACCGACAAACAGGAGGACTTCGCCCTCTCGTACGGCTTCCACATCCCCGCCCGTACCTCGCTCACCAAGAAGGCCAAGCAGCTCAAAGAAGGCGCGGCGGCCGACGCGGTCTCGTACGCCACCGAGTACGGCCACGCCGAGCCGCTGCTCTGGACGACGCCGAGCAGCACCGCCTACCAGGACGCGCTGAACCGCATCATCAAGGGCGGCGCCAATCCGGAGAGCGAACTGAAGGCGGTCGTGCGCACGGTCGAGGCCGAGTTGCAGCGGGCGAAGAAGAAGTGAGGGGGGCGAAGGCGGGGGCAGCGGCGAAAGCAGGGGCGCGATCCGGCGGGCCGCTGGGGCGCCTTCGGGGGGCGCAGAACCGGAACCTATGGTTCTGGGCCTTCGTGGGGCCGTTCGCGATCGGCCTCGCGCTGTTCACGTACGTACCGCTCGCCTGGAGCGTCTACCTCAGCTTCTTCGACGCGCACAACACGGTCAACCCGACGGATTTCGTCGGGCTGGACAACTACGCGGCGATGCTGAGCGACGACGCCTTCCTGAGCAGCCTGGGTACGTTCCTGCTGTTCACGGCCTTCATCGTGCCGGCGACATATGTGCTCTCGCTCGCCCTGGCCCTCATGGTCAACCGGCTGCGTTTCGCCCAGGCGTTCTTCCGCTCGGTCTTCTTCCTGCCGACCGCGTGCTCGTACGTGGTGGCCGCGCTGATCTGGAAACTGTCGATCTTCAACGGGGTGCGGTTCGGGCTCGCCAACACCGTGCTGGGGTGGTTCGGCGCGGACCAGACCGCCTGGCTGTCCACGACCGACCCGCCCTGGTACTGGCTGGTGATCGTAACCGTACGGCTGTGGCTCCAGGCGGGGTTCTTCATGATCCTGTTTCTGGCGGGGCTGCAGCGGATCTCGCCGCGCCTGTACGAGGCCGCCGCGGTGGACGGCGCGCGACCCGGCTGGCAGACGCTCCGGTACATCACGCTGCCGCAGCTGCGCGCGACCTCGGTCGCCGTCATCCTGCTGCTGGTGATCAACGCGTTCCAGGCGTTCGACGAGTTCTACAACCTGATGTCCGACGCGCGCGGCTACCCGCCGTACGCGCGCCCGCCGCTGGTCTACCTCTACTACACCGCCCTCGGCCAGGAGCAGAACCTCGGCCTGGGCAGCGCGGGCGCGGTGATCCTGGCGCTGATCGTCGCCGTGGCGACCGTCGTGCAGGCCCGCTGGTTCGGCCTCGGACGGAAGGAGGACTGACAGATGACAGACACTCCCACCACCACGTCCGTGGGACGCCGCGCACGGTCCGGTGCCCGGCAAGACCCGCGCGTGCGGGCCGGGCGCGCGCTGCGGGCGGTGATCGTCGCCATCCTCGCCGTACTTTTCCTCATCCCGTTCTACCTGCTCGTACGCAACGGTCTGGCCACCGAGCAGGACATCACCGCGCCCGACTGGACGTTCTTCCCGCGCGACATCCAGTGGTCCAACCTGACCGAGGTCTTCGACGACCCGAACCTGCCGATGGCGCGGGCGCTGCTGAACTCCACGCTGATCGCGGTCTCCACGACGGTGGGCACGGTGCTGCTGGCGTCGCTGGCCGGGTACGGGCTGGCCCGCATCCCGTACCGGCACGCGAACGTCGTCTTCTACGCCATCCTCGGCACGCTGATGGTCCCGGCGGCCGTCACCTTCGTCCCCAGCTTCGTCCTCGTCTCGTCGCTCGGCTGGATCTCGACCCTGCGCGGACTGATCGTCCCGGCCCTGTTCAGCGCCTTCGCCTGCTTCATATTCCGCCAGTACTTCCTCGGCTTCCCACGGGAGCTGGAGGACGCGGCGCGGGTGGACGGGCTCGGGTACTGGCGTACGTACTGGCGGGTCGTGGTGCCCAACTCGCGGCCCGTCTTCGCGGCCGTGGGCACGATCGTCTTCATCGGCGCCTGGAACGCGTTCCTGTGGCCGCTGGTCATCGGACAGGACCGCGAGTCCTGGACGGTACAGGTCGCGCTGTCCACGTTCACCACGGCGCAGAACCTCAACCTGCACGAACTGTTCATCGCCGCGGCCGTCTCCATCGCGCCGCTGGTGGTGGTGTTCGTGCTGTTGCAGCGGTACATCGTGGCGGGGGTGGAGCGGTCGGGGATCGACGACTGAGCGGGGGCCGGAAGGCTAGAGCGAGCCGATGGCATCGGCCACCGTGGCGCCCGCGTGCGCCATGCCGGTGCCGTTCGGGTGGTACGAGGCCGCCACCGAGCTCGGCAGCAGCCCTTCCGTCCACTTGTCTCCCCTCGCGGCGCAAACTCCGTGCCCGGCGCTGGGCGTACGGATGTCGACATAGGCCGCGCCGCCCGCGGCGGCCCGCTCGGCGAGGACGATGTGCAGGCGGTCGATGGTGTTCTGCAGATAGTCGGCGTCGCCGGGCCAGATGGGTTCCCTCGGCCAGCAGCCGCCCGGCTGGAAGTACGTGCCGTACGAGACGACGTACACCTTCGCGTGCGGGCAACGGCGGTGGATCTGCCCGAGGGCGGCGGCGACCTTGGGGGCCGTCCGGACGACCCGTTCGGCCAGCCGGTCGCGGCCACCGGCCGTGTAGAACGACTCGCATGTCCGGGCCAGGCCCATCGCCTGGGGTTGCAGCCGGACGCAGGACGGCATGGCGGTGCCCAGGCCGACGTCGTTGGCGCCGATGGCGAGCGTGACCAGGTCGGTGTCCGCACGCAGGGCGTCGAACTGGGGAGGTACGAGACCGGCTTGCCGCCCGGCCAGGTCATTGGTGGAGGCTCCGCTGCAGGTGACGTCGGTGAGTGCGGCGCCGAGGCGCGCGGCGGCGACGGCCGGCCAGTTCCGGTTCGACCGCAGGCAGGCCAGGTTGGTCTGGGCCGGGATCAGAGGTCCGGCGGCCGAGGAGTCGCCGAGCGCCACGTAGTGGGGTTTGCGGGGAGACGTGGTGCGGGCGGCGTCCGCCGTGGCGGCGGGCGTGCCGAGGGCGGCCAGTGCGGCGGCCGCCGCGACAAGGCATCCGGCACGGCGCGGGTTTCTGAGCATCGCACTCTCCTGCTGTTCGTGGGGGGAGTGACGATTGCGGGCAAGGAAGGCTCCCCGGAAGACCCGGCCGCCAAAAGTCCGTGAGGCTCCCATCTGTACGCACCGTGCTGACCGGCGGTACGAAAATCCGGTGGCGGTGCGCCGGGACCGTGTGGGAGAACTCGGCCATGAGCGATGCCACGACCCCGGTCCAGGAGACGGCACTCGCGGTCGGTGCCCACGACCCTGACCTGGACAAACGGCTGGAGGACGAACTCGACGCGTTCAACGCCGCCGCCACGGACGACGCCGAACATGTCGACTTCTCGGTACGGGTGACGGACGCGGAGGGTGAGTTGATCGGCGGGCTGAGCGCCTGGACGTGGGGCGGGCTGTGCGGCATCCACCTGCTGTGGGTGCGGGAGGACAGCCGCGCGGAAGGCTGGGGCACCAAGCTGCTGCGCGCCGCCGAGCAGGAGGCGGTCCGGCGTGGCTGCGACCGCGCGACGGTGTCCTCGTACACGTTCCAGGCACCGGGGTTCTACCAGAGCCAGGGGTACGTCGAGGTGGGGCGCGTACCGGGGATGCCGGGCGGGCACGCGGACGTGTACCTGTACAAGGAGCTGACGGGCTGAGGGGCGCGGGGCGGGTGGTACCCCGTTCCCCCGCCCTCCGGCATGAGGTACGGTGCGTGCCATGACCACGTACTCGACCTTCCGTGCGACGGAGCCGCTGCACCGCGGCCCCCACGGCGAGTGCGCACCGCGCGGGATGACGTTCCTGCGCCGCCGCGGCCGGGTGGGTTCACCCCCGGCCGCCGCCTTCCGCTGCTGTCGGTGACTCCCGGGCTCCAAGCCCTCCCACCAGCAGCGACCCCACTCCGCGCACAGCCGCCCATGCGTCCGGCCGCGGCGCCCGCCCGCACATCCTCGTGCCCGCGCCGCGCCCTCCCGCACCCTTCGCCCTGCCAGGAGGCTCCGTTGACGGCCACAGCCGACCCCGCCATCCCCGTTCCCACTCACGCCCCCACCCCCGTTCTCCGCGACCACCGCATCCCGGCCGACGGCCTCTACGAAGGCACCCGCGTTCTGCGCCGCACCCCCGAGGGCTGGGAGGACCGGCCGTACGAGCGCTTCGAGGTCGTCCCGCAAGCCGCCACCATCGGCGCGGAGATCCGCGGCCTCGACCTGTCCCGCCCGCTCGGCCCGGCGCTGCGCGAGGAGGTGAACCGCGCGCTGCTGGAGTGGAAGGTGCTGTTCTTCCGGGGGCAGCACCTCACCTCGGCCGCGCAGCGCGCGTTCGCCCGCAACTGGGGTGAGCTGGAGACCAATCCGCTGCTGGCGACGGGCGACGCCGAGGACGTCGTACGGTTCGACCGCAGCGCGGTGTCCACGTTCGAGAACGTCTGGCACACGGACGTCACGTTCCGCGAACGTCCCGCGCTGGGCGCGGTGTTGCAGCTCCGCGAGGTGCCGCCTTTCGGCGGCGACACCATGTGGGCGGACATGGCGGCCGCGTACGGCAATCTCCCGCAGGCCGTGCGGGACCGTATCGACGGCGCCACCGCCGTGCACGACTTCCTGCCGGGCTTCGCGCGCTTCTACGCCGCCGAGCGGCTGGCGCCGTTCCAGGAGCGGTTCCCGCCGGTGGAGCACCCGGTCGTACGGCGGCACCCGGAGACCGGCCGCCGGATGCTGTTCGTCAACACCTCCTTCACCACCCGCATCGTGGGGTGGGAGCGGGCGGAGAGCGACCGGATGCTGCGGCTGCTCTTCCAGCAGGCGCACGTACCGGAGTTCCAAGTGCGTTTCCGCTGGCAGGCGGGGGACATCGCCTTCTGGGACAACCGTGCCACGCAGCATTACGCGGTCAATGACTACGGGGCGCGGCGCCGGGTGGCCGAGCGCGTGGCGATCACGGGCGACCGGCCGTACTGACGGAGACCGGCACCGTGCCGGCCGTACTGACGGCGGCCGGCACCGTGCCCCCGGGGCGCCGGAACGTTACTGCACAGCTCCGGCGCCCCACTCCTAGACATCCACCTCCCGCGCCTCCAGCGCCGATATCTCCAGCCCCCGGGTGTCCACCCCACGCACGTCCGCCTCCGGACCGCCCCGCAGCAGCGCCGCCCCCAGCGGAGTCAATGTGTGGAGGACGGCGTTTCCATGACGCAGCGTCAGCAGCAGCCCGGCATCCCGCAGCACCGTCGCGTGCTGACTGGCCGAGGCGAGCGAGACATCGACGCGCCGCGCCAGCTCACTCGTCGTACAGCCGCCGCCCACGCCGTACAGGATCGCCGAACGGGTACGCCCGACGAGCTTGCCCAGCGAGTGGGCGGGCGCGACCGCCGGCATGACGCGGGCCACGGGATGTTCGAGGGGATAGACGAGGACGGGCGTGAGGTCGGGGTCGTGGAACGTGACGGGCGTACGGCGGCAGAAGAACGACGGCAGCAGGAGCAGCCCCCGGCCGTTCAGGAAGAGGTCGCGGTCCACCGGGTAGTCCACTTCCAGGACGGGCGGGCGCCAGCACATCGTCGGCGGCAGCGAGGCGAGCAGATGGTCCGCACCGCCGTCCAGGAGCGCCCGGCCGCGGGCGGCGCGGTCCGCTTCGATACGGGCCTGGAGGCGCGGCCAGTACGGCTCGACCGCGTTCTCGTAATAGCTCCGCAGCGCGCCGGCGAGCCGGCCGAGCGCCCCGGAATCGCCCTCGCTCAGCTCGCGCAGCCACGTCGGCAGCGGCCGCGTCGCCGGCAGTCGGGAAAGTTCGGCATGAAGACGCGCGGGCGGGGTTGCGCGGAGCGCCGCCAGCCCTTCGTCGATGCCGAGCAGCCCCTCCGGCGGCGTCAGGAAATCCGGAAAATAGCCGCGCGAAGGAACGAGTGGCGCCAGCAGTCGTGTTTCACCATTCAACCTGCAACGTGCTTCGGAGCGCCATTTGCCGAGGGCCGCGCCGGGCCGCCGGTCACGCAGTCGGTGAAAACTTAAAACGGTCTCCCACAGCACGTCAGGGCGCGCGGCAATGCGCACCCGGGCCAGATCCGGTCCACTGAAATGGACGCGTAGCACCGAACCCCCACCAATGCTTCCTAGTCGACCCCCGGCCATCTGAGTATGCACGCAGACACAGCCTGTCACCACGCCCTTTTGGCCAGAGTTGAAAGGGGTCGCGCCAACACCCCGCACACGGAAAGCTGTAACTCAATTCGACGGCAGTGCGAATGGAACGGATTGCTCGATCCCGTGGGGGGTGACGAGGCAATGACCGACCGCTCAGCATTTGCCGTGGAAGGCCGTCAACCAGGCCGACATGGCTGACGGCAGCTCCCGAGGGGGGAGTCCGGAGAAAAGCGAGGGCGGCACCTCCGCACAGGTGCCGCCCTCGTTGGGTTCCGGAGCCGGCGTCAGGGTGAGGGTTATGGTGTTCTGACGCCAACTCCGGTTGGTGCATGGGGTGTTACCGGTTCACCGGCCGTCACCGCCCGGCGGCTTCGGCCTCAACGGCTGTCGCTGCCCAGGGACTCCGCCGCCGCGCGGCCCGCTTCGAGGCGGGCGACCGGGATGCGGAACGGGGAGCAGGAGACGTAGTCCAGGCCCACCTCGTGGAAGAAGTGCACCGACTCCGGGTCGCCGCCGTGCTCGCCGCAGACACCCAGCTTGAGGTCGGGGCGGGTGGCGCGGCCGGCCTCGGCGGCGCTGCGGACCAGGGAGCCGACGCCGTCCTTGTCGATGGTCTCGAACGGGCTGACGCCGAAGATGCCCTTCTCCAGGTACGCGGTGAAGAAGCTGGCCTCGACGTCGTCGCGGCTGAAGCCCCAGACCGTCTGGGTCAGGTCGTTGGTGCCGAAGGAGAAGAAGTCGGCGGACTCGGCGATCTGGCCGGCGGTCAGCGCCGCGCGGGGCAGTTCGATCATCGTGCCGAGGGTGAGCTTGAGGTCCACGCCGCGGGCCTGCTCGACCTCGGCGATGACCTGCTCGGCCTCCTCGCGGACGATCTCCAGCTCCTGGACGGTGCCGACCAGCGGGATCATGATCTCGGCGCGCGGGTCGCCCTTGGCGGCGTTCTTGCGCTCGGCCGCGGCCTCGGCGATGGCCCGTACCTGCATGGCGAACAGACCGGGGATGACCAGGCCGAGGCGGACGCCGCGCAGGCCCAGCATCGGGTTCTGCTCGTGCAGCTTGTGCACGGCCTGGAGGAGGCGCAGGTCGTTCTCGTTGGCGTCCTTGCGGGACTCGGCGAGGGCGACGCGTACGGACAGCTCGGTGATGTCGGGCAGGAACTCGTGCAGCGGCGGGTCCAGGAGGCGGACGGTGACCGGCAGGCCGTCCATGGCCTCGAACAGCTCGACGAAGTCGGTCTTCTGGAGGGGCAGCAGGCCGCCGAGGGCCGCCTCGCGGTCATCGTCGGTGTCGGCGAGGATCAGGCGCTCGACCATCTCGCGGCGCTCGCCGAGGAACATGTGCTCGGTGCGGCACAGGCCGATGCCCTGGGCGCCGAAGCGGCGGGCGCGGGCGGCGTCCTCGGCGTTGTCGGCGTTGGCCCGTACGCGCAGCCGGCGGACCCGGTCCGCGTACGCCATGATCCGGTGCACGGCCTTGACCAGCTCGTCGGCGTCGTCGGCGCCGGCGTGCATCCGGCCCTCGAAGTACTCCACGACGGGCGACGGGACCACCGGCACCTCGCCGAGGTAGACCTTGCCGGAGGAGCCGTCGATGGAGACGACGTCGCCCTCCTCGACCACGATGCCGCCGGGCGCGGTCATGCACCGGCGCTTGGTGTCGACCTCCAGCTCCTCGGCGCCGCAGACGCAGGTCTTGCCCATGCCGCGGGCGACGACGGCGGCGTGCGAGGTCTTGCCGCCGCGCGAGGTCAGGATGCCCTCGGCGGCGATCATGCCGTTGAGGTCGTCGGGGTTGGTCTCGCGGCGGATCAGGATGACCTTCTCGCCGGAGCGGGACCACTTGACCGCGGTGTAGGAGTCGAAGACGGCCTTGCCGACGGCGGCGCCGGGCGAGGCGGCGATGGCCCGGCCGATCTGCTGCGTCTTCGCGTTCTCGTCGAAGCGCGGGAACATCAGCTGCGCGAGCTGCGCGCCGTTGACCCGCTGGAGCGCCTCGGCCTCGTCGATCAGGCCCTGGTCGACGAGCTGGGTGGCGATGCGGAAGGCGGCGCCCGCGGTGCGCTTGCCGACGCGGGTCTGGAGCATCCACAGCTTGCCGCGCTCGATGGTGAACTCGATGTCGCACAGGTCCTTGTAGTGCGTTTCGAGCGTTTCCATGATCTGCATCAGCTCGTCGTACGACGGCTTGTCGATGCCTTCGAGGTCGGCGAGCGGCACGGTGTTGCGGATGCCCGCGACGACGTCCTCGCCCTGCGCGTTCTGCAGGTAATCGCCGTAGACGCCCTGCTGGCCGCTGGCGGGGTCGCGGGTGAAGGCGACGCCGGTGCCGGAGTCCGGGCCGAGGTTGCCGAAGACCATGGAGCAGATGTTGACGGCGGTGCCGAGGTCGCCGGGGATGCGCTCCTGGCGGCGGTAGAGCTTGGCGCGGTCGGTGTTCCACGAGTCGAAGACCGCGCGGACGGCGAGGTCCATCTGCTCGCGGGGCTCCTGCGGGAAGTCCCGGCCGGTCTCCTTGGAGACGATGTCCTTGAACTGTCCGACGAGGTTCTTCAGGTCGGCCGCGTCCAGGTCGACGTCGACGCGTACGCCCTTGGCCTGCTTGGCCTCCTCCAGCGCCTCCTCGAAGAGGTCGCCGTCCACGCCGAGCACGGTCTTGCCGAACATCTGGATGAGGCGCCGGTAGGAGTCCCACGCGAAGCGCTCGTCGCCGGCCTGGGCGGCGAGGCCGGAAACCGACGCATCGGAGAGGCCGATGTTCAGCACGGTGTCCATCATGCCGGGCATCGAGAACTTCGCCCCGGAACGCACCGATACGAGAAGGGGGTTGTCGGCCTGGCCGAGCTTTTTGCCCATGGTCGCTTCGAGCGCTTCCAGGTGCTTCGAGACCTCGGCACGCAGTGCCGCGGGCTCCTGGCCGCTGTCGAGGTAGACCTTGCAGGCCTCGGTGGTGATCGTGAATCCCGGCGGAACGGGAAGCCCCAGGTTGGTCATCTCGGCGAGGTTGGCGCCCTTGCCGCCGAGGAGGTCCTTGAGATCCTTGTTGCCCTCGGTGAAGTCGTAGACGAACTTCGCGGGCTCGGACGGGGTTACGTGGGGATCTTGGGTTTCCGGCACGGGAATTTCTCCTCGCTGGGGGTCCCCCCTGCGAAGCTGGGGGAGGTCTGCCCTGACGGCGAGGAACATACCCAGATCGAAGGTGTCTGGGTACGTCCACACGGTCGACATACGCCCTTAACCCGCCGTCCGCCAGCAGATCGAAAGTCGCGGCGGACGAAGAGGCCGATTCAAGAGTTGAAGGCAGAGTCGCTCAGTGCGATCGGAAGCGCGCGGCACGGCTACGCACCGCAAACTTGACTTGACCATCCGAACGCGAGAGTGATGGCACCCAGTGCCACTGTTTGGAAGATGCACTCCCCCGCGAACCGCTCATCTGAGCGCACCCCTTATCAAGGGTGGCGAGAATCACGCCCTCCCGGCCGCCCCGGTCCCGCCATGCGGACCCGGAATCGGACCCGGAATCGGACCCGCCAAAAGACGCGGGGCCGGGCTTCCGCCCGGCCCCGCATCCCTCGTTTGCGCGTCAGCCGCCCGAAGTGTCCAGTTCCGCGTCGGCCGTGACGCCCGCACGGTCGTACGGGTCGTCCAGCCAGCCGTCCGGCAGAACCACCCGGTTCCGGCCAGATGTGCGGCCACGCGGTCCGTCGGCGCCCACCGGCCAGGGCTGGTCGAGATCAAGCTCGCTCATCAGAGCGTCCAGTTCGTCCAGCGACGAGGCGATTGCCAGCCTCTTGCGCGACTCCGAGCCGATCGAGAAGCCCTTCGTGTACCAGGCGACGTGCTTGCGGAAGTCGATGACACCGCGCGCCTCGTCCCCCAGCCACTCCCCCAGCAGCGTGGCGTGCCGCAGCATCACGGCCGCGACCTCCTTGAGCGTCGGCCGGGCGTACGTACCCGTGCCCTCGAACGCCGCCACCAGATCGCCGAACAGCCACGGCCGCCCCAGGCAGCCGCGCCCCACGACCACGCCGTCACAGCCGGTCTCGCGCACCATCCGCAGCGCGTCGTCCGCCGACCAGATGTCCCCGTTGCCCAGCACCGGAATCTCCGGCACGGCCTCCTTCAGCCGCGCGATGGCCTCCCAGTCGGCCGTGCCGCCGTAATGCTGGGCGGCCGTCCGGCCGTGCAGCGCGATGGCCGTGACGCCCTCGTCGACCGCGATCCGGCCCGCGTCCAGGAAGGTGATGTGATCGTCGTCGATGCCCTTGCGCATCTTCATCGTCACCGGCAGGTCGCCCGCGCTGCCGACGGCCTCGCGCAGGATGGAACGCAGCAGGTGGCGCTTGTACGGGAGGGCCGAGCCGCCGCCCTTGCGGGTCACCTTCGGCACCGGGCAGCCGAAGTTCAGGTCGATGTGGTCGGCCAGATCCTCTTCGGCGATCATGCGGACGGCCTTGCCGACGGTGTCCGGGTCGACGCCGTACAGCTGGATGGAGCGCGGCTTCTCCGTCTCGTCGAAATGGATCAGCTGCATGGTCTTCTCGTTGCGCTCGACCAGCGCCCGCGTCGTGATCATCTCGCTGACGAACAGGCCCTTGCCGCCGGAGAACTCCCGGCACAGCGTCCGGAAGGGGGCATTGGTGATCCCGGCCATCGGCGCGAGAACCACGGGCGGCTGCACCGCGTGCGGGCCGATCTGCAGCTGAGTCATGAGGAGCGGGTTTCCTTCGGCGGTCGACGGGCGGGCTGAGCGACCTCCCATTGTCGCGCACTCGCGCGGCGGTCCCGCCAGAGCCGTAGGTCCCCTGGTCGCGGACTGCCGCGGTGGCCCATGGCGCGGACTGCCGCGGTGGCCTTCCCGGAACCGTCGCCCCCGTTCGTTGTACCGTTCACCTATGCCTGAGCCGAGCCACCGGCGGCGCCTGCTCGTCCTGGCGATCTGCTGCCTGAGCCTGCTGATCGTCAGCCTCGACAACACCGTCCTGAACGTCGCCCTGCCTTCCATGCAGAAGGACCTGGACACCTCGGTCTCCGGGATGCAGTGGACGATCGACGCCTACACCCTGGTCCTCGCCTCGCTGCTGATGCTGGCCGGCTCCACCGCCGACCGGCTCGGCCGCCGCCTGGTCTTCCAGGCGGGCCTGGTGGTCTTCTCGCTCGGCTCGCTGCTGTGCAGCCTGGCGCCGAACCTGGAGTGCCTGGTGGCGTTCCGCATGGTGCAGGCCGTCGGCGGCTCGATGCTCAACCCCGTCGCCATGTCGATCATCACCAACACCTTCACCGAGCCCCGCGAGCGGGCCCGGGCGATCGGGGTGTGGGGCGGCGTGGTCGGCATCAGCATGGCGGCCGGGCCGATCGTGGGCGGGCTGCTGGTGCAGACCGTCGACTGGCGGGCGATCTTCTGGATCAACGTCCCCATCGGGGCGCTCGCGCTGTTCCTGACCATGCGGTACGTACCGGAGTCGCGCGCTCCCCGGCCGCGCCGCGTCGACCCCGTCGGCCAGCTGCTGGTGATCGTGCTGCTCGGCGCGCTCACGTACGCGATCATCGAGGCACCTGCGGCCGGCTGGACCTCGCCGCTGATCCTCGGCTTCGCCGCGGCGGCCGTCGCCGCGCTCGCCGGACTGCTGCTGTACGAGCGGCGCCGCACCGAACCCCTCATCGACCTGCGGTTCTTCCGCAGCGCACCGTTCAGCGGCGCCACCGTCGTGGCGGTCTGCGCGTTCGCCGCGCTCAGCGGCTTCCTCTTCGTCAACACGCTCTACCTCCAGGACGTGCGGGGCCTGTCCGCCCTGGACGCGGGGCTCTACATGCTGCCGATGGCGGGCATGACGCTGCTCTTCGCGCCACTGTCCGGGCGACTCGTCGGCTCGGTGGGCCCGCGGCTGCCGCTGCTGCTGGCCGGGCTGGCGATGGCGGCCAGCGGGGTGCTGTTCGCGGGCTTCGAGGCGGAAGCGAGCACGCCCCTGCTGTTCACCGGATACGTGCTCTTCGGCGTCGGCTTCGGGCTGGTCAACGCGCCCATCACCAACACCGCGGTCTCCGGGATGCCCCGTACACAGGCGGGCGTGGCCGCCGCCATCGCCTCCACCAGCCGACAGGTGGGCAGCTCGCTGGGGGTCGCGGTGATCGGCGCCGTACTGGCCGGCGGCACCCGCGCCGCCGCCACCGGCAGCCAGTTCGTCGAGGCGAGCCTCCCCGCCTGGTGGATCATCGCCGGGTGCGGCGCGGCCGTCCTGCTGCTTGGCGCGCTGACCACCGGCCGCTGGGCGCAGGGCACCGCACGGCGCACCGCGGAACGGCTGGAGGCCGTACGGGATACGCAGGACGGGCAGGCCACGCCACACGGACCCGGCGGTCAGCCCCCGGCGCGGATCAAAGCCTGAAGCTGTTCCAGCCGCTCGCGCGACTCCTCGTCGTCGGGCGCGTAGGTGAGCATCTTCGGACCGTGGTTGGGGCCGGTCCACAGCCCGGTGGAGGACAGCCGCAGCAGGCCGACGGCCCGCTGGCGGAAGAGCTTGGACTGGCTCACCGGCCGTACGACCTCCTGGCGCGCCCAGATCTCCCGGAACTCCGGCGAGGCCGCCTCCAGCCGCGCCACCATCGCCTTCCAGGCGGGCTCGGCGACATGCCCCGCCATGGAGGCGCGGAACTTGGCGGCCATCACGCGCAGCGTCTTGGGCAGCTCCACCAGGCTCGCCCGCCACTCCTCGTTGGTGAACGCCAGCCACAGGCAGTTGCGGTCCTCGTCCGGCAGCGCGTCCAGGTCGCACAGCAGCCGCCCGTAGGTGCTGTTGTACGCGAGGATGTCGAACCGGCTGTTCTGTACGACGGCGGGGAACGGCGCCAGCTGGTCGAGCATCTGCCGCATCGGCACCGGTACGCCCGTGCACTCCGTGCCGCGCACCGGATCGGTCGCACCGGCCAGAGCGAAGAGGTGGCCGCGCTCGGCCCGGTCCATCAGCAGCGCGCGGGCCACGGAGTCCAGCACCTGCGACGAGACCTGGATGTCCCTCGCCTGCTCCAGCCACGTGTACCAGGTGACACCGACCGCGGAGAGGTGGGCGACCTCCTCTCGGCGCAGACCCGGCGTACGGCGGCGCGCGCCGCGCGGCAGACCGACCTGCTCCGGGGTGATCCGCTCGCGGCGGCTGCGCAGGAAGGCGGCCAGCTCACCGCGGCGCAGGGCACCGTCCGTGGGCGGCGGCTGCTTCACTGTCCCCGGCTTCGGCGTTTCCGGCGTTTCCGGCTGCACCGTCCCCGGCTTCACGGTCTCCGGCATCATGGCGGTCATGATCCCAGGATGCCGGAGCGGTCAGCCGGTTGCCAGGTAGATCCGGTACCAGGATAAGGAGACTCTGGTACCCCTCTGCGCGACGGACGATCGTCGTCCTCGTGAGCGATACCGACGTACGCGACGTACGAACCCTCCCCTCGCGGACCCCCGGGTCCGCGGCCACCCCCCGCCCCACCCGTCCCACCCACCCCGCGCTGACCACGCTCGGCCTGGTCACCGTGCTCCTCGGCGCCGCCCTGCCGATGATCGACTTCTTTATCGTCAACGTCGCGCTGCCGACCATCGACCGCGACCTGCGCGCGGGCCCGGCCCTGCTGGAGATGGTCGTCGCGGGGTACGGCGTCGCCTACGCGGTCCTGCTCGTCGTCGGCGGCCGGCTCGGCGACATGGTCGGCCGGCGCCGGCTGTACCTGTGGGGACTGGCCGCCTTCGGACTCACCTCGCTCGCCTGCGGCCTGGCGCCGGACGCCTGGACGCTGGTCGTGGCGCGCGTCGCCCAGGGCGCGGCGGCGGCCCTGCTGCTGCCGCAGGTACTGGCCACCATCCAGGCCACGACGAGCGGAGCACACCGGGCCAAGGCCCTCAGCCTGTACGGCGGTACGGCCGGGGTCGCCAGCGCCGTCGGACAGGTGCTCGGCGGACTGCTGGTCGCCGCCGACCTCGCCGGGACCGGCTGGCGCGCGGTGTTCCTGGTCAACGTGCCGATCGCCGCGGTGGCACTGCTGCTCGCGCTGCGCACCGTGCCGGAGACCCGCTCGCCGCACCCCAGCCGGGTCGACGTACCCGGCACCGCCCTGCTGGCCGTCGCGCTGGTCAGCCTGCTGCTGCCGCTGACCGAGGGCCGCGCGGCGGGCTGGCCGGTCTGGTCCTGGCTGCTGCCGGTCGTCTTCCCGTTCGCCGCCGCGGCGTTCGTCATCGTGGAGCGGCGTGCCGAACGGGCCGGGCGCACCCCGCTCGTACCGCCGTCCCTGCTGCGCCTGCGCTCCGTAAGCAGCGGCCTGTCCGTGATCCTGCCGTTCTCGCTGGGCTTCGGCGGCTTCATGTTCGTCGTGGCCGTCGCCCTCCAGGACGGCCTGCGGTACGGGCCGCTGGCCGCCGGGCTCGCGCTCGCCCCGCTGTGCGTGACGTTCTTCTTCGCGTCGCTGGCCGGACCGCGGCTGGTGGCCCGCTTCGGGCGGCGGGTGGTGCTGGCCGGGTCGCTGATCCAGGGCGCCGGGCTGCTCGCGCTGGCGCTCGTCTTCCGTACGCAGTGGCCCGACGTGTCCGCGCCCGCGCTGGCGGCGGCCATGGCGGTACTCGGCGTGGGCCAGGGCCTGGTGCTGCCGATCCTGCTGCGGATCGTCCTCAGCGAGCTGCCGGCGGCGCAGGCCGGAGTGGGCAGCGGCGCGATGGTCACCACCCAGCAGGCCGGTCTGGCGCTGGGCGTCGCGACGCTCGGCACGCTCTTCCTCACGCTGCTGCCGTCGCTGGGCGTACAGAACGCCCTGATCGTCGCGCTCCTCGCACAGCTGGCGACGGTGGGGCTCAACGTGGGGCTCACCTTCCGGCTGCCGCAGGTGGTGCGGTAGAGCGCGAGGGGGCAGGGCAGGGGCCGGGACCGGGCAGAGGCAGGGTCGGGTCCGGGCAGGGCCGACCGGGGTGCTCGAATGACAGATATTGAAATCTGTCATCGCTCATGCCATGGTTGAGGGGTGCCGCCACGCATGCCGCGTCCACCGCGACGCGTGGCGGCCCCCACCCACCCCCTCCGCTTCTGAGGAGCACCCCCGTGCAGACCCGCACCCTCGGCACCACAGGCCCGCAGACCTCGGCCCTCGGCCTCGGCTGCATGGGCATGTCCGCCCTGTACGGCGACCCCGGCGACCGCGCCGAATCCGTCGCCACCCTCCACGCGGCCCTCGAAGCCGGCGTCACCCTGCTGGACACCGGCGACTTCTACGGCATGGGCCACAACGAACTGCTGATCAACGAGGCGCTGCGCACCGCGCCCGCCGCCCGCCGCGAGCAGGCGCTGACCAGCGTGAAGTTCGGCGCCCAGCGCACCGTCGAAGGCGACTTCATCGGGTTCGACGGCCGGCCCGCCGCGGTGAAGAGCTTCGCCGCGTACTCGCTCCAGCGCCTGGGCACCGACCACATCGACATCTACCGGATCGCCCGCGTCGACCCCGACGTGCCGATCGAGGAGACGGTCGGCGCCATCGCCGAACTGGTCGAGGCCGGTCATGTACGGCACATCGGACTGTCCGAAGCCGGCGCGGACACCCTGCGCCGGGCCGCCGCCGTCGCCCCGATCTCCGACCTCCAGATCGAGTACGCGCTCATCACCCGCGGCATCGAGGACAAGATCCTGCCCACCGCGCGTGAACTGGGCATCGGCATCACCGCGTACGGCGTGCTCTCGCGCGGCCTGCTCGGCGGCCACTTCACACGCGACCGCAAGCTGGCCGCGGACGACTTCCGCGCGGCCAGCCCCCGCTTCCAGGGCGAGAACCTGCACCGCAACCTCGACCTCACCGACGCGCTGCGCACGATCGCCGAACAGAAGGGCGCGACCGTCGCCCAGATCGCCATCGCCTGGGTGCTCGCCCAGGGTGAGGACATCGTGCCGCTGGTCGGCGCCCGCCGCCGGGACCGGCTGGCGGAGGCGCTGGGCGCGCTCGACGTCACGCTGGACGCCGGCGACCTCGCGGCCATCGAGCGCGCCGTCCCGGCGGACGCCGCGGCCGGTGACCGCTACCCGACGCAGCAGATGGCCTTCCTGGACAGCGAGCGCTGACCTTCGGGGCACGGTCGGGGGCCGTACGGGTACGGTCCGTGGAAGGACGCCTCCGTGTCCGCACCAGGACGCCCCGCACGGCGCCCCCGACCGAAAGGCCCGTACGCCCGCCATGCCACCAGCCGAGACCCTGACCCCCGAACGCATCCTCGAAGCGACCGAGGACGTGCTGCGCCGTTACGGCCCGGCCAAGGCCACCGTCGTCGACGTGGCGCGCGCGCTGGGCGTCAGCCACGGCAGCGTCTACCGGCACTTCCGTACGAAGACGGCGCTGCGCGAAGCGGTCACGCAGCGCTGGCTGGACCGGACGAGCGGCCAACTGCGCGCCGTCGTCACCGAGGACGGCCCGGCGCCGGAGCGGCTGCGCCGCTGGGTGCACACGCTGTTCACCGCGAAGCGGCACAAGGCGGGCGACGACCCCGAACTGTTCGCGACCTACATGACGCTGGTCGGCGAGAGCGGCGGCGTCGTGGAACAGCACGTCGCCGACCTGACCGGCCAGCTGGCGGCCATCATCCTCGACGGCATCGGCCAGGAAGCGTTCGCTCCGGGCGACTCCGCGACCCTGGCCCGCGCGGTCTTCGACGCGACCGGCCGCTTCCACGATCCCTGCTACGCGGCGGAGTGGTCACAGCCCGGGATCGAGGAGGCGCTGGGGGCGGTGGTGGAGTTGGTGTTGCGGGGGTTGCGGGGTTGACGTAACGGCGGCGATTGTCAGCGGCGCCCACTACGCTGAGTGTTGACTGGATCACTTCGCGGGAAGGGCGCATCATGACAGTGATGCTCGAACGACCGAAGATCATAGACGTTCCCCACGGCTCGGCAGCCTTCCAGGAGCTGTGCCGCACCGTCCTGAGCATGGACGTGCCCGATGGCTACCGGGCGGAAATCATCGGGGGAAATATCGTCATGTCGCCGTGGTCGAGGCTCTACTACACGCCCATCATGCTGTCGGTCGAGGCGCAGCTGAGGCCGCACGCTCCTGACGGGCACCTCATCGCAAGCGCCCCCAATCTGGTCGCTTTACCTGGGCAGGAGCGATGCTACGGGCCGGACCTCTACGCAGCCGCTGCGAGCGCGTTCGACACTGATGCCACCTTTCTCGACGGCGAAGCGCTCTCACTCGTCGGCGAGCTGACCTCCACATCGACACGCAGCGCGGACTGGGAGGACAAACTGCCTGTGTACGGATGCGCCGGTGTGCCGGTGTATCTGCTGTTGGACATGCAGGAGCAACACGCGATCGTGTTCTGGGAACCCTCCGAAGCCGGCTATACCAAGCGCCGCACTGTGCCGTTCGGCGACAAGCTGCACATTCCCAAGCCCTTCGACTGCCACCTGGACACCACCGAGTTCATCCGCCCCTGAGCCCCCGTCACACCCCCAAGAACCGCAACACCGCCAGTACCCGCCGATGATCCGCGTCCGCCCTCGGCAGGTCCAGCTTGGCGAGGATGTTGTTGATGTGTTTCGCCACCGCGGACTCGCTCACCACGAGCGCTCCCGCGATGCCCGCGTTCGACCGGCCCTCGGCCATCAGCGCCAGGACCTCGCGTTCGCGTTCGGTCAGCCGTTCCAGCGGGTCGCTGCGGCGCCGTACGAGCAATTGCGCCACCACTTGCGGGTCCAGCGCGGTCCCGCCGTCGGCGACCCGGCACAGCGCCTCGATGAACTCCTCGACGTCCGCGACCCGCTGCTTGAGCAGATAGCCGATGCCGCTGGTGTTCGTGGCGAGGAGGTCGGCGGCGTACCGTTCCTCCACGTACTGCGACAGCATCAGTACGGCGGTGTCCGGCCACCGTTCCCGGATCTCCAGCGCCGCGCGCACCCCCTCGTCCGTGAAGCCGGGCGGCATCCGTACGTCCACCACGGCGAGGTCGGGGCGGTGCTCCGCCACCGCCGCCAGCAGCGCCTGCCCGTCACCGACCTCGGCGGCCACCTCGAAACCGGCCGTCTCCAGCACCTTCACCAGGCCGACCCGCAGCAGGACGGAGTCCTCGGCGATCACGGCGCGGCGTACGGCGGGTGTCAGGTCGTGCACGGCAACTCCACGGTCATGGTGGTCGGGCCCCCGACGGGGCTGCTCATCCGGAACGCCCCGTCCACGGAGCGCACGCGCTGGGCGAGTCCCTTCAGACCACTCCCCCGGGCCGGATCGGCACCGCCCACCCCGTCGTCGGAGACGACCACCCGCAGTATCTCCCCGAGGCGGGTCACGGTCACCTCGGCCCGGGTCGCCTCCGCGTGCTTGGCCACGTTGTTGAGGGCCTCGGAGACGACGAAGTAGGCGACCGCCTCGACGGCGGGCGCGGCGCGTACGGGCAGGTCCGTCCACAGCCGCACCGGCAGCGGCGCCCGGGCCGCCAGCCCCGACAAGGCGGCGTCCAGGCCGAGTTCGTCCAGGACCGCCGGGTGCAGTCCGCGCACCAGGCTGTTCAGCTCCTCGATGGACTCCTTCGCCTCGCGGTGCGCCTCCTCGATGACCTGCCGCGCCTCGGGCGGCAGGTCCTTGAGCGTGGCCTTGGCCAGGCCCAGGTTCAGCGCGAGCGCGACCAGCCGCTGCTGCGCGCCGTCGTGCAGGTCCCGTTCGATACGGCGGCGTTCGGCGTCGGCGGCGTCGACCGCACCGGCCCGGCTCTCGGTCAGGTCCTCGACCCGCCGTTCCAGTTCCTCGGAGCGGCTGACGTAGAGGACGGCGCGGCCGACGATGTTCTCCAGCCGTACGAGGCCGCCGGCCAGGGCGGGGACGGCGGCCAGGACCAGCAGGCCAACGGCCGTGGCGTACCCGGCCCAGGTCCAGACCCCCGGGTGGTCAATCCGCCACTGCCACCCGATCGTCCCGACCCACAGCAAGCTGGTCGCCGCCGTCAGGGCCGCCGCGAGAGCCGCGAGCAGAAGCAATTCGAGCACCCCGAAGAGCGGCCCGATCAGGCAGTTGTAGGCCCACTGCCGCTTGCCCTCATGAAAACGCAACCTTGGCAGGTCCACGCCGCACAGTGTCCGGAAGCGCCACCGCTGGGCCTCGGTCAGGCCGTAGGCGGAGATGACGAGCAGCGTCACCGGGATCGGCAGCCCCAGGGTTCCCCAGGTGGTCCCCGGCCCGAGGATGTCGGCGATGTGCAGGCACGCCCAGAAGCACAACAGGGGCGGTATGCCGTGCAACAGCACCCCGGCGCCCATGAAGAGAAGGTCACGTCGCAGCCTTGCGAGCGTACGGCGCAGCCGCGGCGGAATGTTCATGATCCAACGGTATGCGGGGGTCCGGCGAGCGGCGATGAAGCCACTTTCCGCTCCTGGGGTGCAACCAGTGCCACCCCAGGTCGGAAACGGGCGTTACTGACCGCGGCCGCCCTCGCCGGAAGAGTGGATCACGAGCCCGAGACCCGGGCCGGCCCGGCCCGGAAGAGGCACACTCATGGCGCTCATCGCCGCCAACTCCCCTTACGAAGCCCGCCCGTTCACCCTGACAGCAAGCCGCCGCACCTGGGCGGGCCGCGTCCTGGCCGGCGCCGGGCTGGCCCTGCTGCCCTGGATGGGCTACCTCGCGGGGACTCTGCCGCCCGCGGAGGCGGCGGCGTGGGTGGCGCTGGACGCGGTGGAGGCGGCCTGTCTGATGACCGCCGGCGTCCGGCTGATGGCGGGCCGGCCGGGCCACCGGGCCGCTGCCGCGGCCGCCGCGCTCCTGCTCGCCGCCGACGCGTGCGTCGACGTGGCGACGGCCGGGCCGGGCAGCGAGCTGGTGGGCGCCGTGGCCATGGCGGCCGGCGCGGAGCTGCCGCTGGCGGTGCTCTGTGCGCTGCTCGCGGCGCGGGCGGGCCGGTGAAAGACGGCCTCAATCGCCGGCCGGGCTTGATCTTCCCGGTCCAGGCGCACACGCATCGGCCGGGCTGGGATTCCCCAGCCCGGCCGATGCGCCAAAAACCGTCTGACGTCAGCAGCCCAGCAGGCGCCCGCCCAGGTACGACTGGATCTGGTCCAGCGACACCCGCTCCTGCTTCATCGTGTCGCGCTCGCGCACGGTGACCGCGTTGTCGTCCAGGGTGTCGAAGTCGACGGTGACGCAGAACGGCGTACCGATCTCGTCCTGGCGGCGGTAGCGGCGGCCGATGGCGCCCGCGTCGTCGAAGTCGATGTTCCAGTTCTTGCGCAGGTCCGTGGCCAGGCCCTTGGCCTTCGGCGAGAGCTGCGGGTTGCGGGACAGCGGCAGCACGGCGACCTTGACCGGCGACAGGCGCGGGTCGAGGCGCAGCACCGTGCGCTTCTCCATCTTGCCCTTGGCGTTCGGCGCCTCGTCCTCGTTGTACGCGTCGAGCATGAAGGCGAGCATTGCGCGGCCGACACCGGCCGCCGGCTCGATGACGTACGGGGTGTAGCGCTCGCCGGCCTCCTGGTCGAAGTACGACAGGTCCTGGCCGGACGCCTTGGCGTGCGAGGACAGGTCGTAGTCCGTGCGGTTGGCGACGCCCTCCAGCTCGCCCCACTCCGAGCCGCCGAACTGGAAGCGGTACTCGATGTCGGCGGTGCGCTTGGAGTAGTGCGAGAGCTTCTCGGCGGGGTGCTCGTACCAGCGGATGTTCTCCTCGCGCAGGCCGAGGTCGCGGTACCAGTTGTACCGCTGCTCCATCCAGTACTCCTGCCACTGCTCGTCCTCGCCCGGCTTGACGAAGAACTCCATCTCCATCTGCTCGAACTCGCGGGTGCGGAAGATGAAGTTGCCGGGCGTGATCTCGTTGCGGAAGGACTTGCCCATCTGCGCGATGCCGAACGGCGGCTTCTTGCGGGAGGTCTGCTGGACCTGGGCGAAGTTGGTGAAGATGCCCTGCGCGGTCTCGGGGCGCAGGTAGGCGACGGAGCCGCTGTCCTGGGTCGGGCCGAGGTGGGTGGAGAGCAGGCCGGAGAACTGCTTGGGCTCGGTGAACTGGCCCTTGTTGCCGCAGTTCGGGCAGTTGACGTCGGCCAGGCCGTTCTCGGGCAGCCGGTTGTGCTTGGCCTCGTACGCCTCTTCCAGGTGGTCCGCGCGGAACCGCTTGTGGCAGGAGGTGCACTCGGTGAGCGGGTCGGTGAACGTCGCGACGTGGCCGGAGGCGGACCACACCTCGGGGGCCAGGATCACCGACGAGTCGAGACCGACCACGTCGTCGCGCGAGGTGACCATGGAGCGCCACCACTGGCGCTTGATGTTCTCCTTGAGCTCGACGCCGAGCGGACCGTAGTCCCAGGCGGCGCGCTGGCCACCGTAGATCTCACTGCACGGGTATACAAAGCCACGGCGCTTGCTCAGGCTGACGATGGTGTCGATCTTGTCGGCGGCCACGGTGCTCTCTTCATTGCGACGACGAACGGGTGGACAAGGCGGCGCCCTGCGCCTCGACGAGGGGCGGCGGTCGGGATACGCGCGGGCGAATAACTCAGGTTACCGGCGGCCCTGCCCCCCGGATCAAATCGGTTCCCCGGCCGCCCGCCGCGAGACCCCTTGTTGACAATCGTTTCCACTTTTGTTGAAAATGAGTGTCATGAACGTACGACGTCACATACCCACCGCCGTCATAGCCGGAGCCTCCGTCCTCGGCATGCTGGCGCTGTCCGCCTGCACCGACTCCGGCGGGGGCAAGAGTGACGGCAGGCTGAACGTGACGGCGTCGTTCTACCCGATGGAGTTCCTCGCCAAGGAGATCGGCAAGGACCACGTCCAGGTCAGCGACCTGACCAAGCCCGGCACCGAGCCGCACGACCTGGAGCTCAGCCCCCGGCAGATCGCCGACCTCGGCGAATCGGACGCGATCGTCTACCTCAAGGGCGTCCAGCCCGCCGTCGACAAGGCCGTCCAGCAGTCCGGTGTGCAGCACACCGTCGACGCGGCGTCCCTGACCGACCTGAAGAAGCACGGCTCCGAGGTCGACGGCCACGACCACACCACCGGCGACAACGGCACCGGGCACGACGAGCACGAGGGCCACGATCACGAAGCCGACGGCAACGACCCGCACATCTGGCTCGACCCGGTGAAGTTCGCCCAGGTCGCCAAGGGAGTGGGCAAGACCCTCGCGGACGCCGACCCGGCACACAAGGCGGACTACGCCCGTAACACCGACGATCTGGTCAAGAAGCTGAACGACCTGAACAAGAAGTTCGAGGACGGGCTGAAGAACAAGAAGTCGGACACCTTCATCACCACCCACGCCGCCTTCGGCTACCTCGCCGAGCGCTACGGCCTGACCGAGGAAGCCATCAACGGCATCGACCCCGAGTCGAGCGACGTCAGCGGCAGCCGCATGAAGGAACTGCAGAAGCTGGCCAAGGACCACCACGTCAACACGGTCTTCTTCGAGACGCTCACCAGCCCCGCGATGGCCGAGACCCTCGCCAAGGACCTCGGCGTCAGGACCGACGTGCTCGACCCCATCGAAGGGATCACCGAAAAGTCCCAGGGCAAGGACTACGTCCAGGTCATGGAGGCCAACCTCGCGGCGCTGCAGAAGGCGCTCGGCGCCAAGTGACCGGGCGGACGGCACAGCGGGACAGTCACGTACGGCACGACGGGAGGACGCGGCCATGAAGGACCAGGACACGGTCATATCGCTGCGCGGGGCGGGTGCGGCGCTCGGCGCACGCCCCGTCCTGCGCGGCGTCGACCTGACCGTACGGCGCGGCGAGGTGGTGGCCCTGCTCGGCGCCAACGGCTCCGGCAAGTCCACCGCGGTCCGCGCGGTGGTCGGCCAGGTGCCGCTGACCAGCGGCGAGCTGGAGCTGTTCGGCACCCCGCAGCGCCGGTTCCGGGACTGGGCGCGCATCGGGTACGTCCCACAGCGCACCACCGCGGCGGGCGGCGTGCCCGCCACCGTCCGCGAGATCGTCTCCTCCGGCCGGCTCTCCCGCACGAAGCTCAAGTGGCCCGGCAAGGCCGACCGGGACGCCGTCCACCGGGCCCTGGACCTGGTGGGCATGGCGGACCGCGCCAAGGACTCCGTCGAGGCGCTCTCCGGCGGCCAGCACCAGCGGGTGCTGATCGCCCGCGCCCTGGTCGCCGCCCCCGAGCTGCTGATCATGGACGAGCCGATGGCCGGCGTCGACCTGGCCAGCCAGGAGGTGCTGGCCGAGACGCTGCGGGGGCAGGTCGCGGCGGGCGCCACCGTGCTGCTCGTCCTGCACGAGCTGGGCCCGCTGGAGCCGCTGATCGACCGCGCGGTGGTGCTGCGCGACGGCTGTGTGGTGCACGACGGCCCGCCGCCCGAGGCGGTCGGCCAGCATGCCCTCCCCGGCCACGACCACGTCCACCCGCACGCGGACCCGGCCGCCGAGCCGGTCCGGACCGGGCTGCTGACCTGAGACGGACTGACCTGACATGGATCTCCTGAACTACGCCTTCATGCAGCGCGCGCTGCTGGCCGCCCTCCTGGTCGGCGTCACCGCGCCGGCCGTCGGCATCTACCTCGTACAGCGCCGCCAGGCGATCATGGGCGACGGCATCGGCCATGTCGCGCTGACCGGTGTCGCGCTGGGCTTCCTGCTGCGCACCTCGCCGGTGTGGATGGCCGTGCTGGTCGCCGCGCTCGGCGCGATCGTCATGGAGCTGGTGCGCTCCAAGGGCCGTACGCGCGGGGACATCGCGCTGGCGATGCTCTTCTACGGCGGTATGGCCGGCGGCGTGCTGATCATCAACCTGGCGCCCGGCGGCTCCACCGCCAACCTCACCAGTTACCTCTTCGGCTCGATCACCAGCGTCTCCGCCGAGGACGTCACGGTCACCTGCGTACTGGCCGCCTTCGTGATGGCCGTCACCCTCGGACTGCGCCGGCAGCTGTTCGCCGTCTGCCAGGACGAGGAGTTCGCCCGGGTCATGGGCCTGCCCGTGCGGTGGCTGAACCTGCTGCTCGCCGTCACCGCCGCGCTGACCGTCACGGTCGCGATGCGCGCCGTCGGCCTGCTGCTGGTCAGCGCACTGCTGGTGGTGCCGGTGGCCGCCGCGCAGCAGGCCACCCGCGGCTTCGCGATGACCCTCGCGCTGTCCGTCGCCATCGGAGTGGTCGTCACCCTCTCCGGTACGGTCTTCTCCTTCTACGTGGACGTGCCGCCCGGCGCGAGCATCGTGCTGCTGGCCATCGTGGTCTTCGCGCTGATGGCGGCGCTGGCCGCGCCGCTGGCCAGAAAGCGCGCGCGGGCCGCGGCCGAGGCCGCCCGGCAGTGCACTCTGGACGTGCCCCGCAGCCGCTCCCCCGGCGACGATGTCAGCGTGCAAGGGGCCAAGGGATAGGTACGCACTCGTAAGCGTTGCACCCGGGCTCCGGTCATCACCTGGCACAATGGCCGGACTGATGTGCAGGGGGACGTCCCGAGACCTAGGGAGGCAACGGTGGCGAGCGCTGGATCTCCGGTGCGCGGCCGGTCGACGCGGCAGCGGGCCGCCGTGGCAGCGGCACTGGACGAGGTGGACGAGTTCCGCAGCGCGCAGGAACTGCACGACATGCTCAAGCACCGGGGGGACTCGGTCGGGCTGACCACGGTCTACCGGACGTTGCAGTCCCTCGCCGACGCGGGCGAGGTCGACGTACTGCGGACCAACGACGGCGAAGCCGTCTACCGGCGGTGCAGCACCGACGACCACCACCATCACCTGGTGTGCCGCAACTGCGGCAAGGCCGTCGAGGTGGAGGGCCCGGCCGTGGAGAAGTGGGCGGACCAGATCGCCGCCGAGCACGGCTTCCAGGACGTCGGGCACACCATCGAGATCTTCGGTACGTGCGGTGAGTGCGCGGCCAAGGCGGCCGCCGGCTCCGCCTGACGCGGAGCGCCCACAGCGGCGACACGAAAGCGGCCGGGCCCCTGAGCGAGGGGCCCGGCCGCTTTCGTACTCGGACTTCTACTGCTGCGGCACGGACTCCGCCTCCGGGGCGGCGCCGAAACGCCGGTCCCGCTTGGCGTATTCGAGGCAGGCGTCCCACAGGTTCCGCCGGTCGAAATCCGGCCAGAGAATGTCCTGGAACACCATCTCGGCGTAGGCGCTCTGCCAGATCAGGTAGTTGGACGTGCGCTGCTCACCGGACGGCCGGACGAACAGGTCCACATCCGGCATGTCCGGGTAGTACATGTACTTGGCGACGGTCTTCTCGGAGACCTTCGACGGGTCCAGCTTCCCGGCCCGCACGTCCGCGGCGATGGCCGCCGCCGCGTCCGCGATCTCCGCCCGGCCGCCGTAATTGACGCAGAAGTACAGCGTCATGGCGTCGTTGTCCTTGGTCTGCTCCTGGGCGACCTGGAGCTCCTGCACCACGGACTTCCACAGCTTCGGCATCCGGCCGACCCAGCGGATACGGATGCCCAGCGCGTCCATCTCGTCCCGGCGGCGGCGGATGACGTCCCGGTTGAAGTTCATCAGGAAGCGGACCTCGTCGGGCGAGCGCTTCCAGTTCTCCGTGGAGAAGGCGTACAGCGACAGGTTCTTGACGCCCATCTCGATGCAGCCCCGGAGCACGTCGAGCACGACGCCCTCGCCCACCTTGTGGCCCTCGGTACGGGGCAGCCCGCGCTCCTTGGCCCAGCGGCCGTTGCCGTCCATGACGATCGCCACGTGGTTCGGGACGAGTTCGCCGGGGATCTTCGGGGGACGCGCACCGGACGGGTGCGGCTCGGGCGTCTCGTATTCGCGTCGGCCGCGCCCCAGGAATCCGCGTCGTGCCATCCGGTCCACATCTCCTATGCCGTCGTGCGTGGTGGGGTCGGGTCCGAGCCGCCGCCGTCTGCGGGCGGGCGCTCGCCCCCGAACTGCTGAGCCTATCTACTTCTCCACGTACCGCAGTGAGCGCAGGCCGCGCTCCAGGTGCCAGTGCAGATACGCCGCGACCAGCCCGCTGCCCTCCCGGACGTGCCGGGGTTCGCACGCGTCCGCCGTCGCCCAGTCGCCGGACAGCAGCGCCGCCAGCAGCCCGATCGCCTCGGAGGAGGGTACGACGCTGCCGGGCACCCGGCAGTCGCCGCACACCACGCCGCCGGAGCCCACGGAGAAGAACCGGTTCGGGCCGGGCAGGCCGCACTTGGCGCAGCCGTCGAAGCTGGGGGCGTAGCCGTTGACCGCGAGCGAGCGCAGCAGGAAGGCGTCCAGCACCAGGTGCGGCTCGTGCTCGCCGCGCGCGAGCGTGCGCAGTCCGCCGACCAGCAGGAGGTACTGCTGCACGGCCGGCTCGCCCTCGTGGTCGGTGAACCGCTCGGCGGTCTCCAGCATGGCCGTGCCGGCGGTGTAGCGGGCGTAGTCCGTGACGATGCCGCTGCCGTAGGCGGCGATCGTCTCACTCTGCGTACACATCGGCAGGCCGCGCCCGACCAGCTCGCTGCCGCGGGCGTAGAACTGCACGTCGACGTGGGAGAACGGTTCCAGCCGCGCGCCGAACTTGGACTTCGTACGGCGTACGCCCCGGGCCACGGCCCGGACCCGGCCGTGACCGCGCGTGAGGAACGTGATGATCCGGTCCGCCTCGCCCAGCTTCTGGGTACGCAGCACAATGCCGTCATCGCGGAACAGACTCATGCGGTCCATTCTCGCGCACCCGGCGGGAGCTCCGGCCCCCGCCGGTCCGTACCGCCTCGGTCAGGACGGCGTGCGGGCCGCCGCCAGCAGCCGGGCGGTGTCGTCCGGGCACAGCAGCAGGGCCGCGCCCACGGTGGTCAGCACCTCGCGCTCGGACGGGAGGTACGGGCCGTCGGCGAGGGCGATCCGGGCGCCCTGGAGGAGCAGCGACTCCCGGCCCGTCGGAGCCAGGTGCGGGGCCAGCGGCTCCAGCGCCTCGTGCAGCTCTATGGCCAGCGCCGTACCGCACGGGTCGAGGCCGCCGCCGGGGCGGCCGACGCTCCCGGAGGCGGCCCGCGACAGGGCGCCGTCGTGCGCGCCGGGCAGCCGGCCGGTGTCGGCGGCGAGCGCGGCGAGCAGCGTCAGCAGCTGGTCCTCCGTACAGTCCGCGAAGCCCGCCGCGCGCACCGTGCCGACCGCGGTGCTGCGCACCCCGGGCGAGGCCGTGCCGCCGGCGGCCAGCACGGCCAGCGTGACGGTGTGTACGGCGTCCCTGAGCATCGCCGAGAAGCGGGTGGTGGTGGGGTGGTCCAGGGCGTCCAAGGCGAAGTGGCCGCGGCAGGCGGAGCACTCGACGACCGGGCCCGCGGTGCCGCGCGGCAGCAGCGGCACTCCGAGGACGGTGAGACGGCGGCGACCGGTCCGCCGGAGGTAGTTGCGGTCCCCGCCACACTCGGGGCAGAAGAACTCGCCGTCGGCGACGGTGCGCCAGGACGTCCGCACACCCATCACAGCCAGCTTGTGCATCACGTCGACCCTCCGTAACGCTCCGGCATCTTTGCCGCGTTGACGTGATGTTAGCCACATCCATGATGCGACGTCAGTAGTGCGGACCGGACAAGACGGCCGTTTAAACCGGTTGAACACCCAAGCGCCCCCCGGCGCTCGCGGAGAGAGCCGGGGGACGCTCGGTACATCGCAGGTCACAGCCGGTGTGCGGCCCGGGTGCCGGTCCGGCCCGGGGGCCGGGGGCACCGGCCGCACAACGGCCCGGTGATCAGCGGCTCGCGCGGTTGACCGCGGAGACGGCCGCCTTGATCGAGGCACGCACGATGTTCGCGTCGATGCCGACGCCCCACAGCACCTTGTCGCCGATCGCGCACTCGATGTATGCGGCGGCCTGGGCGCCGACGCCCTCGCTCATCGTGTGCTCGACGTAGTCCAGCAGCCGTACGTCCACGTCGATGGCGTGCAGCGCGTCGAAGAACGCCGCCAGCGGACCGTTGCCGGTACCGGTCAGGACCGTGTCGGCGCCGTCCACGACCACCTCGACGGTCAGCGCGTCGGTGCCCTCGGTCGTCGTGGAGGTCTGCGCGCTGCGCAGCGCGATCCGGCCCCAGGCGTTCTCCGGGGTCGGCAGGTATTCGTCCTGGAAGACCGACCAGATCGCGTCCGGCGTGACCTCGCCGCCCTCGGCGTCGGTCTTCTCCTGGATGGTCCTGGAGAACTCGATCTGCATCCGGCGCGGCAGGTCCAGCTTGTGGTCGTTCTTCAGGACGTACGCGATGCCGCCCTTGCCGGACTGCGAGTTGACGCGGATCACGGCCTCGTAGGAGCGGCCGACGTCCTTGGGGTCGATGGGCAGGTACGGAACGGCCCACTCCAGGTCGTCCACGCTCTTGCCCTGCTCCGCGGCCTGGACCTCCATGGCCTCGAAGCCCTTCTTGATGGCGTCCTGGTGGGAGCCGGAGAAGGCGGTGTAGACCAGGTCGCCCGCGTACGGGTGGCGCGGGTGGATCTCCATCTGGTTGCAGTACTCGGCGGTGCGGCGGATCTCGTCGATCTGCGAGAAGTCGATCTGCGGGTCCACGCCCTGGCTGAACAGGTTCATGCCCAGGGTGACCAGGTCCACGTTGCCGGTGCGCTCGCCCTGCCCGAACAGGCAGCCCTCGATCCGGTCCGCACCGGCCATGATCGCCAGCTCGGCGGCGGCCACCGCCGTACCGCGGTCGTTGTGCGGGTGCACGGACAGGCAGATGTGCTCACGCCGGGACAGGTTGCGCGACATCCACTCGAAGCGGTCGGCGTGCGTGGAGGGCGTGGAGCGCTCGACGGTGGCCGGCAGGTTCAGGATGATCTCGCGGCCCTCCTCGGGCTGCCAGACGTCCATCACGCCCTCACAGACCTCCAGCGCGAAGTCCAGCTCGGTGTCGGTGAAGATCTCCGGGCTGTACTGGTAGCCGAAGACCGTCTCCGGGCCCAGGATCTTCTCCGCGTACTCCACGACCAGCCGCGTACCGTCCACCGCGATCTGCTTGACCTGCTCGCGCGAGCCGCGGAAGACCACCCGGCGGAAGACCGGCGCGGTGGCGTTGTACAGGTGGACGGTGGCCCGGTGGGCGCCGCGCAGCGACTCCACGGTCCGCTCGATCAGCTCCTCGCGGGCCTGCGTGAGGACGGAGATCGTCACGTCCTCGGGGATCGCGCCCTCTTCGATGATCGACCGTACGAAGTCGAAGTCGGTGGAGCCGGACGAGGGGAAGCCGACCTCGATCTCCTTGTAGCCCATCTTGACCAGCAGGTCGAACATCTCGCGCTTACGGGCCGGCGACATGGGGTCGATCAGCGCCTGGTTGCCGTCGCGCAGGTCCGTGGACAGCCAGCGGGGCGCCTGGGTGATCCGGTTGTCGGGCCAGGTGCGGTCGGCGATGTCGACGGCGTCGTAGCCGCGGTACCGGTGGACCGGCAGGCCGGAGGGCTTCTGGGTGCGGGTCGCGTTGGTGAGGGGGGTGGGGCGGCCGACGGAGTTGTTCTCAGCGGGAATCGACGGATTCGTCATGGTGGCGCGGGGCTCCTCGTTTGTCCGCGGGGGGAGAGGCCGACGGGGCGAAAATCGCAACACCGAATCCCGCGGGGAGGGGGTCGGCCTACGACAACAGACCCTCGCCGCGGCAGCTAAGGAGAAGCAGCCCGTAACGCATGATGCTCAGCACCCTAGCCGAGGTGCCGCGGAATCGGCGGCCCCGTATCAGTATGCGGGACCGGGCTCGGGTAACCCCTTTCTCGCGATCAACCACACGTTTTCAGGAATCATGGCGGCAGGGAGTGACACGCTGATGACCCAGTGCCACATTGCCGTGCATGAACCCTGAAACCGCTCCGGCCCACCCGGTCTTCTGCACGATCGTGCCGCCCCACGTCCTCGACCACCTGTCCCAGCTGGAGGACGCGGACCGCTCCCAGCGCGCCCTGAGCACCCTGGAGCATGACGCCCTGCAGCGCACCCGCCGCCGCATCACCACCGTCCGCGGCCTCGGCGCGCCCACCGGCACCCCGTCGGACAAGCCGAACCGCACGATCTACGACGCGAAGCGCCAGGAAGTGCTGCCGGGCAAGAAGGTGCACTCCGAGGCCGACAAACCCTCGAAGGACGCCTCCGTCAACCGCGCGCACGCGGGCCTCGGCGCCACCTTCGAGCTGTACCTGAAGGTCTACGGCCGGCACTCCATCGACGACTCCGGCCTGCCGCTGAACGCCACCGTCCACTACGGCGAGAACTACGACAACGCCTTCTGGGACGGCCAGCGCATGGTCTTCGGCGACGGCGACAACGACCTGTTCCTCGACTTCACCATCCCGGTCGACGTCATCGGCCACGAACTGACCCACGGCGTCACCCAGCACACCGCCAACCTGGACTACTTCGGCCAGTCCGGCGCGCTCAACGAGTCCATGTCGGACGTCTTCGGCGTCCTGATCAAGCAGTACGCGCTCGGCCAGAACGCCTCCCAGGCCGACTGGCTGATCGGCGCCGGACTGCTCGGCCCCAACGTCACCGGCGAGGCGCTGCGCTCGATGAAGGCCCCGGGCACCGCGTACGACGACGACGTCCTGGGCAAGGACCCGCAGCCCGCGACGATGGACAACTACGTCAAGACCTCCCGCGACAACGGCGGCGTGCACATCAACTCCGGCATCCCCAACCACGCCTTCTACCTGCTCGCCACGGACCTCGGCGGCAACGCGTGGGAGCGGGCGGGCCAGATCTGGTACGACACGCTCACCGGCGGCGAACTCGACAAGGACGCCCAGTTCGACGACTTCGCCCGCCTGACCGTCGCCACCGCACGCACCAAGTACGGTGAGGGCGACGTCCTCCAGGCCCTTCTGAAGGCGTGGTCCCAGGTGGGCGTCCCCACCAACTGATCCGCCACCATCTGGCCCGTTCTGTCCGTTTCCCCGCACCCCACTGGGTAGGAAGTCCGTCATGCGGATTCAAGTACGACGCACCGGCGGCTTCGCCGGCATCGAGCGCCACGCGGAGGTCGACACCTCCGGCCTCCCCGATGCCGCGGAATGGCACGCCCTGGCCGAGCAGGCAGCCGCCGCCGGCCGGGGCACGCCCCCGGTCGGCGTCCCCGACGGTTTCAGCTACCAGATCACCATCGACGGCAACACGGTCTACGCCTCGGACCCCCGGCTCACCACCGAACAGCGCAAGCTGATCACCAGAGTCCTGAAGGAGGGCAGCTGACCGGTCATTCCTTGGCCACAACTCCCGTTTCGCTCACGTCTCTTGACACCTTGACGCGGCGGTAACCAGGATCCGGCGCATGGACGTTTCTCGTGTGCCGGAGGGGTTCTCGTCGGGTGTTCTGCCCCGTTTTCCCGCGGGGTTCGAGTGGGGGGTGTCGACGTCCGCGTACCAGATCGAGGGCGCGGTCGACGAGGACGGGCGGGGGCGGTCGGTGTGGGACGCCTTCGTGGAGCGGGGCGGGCGGGTCAAGGACGGGTCGGACGGGCGGGTGGCGACCGGGCATTACCACCGGTACCGGGAAGATGTCGCGCTGATCCGGGAGCTGGGCGTCGACGCGTACCGGTTCTCGGTCGCCTGGCCGCGGGTGATGCCGGACGGAGGGCCGCGGGTCAACGCGGCCGGGCTGGATTTCTACGACCGGCTGGTCGACGCGCTGTGCGCGGCGGGCGTCCGGCCGGTGCCGACGCTGTTCCACTGGGACACGCCGGAGGCCGTCGAGGCCGCGGGCGGGTGGCTGGAGCGGGACACGGCGCAGCGGTTCGCGGCGTACGCGGATGCCGTGGCGGCGCGGCTCGGGGACCGGGTGGACCGGTGGATCACGCTCAATGAGCCGGCCGAGGTGACGCTGCTGGGGTACGGGCTGGGGCAGCACGCGCCGGGCCGGGAGCTGGGGTTCGGGGCGCTGCCCGTGGCGCATCACCTGCTGCTGGGGCACGGGCTGGCCGTGCAGGCGCTGCGGGCGCGGGGCGCGGACCATATCGGGATCGCCAATTCCCACGGGCCGACGTGGGCGGCGTCGGAGTCGGCCGCCGATCAGGAGGCGGCCGGGCTGTACGACCTGCTGCTGAATCGTTTGTTCGCGGAGCCGGTGCTGCTGGGGCGCTATCCGGAAGAGGAGCTGACGGCGGCGCTGCTGTCCGGGGCCGGGCCGGTGGACGAGGATGTGCGGATCATCGGTGAGCCGCTGGACTGGTACGGGGTGAATTACTACCAGCCGACGAAGGTGGGGGCGCCTGCGGCGGAGGGCGCCGGGACGGTGCATTTCGCCGGGATCGAGCTGCCGCCGGGACTGCCGTTCGCACCGCGCGAGATCGAGGGCTGTCCGCGGACGGACTTCGGCTGGCCGGTCGTGCCCGCGGCGCTGACCGAGCTGCTGACCGGCTTCCGCGACCGGTACGGCGACCGCCTGCCACCGGTCGTCATCACCGAGAACGGCTGCTCGTACGAGGGCGTCGAGGACCGGGAACGGATCGCCTTCCTGGACGCGCACATCCGGGCCGTGCACGACGCGATCACCGCCGGGGTCGACGTCCGCGGGTACTTCGTCTGGTCGCTGCTGGACAACTTCGAGTGGGCCGAGGGGTACGCCCGGCGCTTCGGGCTGGTGCATGTCGATTACGGGACGCTGGCACGGACGCCGAAGGCCTCGTACCACTGGCTGCGGGACGCGCTGCGGGCCCGGCGGTGACCGGCGCGGGGGCCGCGGGCACGCCCGGGGCCCTCGCCGAGCCGGCCGGGCGGGTGGGCCGCGGCTGGACCGCCGCGCTGGCGCTGGCCAACGGGGCGGTCTGGGTCGGCTGGTACGGGCCGATCCAGATCCTGCTGGCTCTCCAGGCGGCCGGACTGGCGCCGCCCGGCACGTCCAAGGAGACGGTGCTGGCGTGGGTGACGGGCCTGGGCGCCGCGGTGTCGCTCGTCGCCAATCCGGTCTTCGGCGCGCTGTCGGACCGTACGGTGTCACGGTTCGGGCGCCGTACGCCGTGGATCGTGGCCGGTGTGCTCGGGGGCGCGGGCGCGCTGTGCCTGTTGGCCGCCGCCAGGAGCGTCGGTGCCATGGCGGCCGGGTGGTGCCTGGTGCAGCTGGCACTCAACGCCGCGTTCGCGGCGGTCACCGCGGCCGTACCGGACCGCGTCCCGCACCTCCAGCGCGGCGCGGTGGGCGGCTGGCTGGGCGCGGCGCAGTTCCTGGGCGTGGTGGCCGGTACGGGCCTGGCGACCGCCGCGGGCGGCATCGCGGCGGGTTACCTGGCCTGCGCCGCGTTCACGGTGCTGGCCTCGCTGCCGTACGTGCTGCGCTACCGGGATCTGCGGATCGGGCCCGGTGACCGGCCGCCGTTCGCGTGGCGGTCCTTCCTGGCCGGGTTCTGGATCAGCCCGCGCCGCCATCCCGACCTGGCGTGGGCCTGGCTGACCCGCTTCCTGGTCAACCTCGGCAACGCGATCGCGCTGCTGTACCTGCTCTACTACCTGCGGGACGCGCTGCACCGGCCCCGCCCCGAGGACGGCGTGCTGGTCCTGACCGCCGTCAACGGGGTGCTGCTGCTCGCCACCGTCGTCGTCGGCGGGGTGTGGTCGGACCGTTCGGGCCGCCGTAAACCGTTCGTGCTGGGGGCGGGCGTGATCATGGCGGTGGCCACCGCGCTGCTCGCCGGATGGCAGACCTGGACCGGCGCGCTGGTCGCCGCCGCGCTGCTGGGCGTCGGCTTCGGCGTCTTCACGTCGGTGGACTTCGCCCTGATGACGGACGTGCTGCCGGCCGCCGCCCACCGGGGCCGGGACCTCGGCGTCATCAACATCGCGAACTCGCTGCCGCAGGTGGCCGCCCCCGCGCTGGCCGCGCCCATCGTGACGTACCTGGGCGGCTACCGGGTGCTGTACCTGGTCGCGGCGGCCATCGGGCTGGCGGGGGCGCTGCTGGTGCGGCGGATCCGCGGGGTGGAGTGAGCGGCGGCGGTTTCCGGGGGCCGGGCCTCAGAAGCCGAGCTTGCGGAGCTGCTTCGGGTCGCGCTGCCAGTCCTTGGCGACCTTCACGTGCAGGTCGAGGAAGACCGGCGTGCCGAGCAGCGCCTCGATGTGCTTGCGGGACTTCACACCGACGTCCTTGAGCCGCTTGCCCTTGGGGCCGATGATGATGCCCTTCTGGCTGGGCCGCTCGATGTAGACGTTGGCGTGGATGTCCAGCAGCGGCTTGTCCGCCGGGCGGTCCTCGCGCGGCAGCATCTCCTCGACCACGACCGCGATGGAGTGCGGCAGCTCGTCCCGTACGCCTTCGAGCGCGGCCTCGCGGATCAGCTCGGCGACCATGACCTGCTCGGGCTCGTCGGTGAGGTCACCCTCGGGGTAGAGCGGGGGGCTCTCGGGGAGCATCGGTACGAGCAGGTCGGCGACGAGCTGCACCTGCTTGTCACCGACCGCGGAGACCGGAATGATCTCCGCCCACTCGATGCCCAGCTCCCGGCCCATCCGGTCGACCGCGAGCAGCTGCTCGGCGAGCTGCTTGGAGTCCACCAGGTCGGTCTTGGTGACGATGGCGATCTTCGGGGTCTTCTTGATCCCGGCCAGCTCGCCCGCGATGAAGCGGTCGCCGGGGCCCAGCTTCTGGTCGGCGGGCAGGCAGAAGCCGATCACGTCGACCTCGGCCCAGGTGGTCCGTACGACGTCGTTGAGCCGCTCGCCGAGCAGGGTGCGCGGCTTGTGCAGGCCCGGGGTGTCGACCAGGACGAGCTGGGCGTCCGGGCGGTGCACGATGCCGCGCACGGTGTGCCGGGTGGTCTGCGGCCGGTTGGAGGTGATCGCCACCTTGGTGCCGACCAGAGCGTTCGTGAGGGTCGACTTGCCCGCGTTCGGGCGGCCGACGAAGCACGCGAAGCCGGCGCGGTGCTGGGCGGAGGACTCTGTACGAACGCTCATGGCGCCCATTGTCCCCGATCGGCGGGCGGGCGCGGACCACCAGGTCCGGGCGGTGGCCGTACGGGGCGGGCGGCCCGGCCCCGTACGGCCGGGATCAGGGCGCGGCGCCGACCCGCTCCGCCCGCGCCCGGCCGGGTGTCCGGCGGGCGTCGAGGCGGTCCCACAGGGTCAGCATGGGGGTGGCCATCAGCGTCGTCACCAGCGCGACCACGACCAGCACCGCGAACATCGACGGTGTGACGATGCCGGCCGCCAGGCCGATGTTGATCGCGATGAGCTGCATCAGGCCCCGCGCGTTCATCAGCGTGCCGATGCGCAGCGCGACCCCGGCCTCCTCGCCGGCCAGCCGTGCCGCCAGCCAGCAGGCGCCCAGCTTGCCGAGGACGGCCAGGGCGACGCAGCCCGCGGTGAACAGCAGCAGGCCGGGCGAGGCCAGCAGCGCGAAGTCGGTGTTCAGGCCGGAGTAGGTGAAGAACAGGGGCAGGAAGACGATCCGGCTGACCGGCGCGATCGCCTCGATGGTCCGGTCCACGGGCGCGGAGCGCGGGAAGACCACCCCGAGGCTGAACGCGCCGAAGACCGCGTACAGGCCGATGCGGTCGGTGTACCAGGCGGCGAGGAACAGCACGACCACGGTGATCAGCAGCAGCTCGTCGGGGCTGCGGCGGTTCACCAGGTCCGTGAACCGGGCCCCGGAGCGGGCGAACAGGACCAGGACGATCACCAGCCCGACGCTCCCGGCCAGGGCGATGACCAGGGGTCCGCTGCCGGTGCCGGTCAGGCTCAGCACCCCGGCGAGCAGCACCCACGCCAGCGCGTCGTCCACCGCTCCGGACGCCAGGGACAGGGAACCGAAGCGGGTGCCGGTCAGGCCGCGCTCGGTGATGATGCGGGCCAGCATGGGGAACGCGGTGATGGCGAGGGTCACGCCGACGAACAGGGCGGAGACGGCGACGGAGACGTCCGCAGGGAAGACGTCGACCCGGCCGTGCACGGCGTAGGTCAGCCCCACGCCCAGCGCGAGCGGTACGAAGATGCCGGCGCCCGAGATCAGCGTGGCCGGCCTGGCCACCGCCCGGATGCCGGCCGACCGGAACTCGTACCCGGTCTGGAACATGAAGACGACCAGGCCGATCTGCCCGGCGACGTACAGCGCGGGCCGCAGCTCGGGCGGGAAGAGGGCCGTCTCCACGCCGGGCGCCAGCAGGCCCAGCACGGACGGCCCGAGCACCACGCCGGCGACCATCTCGCCCACCACGGGCGGCTGGCCCAGCGCGCGCAGGGCACGGCCGACGAGCCGGCAGACGAGCAGGATGACGACGACGGCCAGGAAGAAGACCGGTCCTAACTCCGTGATGGACATGGCGGGAAGCCCTTCGACTCGCGGGGCCGGCGTGGGGGTCGGTTGTACGGGTCGGCGTGCGTGCGGGTCACGTGCGCTGATCAGGTGTGCGGGTACGGGCAGCGCGCCGGCCCGTCGGTGCCGGCCGGCAGCGGGACGCCCTCGGTGTCGTGGGCGGCGAAATAGCGCTCGGCCGGACGGAGGCGGCGGGCGTCCAGCACCATCCACGTACCGAAGACGAGCTGGACGCAGCTGCGCCACACGTCCTCCCACCGGTCACGCACCCGCAGGAAGGCGCGGGCGGCGAGCAGCCGGTGCGCCGGCAGCGGACGGTCGCGCCGGACCAGCAGGCAGGGGGCGCGGTGCGGGATGGAACGGGTGTGGGCGACGTCGGAGTGGAGGGTGAAGCGGCGCAGCACCTCGCGGGTGGCGGCGTGCATGGCCAGCGGGGCGAGCCGCCAGGCCGGGCAGGGCCGGTTGGCGGCGACACCGAACGGGATGTGGTGCTGGTCCTTGGCGACAAGGCGGTCCCAGCGGGCGGGGTCGAAGACGCCCGGGTCGGGATAGCCGGAGGCGTGGTACTCGGGGTAGTTGAAGCACAGCACGGAGCCGGCGGGGAGGACGGTATCCGGGCCGAGCGGGATGTCGCCGGTGCTGATGCGGTGGGCGACGCCGAAGAGCGGGTAGAGCCGCAGCGTCTCGTTGAGGACGTTGGCGAAGTACCGGTCGTCGTCCGGTGCCGCGGCCAGCCGTCGCTGCGTGTCCGGGTGCCGGGCCAGGACGAGCAGCAGGTGGGCCATGGCCTCGGACATCTGGACGACGGCCGTGTTGAAGAACGTGCCCTGGAGGTAGTACGCCTGCTCCCGGGGCGTGAGGGAGCCCGGCAGGTGGCTCGGTGGTACGTGTCCGGCGGCGATGCGCTGCCGCAGGTGACGGGTGAGGCGGTCACGGCGGGCCAGGTGGCGGGGCCGGGTGCACTTCAGGGAGTCGACCACGTCCGTGGCGTTGCCGACGATCAGGCGCCGGACGTGGGGCGGGCACGGTTCGCGGAAGACGAGGCCGTGGAAGAATTCCGCCCAGACCGGCATCATCAGGTCGCGCAGCCGTACGAACGCGGCGCGGCCGGTGACCAGTTCGTCCAGGACGGCGGCGGTACGGCGGGCCACCGCCGCGGACAGGTCCCGGCTGGGCCCGGCGAGCACGGTGAGGGTGGTGCGGGCGACCTCGTCGTAGCGCGGGCCGTCCTCAAGGTGCTCCTGGTGCACTTCGGGGCCGGGCGCGAGCCAGTACCAGAAGAGGTCGGAGAGGGCGGCGCCCCGGCTGCGGCCGTTGGCGGCCGGGTGCGAGTAGATCTCCTGGAAGCGTTCGGCGGGGACGTCGGCGTTCGGGAAGGCGATGCCCTCGTCGCCGTTGATCCGGGCGAAGAGCGCGACGCGGGCGGCGACGACGGAGCGCGGCAGCCAGTACGGGACGGAGAGGGCGGCGGCCGCGGCGGTGAGGAGCTTGGCGGTACGGAGGGGGCCGGTGGCCCGGGGACGGTTCATCGGGCCTCCCCGGCTCGTACGCTCCCCCGGGTCACCACGAGGTCCGGCCCGAGGTCGGCCGGGCTGCCGCCGCCGCACAGCGCCAGTACGTGGTCGAACTCGGCGCGCAGCAGCTCCAGTACGTGCCGGACGCCGTCCTCGCCGTCCGCGGCCAGGCCCCACAGCACCGGGCGGCCGACGCCGACGGCCGACGCGCCCAGCGCGAGGGCCAGCGCGGCGTCGGAGCCCCGGCGGACACCGCCGTCCAGCAGGACCGGTACCCGGCCGGCGACCGCCTCGGCGACGGCGGGCAACGCCTCGACGCTGGCCGGTGCCGCGTCGAGCTGCCGGCCGCCGTGGTTGGAGACCAGCAGGCCGTCCACGCCCTCGGCGACGGCGATCCGCGCGTCCTCGGGGTGCAGGACGCCCTTGAGCAGGACGGGCAGCCGGGTCTGTGCCCGCAGCCTGCGCAGATCGTCCCAGGAGAGACCCGGGGACATGGCGATGTCACGGGGGCGGTCGTCGGGTGCGCCGGGCAGGCCGCGCATGTTCTCGGCGGCCAGGCCGTCGGGCAGGTCGTCGAAGCCGTGCCGGGCGTCGCGCTCGCGGCGGCCGAAGACGGGTGAGTCGACCGTGACGACCAGCGCCGTGCACCCGGCCCGCTCCGCCCTGCGGACGAGGGCGAGCGTGACCTCCGGTTCGGGTTGCAGGTAGAGCTGGAACCAGACGGACGCCTGGGCCCGTACGGCGCGGGCGGCCGCGACGACCTCGGCCACCGGCACGGTCGCCGCCATGCCGGTGACCAGGACCGTGCCCGCGGCTGCCGTCGCGCGGGCGGTGGCGGTCTCGCCCTCGGGGTGCGCGAGGCGGTGGAAGGCGGTGGGCGAGACCAGGACGGGCAGGGAGAGGCGGTCGCCGCACAGCGTCACGGACAGGTCGCGGGTGGCCGCCCCGCGCAGCACGCGCGGCAGCAGGGCGAGCCTGCGGAACGCCGTCTCGTTCTCGTGGAGCGCCGTCTCCCCGCCGGCGCCCCCGTCGAAGAAGTCGTACACCCGTGGGTCCAGCCGTTCCCGCGCCCGCTCGCGCAGGTCGGCGAGGGTGGGAATCACGGCCGGGCCGCCGGGGCCGGGCCGGCGAGCCGGGGGTGCAGGAAGTTCCGCAGGGGCGTGCGGTGGACCTCCTCGCTGTCCCACTCGTTTTCGAGGTTCTCGGTGAGGTGGTGTTCGGCGAGGGCCTTGCCGGGCGCGTCGCCGTCGAAGACACGGACCACCGGGTGCAGATAGCGGCCGTCCAGGCCGGTGGTGTCCTGCTGGGAGACGCGGCCCGCGGAGATGTCGAACGGGTTGACCTTGTCGTGGCCCTCGCCGTATTCGAGGGTGACGGTGAAGTACTGCCCGACCTCGCCGAAACCGCCGTCCGCGACGGCGGTGTGCAGGTGGTCGACTGGAATCTCCTCGCAGTAACGGACCGTGCCGTCCCGGTCGGCGAGCACCGCGTCGCCGAGGAAGCCGAACACCTGGAAGAGCGCCGAGCTGCGGTTGACGCGGGCGACCACGGCGTCGGTGACCGCCTCGGCGGTGGCGGGCAGCGGTTCGGCGGGCCAGGGGCGGCCGTGGTGCCGGGCTTCGAGGATGCGGTGCAGGGCGCGTACGCCGTACCGGAAGCCGTGGATGAAACCACTGGTGGATTTCTTGAAATCGCGTACCTGGGTGACGGTGCCGGCGAAGTGGAGGCCGGGGACGTTCGGGGATTCCCAGGCGTCGGTCTGGGCCGGAAAGCGGTCGTTGATGGTGAGCTCGGGCCGGCACTCCGGCGCGAATATCGATGCATCGAAGCGGAAACCGGTGGCCAGAATGACCCGGTCGTAAACGATGTCCTTGACTACCTCCGCCACCCGGGAAAAGGACACCGACACCAGGTACGAGCCGTCCGGCCGCTGCCGGATACGCTGGATGTGCCCGTCCAGCACCGCGTTCTGCAATTTCAGCTGATACGTATCGAGGAAGTTGTTGTTGACGGCCCGCAGATGTCCGACGAAATGGGTCTGCCAGGCGAGCTTCAGCGAGCCGGGGCCGGCCACGTGGATGACGGCGGCGGTCTCGATGAGGTTGTCGGCGGTCTCGAACGCGGAGTTGCCGCGGCCGATGATCAGCACCCGCTGCCCGGTGAAGCCGGCCGGGTCGACGGAGACCTCGTCGTAGCGCTCGGCCGTCTCCACGCCCTCGATGGCGGGGATGTACGGGCGGGTCACGCCGGTCGCCATGATGATCCGGCGCGCGCGATAGCCGGTGCCGTCCTCGGCGCGGGCGAGGAAGTCACCGGGCCCGTCGGGGCCGCCGTACGGTCGCGAGATCCCGGTGACGCGGGTGCCGTGGCGGACACGGAGGCGGTGGGTGGCGGCGAAGTCGGCGAGATAGCCGACCATCTCGTCGGCGTCCGGGAAATACCGCGGGGTGCGGGCGGTGAACAGCGGAGTGTTCTCGTCCGAGAGCAGCGAGTTCCAGTCGGTCCGCATGTTCAGCTCGGGGTCGTCCCAGCCGGTGTGCACCTTGTTGATCGAGATGAGGGTGCGGTGGCGGGGGAAACGGGTGAAGAACGCACCGGGAGCCGCGCCGGACTCCACGATGAGATAACTGCGCCCGGCCTGTTGCAGGAAATATCCGGCTTGTAATCCCGCGGGGCCCGCCCCGACCACCAGATAGTCCATCGTTTCTTCACGGATCACGCAATTCTCCTGTCACCAGCGGGGGATGGAGATGGAGCGGAAACCGACAGTACTTGAGTATTAAAGAACGGCACCAGGGCGCGATCAGGTGACCTGCGTCACACGCATTCCCAGGTTTGCGAGTACGCTGCACAAGCCAGTGTCACAAGGTCCGGGACTTTTACCCGGAACGCCCTTCTGTCGCGCTCCGGCGGGCCGTCACATTACCCTGCCGTACTCCCGGCCCCGCTTGTCCCGCCGGCCCCGTGACGCATTTCAGCCGTTCACACCCACCGGAGCGGATACGAAATGAACCAGCCAGCCGAAAGCCCTTTTCCGCAGGCCCTCGTCGACGCGTTCCGCCGGCAGCCGGACATACCGGCCTTTGAACACCGGGGGCGCGCCGTCCCGCGCCGTGAGGTCCTGGCCCTGACCGGCCGCTGCGTACGCGGGCTGCGGGCCGCGGGCGTGCGCCCCGGGTCGTCCGTCGCGGTCGCCGCCGACGTCACCCCGGAGGCGTTTTCCCTGCATATCGCGGTGCACCTGCTGGGCGCCCGGCTGACCGGTCTGCGTCCCGGCCTGCCGCCGGCCCACCTCGTACGCGTCCTGGCCGACGGCATCGACGTCCTCGTCCACGACGAACCGTCGGCCTCCCCCGGCCTCCTCGCGGCGGGTGCCCACCTCACCCGGCTCAGGCTGGAGAAGGATCTGCTGAGCACGCCGGAACCTTCGACGGCCGACGACCTCGTGGCGCACGGCCACCCGGACGACCTCGCCCTGATCACCCTGACCAGCGGCAGCACCGGACAGCCCAAGGAGTGCGCGCACACCTATCGCAGCCTCACCGCGAGCTGGTCGTGGCAGCCCGCCCGCCGGTCCGCGCGGACCACCGCCCTCGCCGCGGCCTACGCGCGCTTCCTGCTCTTCGGCACCCTCACCAGCGCGGTGATCTTCGAGCATCTGGGACTGTGCCTGCTGGGCGGCGGCACCGCCGTCATCCCGGACCCGCCCCTGTCCTTCCCCGAGGTCCTCGCTCGGCACCGCGTCACCGCCTGCCTGCTGACCGTCCCCCGGCTCCACCACATCCTCAACACCCTGCGCACCGAACCCGCCAACACCACGGACCTCACCAGCCTGAGGGCTCTACTCGTGGCCGGATCTCCTCTGGCGCCCCACCGGCTCGCCGAGGCCACCGAACGGCTCGGCCCGGTCGTACACCAGGGCTACGGGCAGACCGAGACCGGCATGCTGACCCTGCTCACCCCCGACGACCTGGCCCGACGGCCGGACACGGCGTACGGCTCGGTGGGGCGGCCGCTGGACGGGGTGGACATCAGCGTGCGGGACCCGGCCGACGGACGGCCGCTCCCCGACGGCCGGGCCGGTGAGATCTGGGTCCGTACCGCCGGAGCGCTGGCCGGTTACCGCCGGAACGGGGAAGAGACCCGCGCCGTCCTGCGCGACGGCTGGGTACGCACCCGCGACCTCGGCCACCTCGACGCGCACGGCTTCCTGCGGCTCACCGGGCGCACCCGCGACGTCATCATCGTCAACGCCGTCCTGCACTACGCCGGCGCGATCGAACAGACCCTGGCCGCGCACCCGGACATCGACCAGGCGTACGTCGTGGGCGCACCGGACGAGCAGACCGGCGAAGCCGCCCACGCGTTCGTCGTACCGACGGCGGGACGGCAGCCCGACCTCGCGGCGCTCCGCGCCCACGTCGCCGCGGAACTGGGCCCGGCGAGCGTGCCCGCCACCATCACCGTCATACGGGAGGTGCCGGTCGCGGCGAGCGGCAAACCGGACAAGGAAGCGCTGCTGGCGCGCGTGAAGGAGGCCGGACAGGCGGCGCAGTGACCACCCGCCACCCGTGAGACGACCGTCAGCCCGCCTGGACCGTGGCCCGCAGCGTGCCGTCCGGACCGGCGACCAGCACCGGCGTCCCGGCGCCGCCGAGGTCCCGTACGGCCGCCCGGTCCTCGTCCGAGGCCGCCTCCGCCTCGGTCACCACGGCCGCCGCCTCCAGCGACTGCGCGCCACTCGCGACGGCCATGGCAACCGCCGTACGCAACGCGCTGAGCTGCAACGACTCCAGGGCGACGGTCCCGGCGACATACGTACGCCCGGTCTCGTCGCGTACGGCGGCACCCTCCGGCACCCCGTTGCGGGCGCGCGCGGAACGGGCCAGCGTGATGATCTTGCGGTCTTCCGGGTCCAGCGGTGCGGCTTCGCTCATACGGGCGAGCATATGCGTCCTGCGGCCGGGCGGGCACGAGGGGGCGTACGGCCGGACGAGCCCGGGACGGCGTACGCCGACGGCCGACCCGCCGCCTCCCCCTCCCCCTCACCCCGCCACCGAGTACATCCCGCCCCGGCGGCCCTCCGGCGACGTCAGCCACTCCAGCTTCGCCGCCGTGTCGATCTCCGCCGACCGGCGCGGATTGTGCAGCACGATCGTCAGATCCGGGCGGGCCGGCACCCGCAGCTGCGTGGTCTCGAAGAGCAGCGTGCCGACGAGCGGGTGCTCCAGTTCCTTGTGGACCTGCCCGCCGTCCTGCACGTCCCCTCGTGCCCACAGCGCCGCGAACTCCTCGCTGACAGCGGACAGTTCCCGTACGACCGACTCGTACCCCTCGTCACCGGGCCGGCTCGACCAGGCCGCCCGGTACTGGGCCACCACTCCCGGCGCGTTCCGCTCCCAACTGGCCGCACGGGCACGGTAGACCGGGTCGGTGAAGAACGCGATCACGCAGTTCATGTCGACGCCTTCATGGCCGTGATTCAGGACGAGCCGCGCCGCCTCGTTGTAGGCGACGTTGTTCCAGTACGGATCCAGAATGTGCGCCGGGAACGGCATCCACGCGTCGATCAGCCGCTGCAGCCCCTCGCACATGTCGGGCACCGCGGGGTCCGGATCCTGCCGCAGCGGCGGATTGAGCCCCGCCAGCACATACAGATGCCGCCGCTCCGTGTCGCTCAGCCGCAGCACCCGCGCCACGGAGTCCAGCACCTGCGGCGAGACGGTGATGTCCCGCCCCTGCTCCAGCCACTGGTACCACGAAGCCCCGACCCCGGCGAGCACCGCGACCTCCTCACGACGCAGCCCCGGCGTCCGACGCCGCCCGCCGTCGGGCAGCCCCGCGTCCCCCGGGCTGACCCGGGCCCGGCGGCTCATCAGGAAATCCCGCAACTCCTGTCGGCGCCGCGTCCCGGCGCCGCCGGACGCCCCTGCCATCGGTACGGATTCCGCCCGTGCGGACTCACCCACGCCGTTCCCCCTGTTGGCTGTGTTCACCGGCCGCCACTCGCGGCCCGGCCGTCCGGACCTTGCCTGGTGGTCCGGACACCACGATAAGTTCCCGCTCCCCACGCCGTATTCCTGGGCCGCAGGCTCCTCCTATGCCAACCGACACACTCCCCCCGTCCCCAACCCCGGCCCCGGCCTCCCTCGCCGACTCCCCCGCTCCCGCCCCGGCGCCCCTCACCGAAACCCCCACTCCCGCCCCCGAGCGGATGTCCGCCCGCGCCAAGCTGATCCTTCTCCTGCTCTGTGCCGCGCAGTTCATCGTCGCGCTGGACTTCTCGATCCTGAATGTGGCGCTGCCGGTGCTCGGCCGGGATCTGGGGATGGGGCAGGCCGACCTGCAGTGGGCGGTCACCGCGTTCGCTCTGCCGTCCGGTGGTTTTCTGCTGCTGTTCGGGCGGATTGCCGATTTGTACGGGCGGCGGCGGCTCTTCCTCACCGGGCTGGCCCTTTTCGCGGTGGCCTCCCTGCTGGCCGCTCTCGCCTGGAGTCCGGCGGTGTTCCTGGCCGGGCGGGCGCTGCAAGGGCTGGGCGCCGCGGTCATCGTTCCCACCGGCATGTCGCTGCTGACCACCACCTTCGCCGAGGGGCCGCAGCGTGAACGCGCGCTCGGGATCAGTGGGACGCTGATGTCGATGGGCTTCACCATCGGCATGGTGCTCGGCGGTGTGCTGACCGACTCGCTGGGCTGGCGTTCGACAATGGGTGTGCTGGCCGTGGCGGGGATCGCCGTACTGGCCGTCGCGCCGGCGCTGCTGACGGAATCGCGGCACCCCGAGCGGCCGCGTATCGACGTACCCGGCGCGGTGACCGTCACCGGTGGTCTGCTCGCGCTGATCTACGCGCTGTCCACCGCCGCCGAGGCGGGCTTCGGCCGCCCGGATGTGCCGGTCGCGCTGGTCCTCGGTGTCGTGCTGCTCGTCGCGTTCGTGTTCGTGGAGTCCCGGGCCGCCCAGCCGCTGGTGTCGCTGCCGATGCTGCGCCGCCCCACGGTGGCGTGGGGCAACCTGGCGGGCCTGGTCACCTTCGCGATGATGAGCGCGGTGATCTTCCTGCTGACGCTTTACTTCCAGGAAGTGCTGCACCTCTCCGCCTTCCTCACCGGCCTGGTCTTCGGCGTGCAGGGGCTCTTCGCGGTGCTCTCCGGCGTCGTCGCGCCGAAGGTGATCGGGCGGATCGGTGCCCGCCGGGCCCTGCTGACCGGGCTGGCGGTGCAGGCCGTCTGCACCGCGGCGCTGCTGGGCGTGGGCACCGCGTCGTCCGGCGTCTGGTTCGCGACGGTCGCGATGACGGCCGCCTGCTTCGGCCACCTGTGGGCGATCGTCTCGTACGGCGTGATCGTGACCTCCGGGGTGCCGGACACCGAACAGGGCCTGGCCACCGGCCTGGTGACCAGTTCCCAGCAGATCGGCATCACGGTCGGCATCCCGCTGCTGAGCGCGCTCGCCTCGGGCCGGATCGCGGCGCTGCGCGAGGGCGGTACGGACTTCGCGGAGGCCACGCTCGGCGGCATCAGGCTGGGGCTCGGCGCGGACGCGGCCGTCGTCGCGGCCGTCGCGGTGCTGGCCGCCATCGGCCTGTCCCGGGCCGCCCGCCGGTCCCGCGCGGGCTACGCGCCCTCGAAGTAGGCCGACGGGGTGGTGCCCAGCGCCCGCCGGAACATGGCCGTGAAGGCGCTGGGGGTGGCATAGCCGAGGCCGGTGGCGACGGAGGTGACCGGTGTGCCCCTGGCCAGCAGGGTGACCGCGTGCACGAGCCTGGCCTGCTGCACCCAGCGGGCCGGGCTCATCCCCGTCGCGGCGCCGAACCTGCGGTGCAGGCTGCGCGGGCTCAGGTGGGCGCGGGCCGCGGCGTACGGGGTCGTCCAGTTGTCGCCGGGGCTGCGCCGGATCTCCGCGCACAGGTCCCGGAGCCGGGGATCGTCCGGGGTGGGCAGGTGCAGGGCCGGTACCGGGCGCGGCGCGAGTTCGTGCAGGAGGAGGGCCATCACCGTGCCGTCGCGGCCCTCCACGTCGTACTCCAGCGGCAACCGGGTGGCCTCGTCGATCAGCTCGCGCAGCAGCGGCGAGACCGAGACGACGGTGGGGGCGTCGGGCAGCCGCCAGGCGGACTGCGGCTCGATGTAGAGGGTGCGCATGGCGACCGCGCCCGCGCAGGTCATCGCGTGGGTGAGCCCGGCGGGCACCCAAACGCCGCGGGTGGCGGGGACCGCCCACACGCCGTGCCCGGTGGCGACCGTGATCGCGCCGGTGGTGCCGTAGATCAGCTGGGCGCGGAGGTGCCGGTGGCCGGGGATGTGGTGGCCGTCCGGGAGGTCGCGGGCCATCGCCGCGACCGGCCTGGGTACGCGCTGATAATCGTCGCGGTCCTCACTCTTGCCGTACATGGCCCTCGCCCCGCCTCCTCTCACCCCTGGCACGTTCTCGACAGAACTTGGCACTCCCGCACAAGCCTGCCACGCCTGCCCCGGCCTAGCGTCGGCTCATGTGATCGAACCAGCTTCCGCTCCCCCGCGCACCGACCGCCCGCCCCGCTCCGGCCTGACCCGCCCGACAGCGCTGCTGCTCGCCGCGACCAGCGCCGTCACCGCCGCCAACGTCTACCTGAACCAGCCGCTGCTGGGCGCCGCCGCCGACTCCCTCGGGGTGGCCCCGGACGTCCTCGGCGCCGTGCCCACCGCCACCCAGCTCGGGTACGCGGCGGGCATCCTGCTGCTCGTCCCGGCGGGCGACAGCCACGACCGGCGGCGGCTGATCCTCGGCCTCGGTACGGCGTCCGCCCTCGCGCTCGCCGCCTGCGCCGTCGCGCCCAGCGTGACCTGGCTGGTGGTGGCCGGCTTCGCGGTCGGCCTGCTCTCGCCCGTACCGCAGCTCATCACGCCGCTCGCGGTGGCGCTGGCCGCGGGCGGCGGCGACGCGAACCGGGGCCGGGTCGTCGGCACCGTGCAGGCCGGCCTGCTGATCGGGGTGCTGGCGTCCCGCGCGTACTCGGGAGCGCTGGCGGAGCAGGTCGGCTGGCGGGCGGTGTTCGGCTGCTCGTGCGGGCTGACCCTGCTGACGGTGCTCGTCCTGCGCCGCGCCCTGCCGCGCGTCCCGGCGGCCGCGGCCGCCCCGTACCGGACCACGCTCGCCTCGCTGCCGCGGCTGTTCGCCGCGCATCCGCCGGTCCGGCGGATCACCGTGTCCGGGGCGCTGGTGGGTATCGCGTTCGGCGCGTTCTGGACGACGCTGACGTTCCTGCTGGAGGGCGATTACGGGTACGGGTCGACCGAGATCGGACTGTTCGGGCTGGTGGCCGCGGCGAGCGCGCTGGCCTCGCCGTACGCCGGACGGCTGGCCGACCGGCTCGGGCGGCGCGGCGCACTCGCGGCACTGATCGGCCTGGTGATCGCGGGCTGGCTGCTCCTGCTGCCGGGCGGCGGCTCACTCTGGTGGCTGCTGGCGGGCGTGATCGTGCTGGACGTCGGGGTCTGGGGCAGCCAGGCCGCGTCCCAGACGTCACTGTTCGGGCTGGACCCCGCCCTGCACAGCCGCCTCAACACCCTCTACTTCATCCTGCGCTTCCTCGGCATCGCCATCGGATCGCTGGCGGGGACGGTGGCCTGGTCCGGCGGCGGCTGGCCCGCCGTGGTGCTCACCGGGACCACCACGGCGCTCGCCGGACTGTGCGTCGCGGTCAGTCCTGACCGGCTGCGCCGTCGTCGCCCCTGACCGGCTCGCACAGCACCGTGACGATCTTGTTGCGGCGGCCGGCCGGGGCCTCCGCGGTCAGCCGCAGCGCCTTCGGCGAGAGCGCCGAGGCGTTCTCGCTGAGGTCGATCTCGGCCGTGGCGCCCGCGATCGGCACCCGGCCCAGATGCTTGGCGAGCAGCCCGCCGACCGTCTCCACGTCCTCGTCGTCCAGTTCCGCGAAGCCGTACAGCTCACCGAGGTCGCCGATGTCCAGCCGCGCGGTCACCCGGTACCGTCCGTCGCCCAGCTCCTCCACGGGCGGCAGCTCCCGGTCGTACTCGTCGGTGATCTCACCGACGATCTCCTCCAGGATGTCCTCGATCGTCACGATGCCGGCCGTGCCGCCGTACTCGTCGATCACGACCGCGACGTGGTTGCGGTCCTGCTGCATCTCCCGCAGCAGGTCACCGGCGTTCTTCGTGTCCGGCACGAAGACCGCGGGCCGCATCGCCGTGGAGACCAGCTCCGTCTCCGCGTCCCGGCTGATGTGCACCTTCCGGGCCAGATCCTTCACGTACACGATGCCGACCACGTCGTCCTCGTTCTCGCCGGTCACCGGGATACGGGAGAAACCGGAACGCAGCGCGAGAGTCAGCGCCTGGCGGATCGTCTTGAAACGCTCGACCGAGATCAGATCCGTACGCGGCACCATCACCTCCCGTACGAGGGTGTCGCCGAGCTGGAAGACGGAGTGCACCATCCGGCGCTCCTCGTCCTCGATCAGCGACTCCTTCTCCGCGAGGTCGACCAGCGAACGCAGCTCGGCCTCGGAGGCGAAAGGGCCCTGGCGGAAGCCCTTGCCGGGGGTCAGCGCGTTGCCCAGGAGGATCAGCAGCCGCGGGATCGGACCCATGATCCGGGCCAGCGGCAGCAGCACGTACGCCGCCGCGGTGGCGGTGTTCAGCGGGTGCTGGCGGCCGATGGTACGGGGCGAGACGCCCACCGCGACGTACGAGACCAGCACCATCACCGCGATGGCCACGGTCAGCGCCTGCCACGTCTGCTCGAAGGAGCGCAGGCAGGCGTACGTCACCAGCACGCCGGCCGCCATCTCGCAGCCGACACGCACCAGCAGCGCGACGTTCAGATAACGCACGGGGTCGGCGGCGACGGCGGCCAGCTTCGCGCTGCCGCGCCGCCCGGACCGTACGGCTTCCTCGGCACGGAAGCTGGTCGTCCGGGCGAGGCCCGCCTCGGCGCAGGCCGCGAGCCACGCGACGACGACGAGGAGGACCGCGACCGCGATCAGCTGAGTGGTCACCGGATCTCCCGCCGTCAGGTGACGGTCGGGGCCGGGGAGGGCCCGGTCAGCCCGCGCTCGGCACGCCAGCCGTCGATGATCGCCGCCTGCAGGCCGAACATCTCGGCCTTCTCCGAGGGCTCCTCGTGGTCGTACCCGAGGAGGTGGAGGACGCCGTGCACGGTCAGCAGCTGGAGCTCCTCGTCCATGCTGTGCCCGGTCGGCGCCTCCTCGCCCTGCTTCTTGGCGACCTCCGGGCACAGCACGATGTCCCCGAGGAGCCCCTGCGGGGGCTCCTCGTCGTCCTTGGCCGGCGGACGCAGCTCGTCCATCGGGAAGGACATGACATCGGTCGGCCCCGGCAGGTCCATCCACTGGAGGTGGAGCTGTTCCATGGCATCGGCGTCCACGACGATGACCGACAGCTCGGAGAGCGGGTGGATGCGCATCCGGGCCACGGCGTAACGGGCGACGTCCAGGATCGCCTGCTCGTCGATGTCCGTTCCGGACTCGTTGTTGACGTCGATCGACATGTAGTGCTGCTTCTCGTTTCTCAGGTCACGTGCCGTTGCGGCTGTCGTACTTCTCGTACGCGTCGACAATACGGCCGACGAGCTTGTGCCGGACGACGTCCTGGCTGGTGAGGCGTGAGAAGTGCACATCATCCAGCCCCTCCAGGATCTCCTGGACCTGCCGCAGACCGCTCTTCGTACCGCCGGGGAGGTCGATCTGTGTGACGTCACCGGTGATGACGATCTTCGAGTCGAAGCCGAGGCGGGTGAGGAACATCTTCATCTGCTCGGGGCTGGTGTTCTGCGCCTCGTCCAGAATGATGAAAGCATCATTCAAGGTACGACCCCGCATATAAGCCAGCGGCGCCACCTCGATCGTCCCCGCCGCCATCAGCCGCGGGATCGAGTCCGGGTCGAGCATGTCGTGCAGCGCGTCGTACAGCGGGCGCAGGTACGGGTCGATCTTTTCGTAGAGGGTGCCGGGGAGGAAGCCCAGGCGTTCGCCGGCCTCGACCGCGGGGCGGGTCAGGATGATGCGGTTGACCTGCTTGGACTGCAGGGCCTGTACTGCCTTGGCCATGGCCAGGTAGGTCTTGCCCGTGCCCGCGGGGCCGATGCCGAAGACGACCGTGTGCCGGTCGATGGCGTCGACGTAGCGCTTCTGGTTCAGGGTCTTGGGGCGGATGGTGCGGCCGCGGTTGGACAGGATGTTCTGGGTGAGCACCTCGGCGGGGGTCTCGCTCGCCGCGCCGTCGCCGTTGCCGGCCGTGCGCAGCATGGCGATGGAGCGTTCCACCGCGTCCTCGGTCATCGGCTGTCCGGTGCGCAGGACCAGCATCATCTCGTCGAAGAGGCGCTGGATGAGGGCGACTTCGGCGGCGTCGCCGACGGCGCGGATCTCGTTGCCCCGTACGTGGATGTCGGTGGCCGGGAAGGCGTTCTCGATGACGCGCAGCAGGGCGTCTCCGGACCCCAGGACCGTCACCATCGGGTGCTTGGCGGGGACGGTGAACTGGGCGTGCGCCTGCGGTCGTGTAGGTGTCTGAGTCATGGGCCGGCTCTCTGGCCTGCTCATCCCCCATTCGTTGCGCTGCGGGAGCGGTGCCCGGCAGCTCGGCTCCTTGGGATACCCAGGGTACGACGGTGCACTGACAAGCCCGAAGCCTTTTCCGGCGTTCTCCTGTTCCCGTGTTCCTCCGGTGACGGGGTGCTCACGGTGACGTGTTCCGCGCGTGGCCGGATGTTCGTGAACGGGCTGTCGCGCGGGGCGGCGGAAGGGCGGGGGTGGCTCTCACGCGGGGCGGCGGAAGCCGAGGGTGGGCAGGGCGCGGGCGAGTGGCCAGGCGCGGTCCGCGGTGGGCAGCAGGGCGTCCAGGAAGGCGTAGCGGCGGCGCAGCGCGGCCGCTTCCCGGGCGCAGGCCGCCGGTCCGGCGCCGCCTGCCGCTTCCGGACCGTCCGGTTGCGGCCCGTACGCCTCCGCCGTCACGACCCGCCGCCACCAGGCGGCGATCTCCACCCAGCCCGGCGCGGACAGTGAGCCGCCGAATTCCTGTACGGAGAGGGCGGCGGTCAGTCCCGCAAAGGCGAGCCGGTCGGCCAGTGACCAGCCGGCCAGCGAGCCGGTGACGAAGCCCGCCACGAAGACGTCGCCCGCGCCGGTCGGGTCCATGGCCTCCACGGCGATGGCGGGCACCTCGGCGGTCTCGCCGGTCCGCCCGTCCACGGCGTACGCGCCCTCGGCGCCCAGCGTGACCACGGCGACCGGCACCCGGTCGGCCAGCTTGCGTGCGGCGGCGCGCGGGCAGTCCAGGCGGGTGTAGCGCATCGCCTCCTCCGCGTTGGGCAGGAACGCTTCGCAGTGCTCCAGTTCGGCGAGGTCGGCCGGGTCCCAGCGGCCGGTGTCGTCCCAGCCCACGTCGGCGAAGATGCGGCTGCCGCGGTGGGCGGCGCAGCCGAGCCAGCCCTCGGGGCGGCCCGGCTCCAGTGAGGCGACGCAGGCGCGGGACGGGGGCGGGCAGCCGGGGGCGTGTTTGCCGTCGAAGGCGGTGCGGGCGGGCCCGCTGGGTGCCTCGTGGCCGTGCGAGACCATCGTGCGCTCGCCCTCGTACGCCATGGAGACGGTGACCGGTGAGTGCCAGCCCGCGACGGTGCGGGACATCGAGAGGTCGACGTGTTCGCCGCGCTCCAGCGCCTCCCAGCAGTACTCGCCGTACATGTCGTCGCCGAAGGCCGCGGCGAGCGAGGTGCGCAGGCCCAGGCGGGCCAGCGCGGTGGCCATGTTGGCGACGCCGCCGGGGCTGGAGCCCATGCCGCGTGCCCAGGATTCCGTGCCGCGTACCGGCGCGGAGTCCAGGCCGGTGAAGATGATGTCCAGGAAGACGGTGCCGGTGAGGTAGACGTCGGTGGCCGGATCGCCGCCGGTCCGTACGGCGGCCAGCGGGTCGAGCGCGGGCGCGGGGCCCGGCGGGACGTGGTGGCCGGCCGGGCCGTTGCCCGTGGTCCGCTGGACATCGTGTGCGCTCACCGTGCCTGCCCCTCTCGTCCGTGCGCGTGACGCCAGTCTGCCCGATGCTGCGGTACGTTCCGGCCCATGAGGCTCACGATTTTGGGCGGCGGGGGTTTCCGGGTACCGCTGGTGCACCGCGCGCTCCTGGACGATTTCGCGCAGGCCGTCTCCGAGGTGACGCTGTACGACACCGATCCGCGGCGGGTGGCCGTGATCGCCTCCGTGCTGGCCCGGCAGGCCGAGCGGCGGAACGGTCCGGGGCGGCCGTCCCCGGTACGCGTACGGGTCGCCGGTTCTCTCGACGAGGCGCTGCGCGGCACCGACTTCGTCTTCTCCGCGATCCGTGTCGGCGGTACCGCGGGACGGATCGCGGACGAGCGGATTCCGCTGGACGCGGGTGTGCTGGGGCAGGAGACGGTGGGTGCGGGCGGTGTGCTGTACGGGCTGCGCACGGTGCCCGTCGCGCTGCACATCGCGGAGCGGGTGGCGGCGCTCGCGCCGGACGCCTGGGTCGTCAACTTCACCAATCCGGCCGGGATCGTCACCGAGGCGATGTCGCAGGTGCTGGGCGAGCGGGTGATCGGTATCTGTGATTCGCCGGTCGGGCTGGTGCGGCGGGCGGCGCGGGCCGCGGGCGCCGATCCGGGCCGGGTGACGTATGACTACGTCGGCCTCAACCACCTCGGCTGGCTGCGTTCGTTGACCGCCGAGGGCGGCACGGACCTGCTGAGGGGGCTGCTGTCCGATCCCGATGCGCTCACCTCCTTCGAGGAGGGCAGGCTTTTCGGCGCCGACTGGCTGCGCGCGCTGGGTTCGCTGCCCAACGAGTATCTGCACTATTACTACTTCCGCCGCGAGACGCTCGCCTCCGTGAAGGACACTGCCGAAACCCGGGGCGAATTCCTGAACCGGCAGCAGGGCGGCTTTTTCGAGGCGGCGTCCGGCGTCTCTCCCGAAGAGGCGTACGCGCTCTGGGAACGGGCCCGTCTGGAGCGCGAAGAGACGTACATGGCCCACAGCCGGGAGGCGACCGGCGGCTGGCAGCGCGACACCTGCGATCTGGAAGGCGGCGGTTACGACCAGGTGGCGCTGGCCGTCATGCGCGCCATCGCGGGCGACCGGCAGGCGCGCCTCATTCTCAACGTACGGAACGGTACGACCGTGCCGCAGCTCGCGCCGGAGTCCATCATCGAGACGGTGTGCGAGGTGGGCGCGCACGGCGCGCGGCCGCTGCCGTGCGCGCCCCTGCGCGCGGACCAGCTGGGTCTGATGCTCCAGCTCAAGGCCGTCGAACTGGCGACGGTCGAGGCGGCGGAGTTCAAGGACCGGGACGCGGCGCTGCGCGCGCTGGCGCTGCATCCGCTGGTGGACTCGCCGGCGGTGGCCGCCCGCATCCTGGAGCGGGCGGCCACCCGGCCCGACGGCTGACGGCAGACGGCAGACGGCAGACGGCGGCTCAGTGCCCCCGCTTCACCCACTCCGCCAGGTGCGGGGCCTCGGCGCCGATCGTCGTGCCGTCGCCGTGCCCGGTGCGGACCTCGGTCAGCGGGGGCAGCGTCAGCAGCCGTTCCCGGATCGAGTCGACGATGGTCGGGAAGTCGGAGAACGACCGTCCGGTGGCGCCGGGGCCGCCCTGGAAGAGCGTGTCGCCGGTGAAGACCGTGCCGTGCTCCCCCAGGTCCGGCGCGTACAGGCAGACCGCGCCCGGCGCGTGCCCCGGCGTGTGCAGCACGGTCAGGTCGACGCCGCCGATGGTGAGCACCTGACCGTCCGCCAGTGCTTCCTCCGGCGCCCGGTCGGGGTGGGTCTGCCGCCACAGCGGCAGGTCGTCCGGGTGCAGGTAGACGGGTGCGCCGGTACGGGCGGCGAGCGCCGGGGCGGCGTCGATGTGGTCGTTGTGCGCGTGGGTGGAGATGATCGCGCGCAGCGTACGGCCGTCGAGGGCCGCGAAGATCGCGTCGGCGTCGTGGGCGGCGTCGATGACGACGGCCTCGATGTCGTCGCCGACGATCCACACGTTGTTGTCGACGTCCCAGGTGCCGCCGTCGAGTGCGAAGGTGCCGGAGGTGACCAGGTGGTCGACGCGGGCCGCCATCAGAGCGTCACCACCGAGCGCAGTACGTCGCCCTGATGCATCCGCTCGAATGCCTGCTCGACGCCGTCGATGCCGATCGTCTCCGTGACGAAGCCCGCCAGGTCGATCCGGCCCTGCTGGTGCAGGTCGATCAGCATCGGGAAGTCGCGGGACGGCAGGCAGTCGCCGTACCAGGACGACTTCAGCGCGCCGCCGCGGCCGAACACGTCCAGCAGCGGCAGCTCCAGCTTCATCTCCGGCGTCGGCACGCCGACCAGGACGACCGTGCCGGCCAGGTCACGGGCGTAGAACGCCTGCCGGTACGTCTCCGGGCGCCCCACCGCGTCGATCACCACATCGGCGCCGAAGCCGCCGGTCAGCTCGCGGATCACCTCGACGGGGTCGGCGGCGCGCGAGTTCACGGTGTGGGTGGCGCCCATCGTCTTGGCCATGGCGAGCTTGCGGTCCTCCACGTCCACGGCGATGATCCGCGACGCGCCGGCCAGGCGGGCACCGACGATCGCCGCGTCCCCCACCCCGCCGCAGCCGATCACCGCGACCGAGTCACCGCGGCCCACGGCGCCGGTGTTGACGGCCGCGCCGATGCCGGCCATCACACCGCAGCCCAGCAGCCCGGCCACTGCCGGCGACACCTCGGGGTCGACCTTGGTGCACTGCCCCGCCGCGACCAGCGTCTTGTCCGCGAACGCGCCGATGCCGAGGGCGGGCGTCAGCTCCGTGCCGTCCTTCAGCGTCATCTTCTGCCGCGCGTTGTGGGTGTCGAAGCAGTACTGCGGCCGGCCGCGCTTGCAGGCCCGGCACGTGCCGCACACCGCACGCCAGTTCAGGATCACGAAGTCCCCGGGCTCGACGTCGGTCACGCCCGCCCCCACGGCCTCCACGACGCCCGACGCCTCGTGCCCGAGCAGGAACGGGAAATCGTCGTTGATCCCGCCTTGCTTGTAATGCAGATCCGTGTGGCACACCCCGCACGCCTGCACCTTCACCACGGCCTCACCCGGCCCGGGATCCGGCACCAGGATCGTCTCCAGCCGCACCGGCTCGTCCTTCCCCGGCGCGATGACGCCACGCACTTCCTGTGCCATCGGTACAGCTCCCTCCAAAGATCACGTACGGGATCAATACGGTACGCGTCCCGGGCGCCGGAAGCGCCGGTCCGTCGGCGGCCGCGGGGCGCCGCTCACCACCGCGGCACCCGGGGCGTCACCCACCCCGGGTCGGCGGCCCGCATCGCCGCCGCGTCGTCGCGGTCGCGGTACGTGCCGTCGTCGGCCAGCCAGCGGGCGTGCAGGGCCGCCAGCCGGTCCCGGTCGAGCGTGACACCGAGGCCCGGGGCGTCGGACACCGGCAGCGCGCCGTCCGCGAAGGTGAGGCGTTCGGTCAGGACGTCCTCCGGCTGCCAGGGGTAGTGGGTGTCGCAGGCGTACCGCAGGCCGGGGACGGTCGCGGCGACGTGGGTCATGGCGGCGAGGCTGATGCCCAGGTGGGTGTTGGAGTGCATGGACAGGCCGACGCCGAAGGCGCGGCAGATCGCGGCGAGTTCGCGGGTGCTGCGCAGGCCGCCCCAGTAGTGGTGGTCGGAGAGGACGACCTGGACGGCGCCCCGGGTGAACGCCTCCCGGATCTCGGCGAAGGTGGTCACGCACATGTTCGTGGCGAGCGGGAGGCGCGTACGGGAGGCGACCTCGGCCATGTGGGCGGTGGTGCTGGTGGGATCCTCCAGGTATTCGAGGATGTCCTGGAGCTCGTGGGCGACCTTCAGGGAGGTCGGGACGCTCCACGCGCCGTTCGGGTCGAGGCGCAGCGGGTGTCCGGGGAAGGCGGCGGCCAGCGCCCGGACCGCGGCGGTCTCCTCGGCCGGCTCGAAGACGCCGCCCTTCAGCTTGAAGGAACGGAAGCCGTACGTGTCGCGGAAGCGGCGGGCCTGGGCGACGATGCCGTCCGGGCCGAGGGCCGCGCCCCAGTCGTCGGGCTCGCCGCGGCCGCCGGGGTGCGCGGCCCAGCGGTAGAACAGGTACGCGCTGTAGTCGACGCGGTCACGGACCCGGCCGCCGAGCAGGGCGTGTACGGGCAGGCCGGCGAGCCGCCCCCAGGCGTCCAGGCAGGCGACCTCGAAGCCGGAGAGGACGGAGAGCCGCAGCTTGTCGGCGGTCTGCACACCGCGCAGGCCGCCCGCGGTGACCTCCTCGTCCCCGGGGGCCACCGGGGAGTCGCCGCACACCTCGGCGGCGAGGCGCGGGAGCGCGTTCAGGTCCGTGACCGGGCGGCCGATCAGTGCGTCGGCCAGCGGACGGGCGAGATCGAGGTACTTCGTGTCGCCGTAGGTCTCGCCGAGGCCGGTCGCACCGCCCGCCGTGGTGACCTCGACGATCAGGCGGGGCGTGTAGGGCTGGTGAACGCCCTGGATGTTGAGCAGCGGCGGGTCGGCCACGAGGACCGGGGTGAGGCACAGGGCGGTGATGGTGGTGGGAGCGGCGGGCGCAGCGGGCGCCTCTGTCTGCGTATGTAGACGCGATCCGTCCATGGAAACGGAGCGTAGGGAGGCGGGACGAGGGGCGTCAATGGGCGGCCGCGGACGACGCGAGCGGCGTGCGGGGACCGGTCCGGGGCGTCTGCGTACGGTACGAGTGCCCCAGTTCCGGCCCGAGTCCGAAGTAGTGGCGGAAGTTGTAGACGAGCGGGCTCCAGGCGGCCGGATCGATGTGGTCGGTGCCGGGGACGACGATGCGGGAGTCGGCGTACACCTTGCGCACGACGGTCTCGACGATGACGCATTCGCCGGAGACGTCCGGCCTCACCCGCTCGGCGCGGGCCTCCAGCTGGAGCGGGCATTCGGCGACGCGGGGCGGCCGTACCAGGTGGGACGGCGCGGCGGTCAGCCCGGCCGCGCCGAACTTGTCCGGCTCGTAGCGGCAGCCCGCGGGCTTGCCCGGCGGTACCGGGTTCCGGCCGGTCAGCGGCGCCAGGCGTTCCACCGCGGGCCACAGCCCGGGGCCCGGCAGGCTGAGCACCAGGCCGGGCCGGCTGCCGAGGTTGTGCGCGGTCTGCCCTTCGCGGCCGAGTCCGAGTACGACCGTTCGGGCGAGCGCCCAGGCGGAGGAGATGGGGGCGAGGTTGGGCGAGCCGTCCTCGTTCTCCGTCGATACGAGGAGTACCGGCGTCCCGAAGTACAGGACGCTCGGCGCTATCTCCAGGTGGGTGGCGGCCGGTCCGGCGGGCGCGGCACCGGGAAGTGCTGTGTTCATGACGGGGAGCCTAGGAGCCGGTCGTTTCGGTCCGGACCGAAGCGTCGGCGCGCACCGGAACCGGCCGTCGCGGCCCCAGCCTTTACCAACCATTGAATCTTCGCGCGTAGATGCGCACATAAACGCTCTGTTAAACCTAGGTGGCCCCCACCGTTCACCTAGGAGCAGCACATGCGCCACCCCGTCCTCTCCCGCCGCCGTGTCCGCCTCGGCGCCGCGGCCGCCACGGCGGTCGTCGCCGGCACCGCGGCGTTCGGCGTCGGCCAGGCCACCGCCGAGCACTCCGTACCGCGTACGGACAAGGAGATACCCAACCTCACCCAGGTGCAGGACCGGATCAAGGCGTACTACGGCGACACGGTGACCGCGGACGGACAGCACCACGCCTCGCCGCGCAGCAACTACGCCAAGCAGGTGCGCGGCATCACGGACTCGGCCCGGCACTACCTCGACAAGGCGGCCAAGGCGGCCAAGGCCGCCGGCAAGACGCACCACGGCAAGAAGCCCGCCATCGTCCTGGACATGGACGACACCACCCTGCTGACGTACAACTACGAGCTGCAGGTCGGCTTCCACCACACCGAGGCGGCCCAGGACAAGTACCTGGCGAGCACCGACATGGAAGCGGTCTACGGCATGGACCGCCTCGTCAACTGGGCACACGGCAAGGGGATCGAGGTCTTCTTCGTCACCGGCCGCAAGGAGGCGCAGCGCGAGTGGAGCGTGCGCAACCTCAAGAACGTGGGGTACGGCGTCCCGCTCGACCGCGCGCACGTCTACCTCAAGGACAAGAAGAACCCGCCCGCCTACCTGCCGTGCGGCGCCACCTGCTCGACCGTCGAGTTCAAGTCGGGCACCCGCAAGCACATCGAGTCGCAGGGCTACGACATCGTCGCCAACTTCGGCGACCAGTACAGCGACCTGAACGGCGGTTACGGCGACAAGACCTTCAAGCTGCCGAACCCGATGTACTTCCTGCCCTGACCCGGCACGGGCCGGCCGGACAGCGCGCCCGTCAGGTGCGCTTGGGCACCGGGACGCGCATCAGGTCGCGGGCGATGGTGAGTTCGCCCGCGAAGCCCGCGGCCCGGGCCTGGCGCTCGAACTCCGCGGGGTCCGGGTAACGCTGGGAGAAGTGGGTGAGGACCAGGTGGCGCACGCCCGCGTCGGCCGCGACGCGCGCCGCCTGGCCCGCCGTCAGATGCCCGTGGTCCTCGGCCAGCCGTACGTCCTCGTCGAGGAACGTCGACTCGATGACGAGCAGGTCCGCGCCCTCGGCGAGGGCGTGCACCCCGTCGCACAGCCGGGTGTCCATGACGAAGGCGAAACGCTGGCCCCGCCGCACCTCGCTGACCTCGTCGAGGGTGACGCCGTCCAGCCCGCCCTCGCGCTGGAGCCGGCCGACGTCCGGGCCCGCGATGCCGTGCGCGGCGAGCTTTTCCGGCAGTATCCGGCGGCCGTCCGGCTCGACGAGGCGGTAACCGTACGACTCGACCGGGTGGGAGAGCTTGCGCGCCTCCAGGACGTACGACGGGGTACGGGCCAGCACCCCGTCGGCGGCCACCGGTTCCTCGGCCAGCCGCACCGTCTCGCGGTAGGCGGTGGCGTACCGCAGCCGGTCGAAGAAGCGCTGCCCGCTCGCCGGGTAGTGCGCGGTGACCGGATGCGGCACCCGGTCGAGATTGATGCGCTGGATGACGCCGGCGAGCCCCAGCGAGTGGTCGCCGTGGAAGTGCGTGACGCAGATCCGGTCGAGGTCGTGCGCGGCGACCCCGGCGCGCAGCATCTGCCGCTGCGTGCCCTCGCCGGGGTCGAACATGATGCCCTCGCCGTCCCAGCGCAGCAGGTAACCGTTGTGGTTACGGTGCCGGGTGGGCACCTGGCTGGCGGTGCCGAGGACGACGAACTCGCGTACGGACACGGTGGGGTGGCTCCTGCTCCGGTCGGGTCAGGCGGCTGTCAGACCAGGCGCTGGAGGTCGCGGCCGCCCAGCACGTGCGCATGGGCGTGGAAGACGGTCTGGCCGGCGCCCGGACCGGTGTTGAAGATGACCCGGTACCCGGTCGTGTCGACCTTCTCGTCGGCGGCCACGGCGGCGGCCTCGCTCAGCACCTCACCGGCGATCCGCGGCTCGGCGGCGGCCAGCTCCCCGGCGTTCGCGTAGTGCACCTTGGGGATCACCAGGACGTGCGTCGGCGCCTGCGGGCTGATGTCCCGGAAGGCGAGGGTCGTCTCGGTCTCCCGCACGATCGTCGCGGGCACCTCGCCGGCCACAATCTTGCAGAACAGGCAGTCGGCCTGCGGTTCTCCCGCCACCGGTGGGCTCCTCCCGGGTCGCCGGCCGGCACGCGGCGGCCCCGTCCTTCCGGAACCGGCCGCCCGTACCGCGCCGTGTCACATCACCATCACGTCTACGGGACCGGATGTTACCGGGCTGCCCGCGCGGGGTGGTGCGGCGGCCGGTGCGGGGAGGGGCGAGCGGGGTCAGTGCCGGGCCGCCCAGGTGTGCTGCCGGTCTTGGTGGCCGTCGTTCTGCCGGTCGTCGTTCTGCTGGTCGTCCTGACCGTCGTCCTGGCCGTCGTGACTGCCGTCATTCCCTTCCTGACCGTCGTGCCCGCCCTGACCGTCGTGGTCGTGCGAGCCGTCCGAGCAGGTGTCGCTGGGGGACGGGTCCGGGTCGGGATCCGGGTCGGAGGCGGACGCCGTGACGGTGACCGTCACGGGCGGGGTGTCCGGCGGATCGTCGGACGTATGGCCGCTGCTGGGCGGCTGGACGGTGTGGGTGACGGTCGGCCGCGGGCTGCCGGTCGGCCGGTCCGCGTCGCAGTCGCCGAGCACGCCCACCTGGAAGACGACCTGCCCGGCGACGCGCGCGGTCAGGTTGCCCCGTACGCAGCGCCCGTCGACCCCGGAGGTGACGCGCCCGGTGATGGTGATGTCGCTGCCCCGGGCGGTCTCGCCCTGGCAGTCGACGGTGGCGACGTTCTTCCGACGTGCCGTGGCCGTCGGATTCACGGTGGACCGCTGGTCGCCCTGGAGTGTCGCCGTACAGCTCAGCCAGCTCACGTTCACGCCGATGCGCTCCAGCGCCCGGGTCCCCGCCTGGTCGGTGGTGACGGCGATCGACGAGGTGTTCAGCCCGTCGGCCGGCTCGCAGGCGGTGACCCCGACGATCGCGGCGCCCGCGGCGCCCACCACGGCGAGCAGTCTGCCGCGCCGGGTCCGGCCGAACCGGCACCGGCCGGTCCGCGCGGACCGCTCCCGTCCGTGCCGTACGTCCCGTAAGCGCCCGATGGCCCTCATGTCCGGCAGCTTCCCACCGCCGCACGCGGACCGACAGCCCCGGCTCGGCCACTGTGCGCCGGTCCCGTACGGGCCCGCGTTCCGGCTCGTGCGGAGTGCGGTGCTCCGGCTGTCCGGGCTCGCGGCGCACCGCGCCGGCTTCACTAAGCTGATCCGGTACAGACCTCCATCGCCCCACGACCAGGAGTCATCCACCATGGCAACGACCCGTACCGCGCAGACCCACTGGGAAGGCAACCTCCTGGAGGGCAAGGGCAGCGTCGCCCTCGCGTCCTCCAACGTCGGCACGTTCGACGTGAACTGGCCGGCCCGCGCCGAGCAGCCGAACGGCGTCACCAGCCCCGAGGAGCTGATCGCGGCGGCCCACTCGTCCTGCTACTCGATGGCCTTCTCGCACGGCCTGGCGGGCAAGGGCTTCACCGTCGCGGCGCTGGACACCAAGGCCGATGTGACCTTCCAGCCGGGCGAGGGCATCACCGGCATCGTGCTGACCGTCAAGGCCAGCGTGCCCGGCCTGTCCGAGGAGGACTTCCAGGCCGCGGCCGAGGACGCGAAGAAGAACTGCCCGGTGAGCCAGGCGCTGGCCGGCGTCAAGAACATCACCCTGCGGGCCGAGCTGGTCTGACCGGCGCCTGCATGAAGCGGCGGGGCCGCGGCGTCACGCACGCCGCGGCCCCGCCGTCGTTCCCGCTCTGCACGCGACGTCACGCGCGCCGAGGCCCGCCGTCGTTCCCGTTCCGCCGCGCCGTCAGCTCCAGCGCCCGGTGCGGCCCAGCAGCAGCGCCGTGGCCGCCGTACCCGCCGTCGACGTCCGCAGAACACTCCACCCGAGCCGGTACGCCTTGGCGCCCGCCTCCTCGAAGGCCGCCAACTCCTCCGGCGACACGCCGCCTTCGGGGCCGACCACGAGCACGATCCGTCCGCTCGACGGCAGTTCGGCGGAGGCCAGCGGGGCGCTCCCCGCGTCCCGGTCCTCGTGCAGTACGGCGGCGAACTCCGCCTCCGCAAGCAGCGCGGCGACCTGCTTGGTCGACATCGCGTCGGTGACCTCGGGGAAGCGCAGGCGGCGCGCCTGCTTGCCCGCCTCGCGCGCGGTGTTGCGCCACTTGGCGAGGGACTTCGCGGCCCGCTCGCCCTTCCACTGGGTGATGCAACGCGACGCGGACCACGGCACGATGGCGTCCACGCCGGTCTCCGTCATGGTCTCCACGGCCAGTTCGCCGCGGTCGCCCTTGGGCAGCGCCTGGACGACGGTGATGCGCGGCGCCGGTTCCGGCTCGGTCTGCTTACCGGTCACCTCGACGACGAGGCGGTCCTTGCCCTCGGCGGCCCGCACCACGCCCACCGCGCCGGTCCCGTTGCCGTCCGTCAGCACCACGGGCTCGCCCGCGCGCAGCCGCCGTACGGAGACCGCGTGCCGCCCTTCGGGCCCGTCCAGCACGGTCTCCCCCGCGCCCGGAACGCTCTCGACGAGGAACACCGGTGCCGTCACAGCACACCTCCCGGCTCGCCCGGGAGCCCCGGACCGGCCTGATAGCTCTCCGGCGGACCGGACTCGTGCAGGTCTTCCCGGGCCGATCCGGCGCGTGCCGCCTCCAGTTCGGCCATCAGCACCTCGACCAGCTGCCCGGCCGGGAGCTGCCGTGCCATCCGGTGCCCCTGGCCCGCCCACAACGCCATGCCCTGCGCGTCGCCGGTCCTGGCGGCGGCCTTGCGCAGGCCCGAGGTGAGGTGGTGGACGGCCGGGTAGGCGGCCGGGGCGTACGGGCCGTGCTCGCGCAGGAAACGGTTCACCAGGCCGCGGGCCGGCCGCCCGGAGAAGGCCCGGGTCAGTTCCGTACGCGTGAACAGGGGGTTGGTCATCGCCTGCTTGTGCAGCGGGTCGGCGCCCGACTCGGGAGTGACCACGAACGCCGTACCGAGCTGCGCCATCGTCGCGCCGGCCGCCAGCACCGCGGCGATCTGCGAGCCGCGCATCAGGCCGCCCGCCGCGATGATCGGTATCTGCACGGCCTCGCGGACCTGCCCGATCAGCGACAGCAGCCCGATCCCGGCGCCGGTGCCGTCGGCCTGCGGGTCGTCGCGGTGGGTGCCCTGGTGGCCGCCCGCCTCGACGCCCTGCACACAGACCGCGTCGGCGCCGGACCACTGCGCGGCCTGCGCCTCGGCGGCCGTGGTGGCGGTCACGATCGTGTACGTGCCGACCTTGGCGAACCCGTCGAGGACGGCCCGGGACGGACACCCGAAGTGGAACGAGACGACCGGCACCGGGTCCTCGCGCAGGATCGCGAGCTTCGCCTCGTACCCGTCGTCGACGCCGCCGTACGGATCGATGTCGTCCAGCGGGGTCTCGTACCAGGCCGACTCGCCCGCCAGCTGCTCGCGGTAGACCTCGACGGCCGCGTTGTCGGCGAGCGAGGGCTGCGGCATGAAGAGGTTGACGCCGAAGGGGCGGTCGGTGAGCCCGCGCAGCTGCTTGATCTCCTGGTACATGCCGTCCGCGGTCTTGTACCCGGCGGCCAGGAATCCGAGCCCGCCGGCTCCGCTGACGGCGGCGACCAGCTCCGGGCGGGCGACGCCGCCTGCCATGGGGGCCTGCGCGATCGGATAGCGGCAGAGATCGGTCAGCGCTGTGGGCATGACCACATCGTGTCACGCCGCACGCGGGGGCCCGAACCGGGCCCGGACGCACCAAGATCAAACAGGTCCGGCGATCAGGGCACTTCGGGCGGGGGCCGGGGCCTTTCGGGCAGGGGCCGGTGTCCTTCGGGCCGCGGCCAAGGCCCTTTCGGGCGGAGACGGCGAACGGCGGCCGGGCCGGGTGGCCCGACCGCCGTCCATCCGGCACCGACACAGGTCGGCGGGCCGGCGGGTTCAGCGGGTCAACGGATCAGCGCCCGTTGAACGCGTCCTTGAGCCGCGAGAACAGCCCCTGCTGCCCCGGCTGGAACTGCCCCGTCGGGCGCTCCTCACCGCGCAGCTTGGCGAGCCGCCGCAGCAGCTCCTCCTGCTCCGCGTCCAGCTTGGAGGGCGTGATGACCTCGACGTGCACGATGAGGTCGCCGCGCCCGTTGCCGCGCAGATGCGTGACACCGCGGCCGTGCAGCGGGATCGACTGGCCGGACTGGGTGCCGGGCCGGATGTCGATCTCCTCCACGCCGTCCAGCGTCTCCAGCGGGCACTTCGTGCCCAGCGCCGCCGCCGTCATCGGGATCGTGACCGTGCAGTGCAGGTCGTCGCCGCGCCGCTGGAACGTCGGGTGCGCCAGTTCGTGGATCTCCACGTACAGGTCACCGGCCGGGCCGCCGCCGGGGCCGACCTCGCCCTCGCCCGCGAGCTGGATACGGGTGCCGTTGTCCACACCGGCCGGGATCTTGACCGTCAGCGTGCGGCGCGACCGGATACGGCCGTCGCCGGCGCACTCCGGGCACGGGGTCGGCACGACCGTACCGAAGCCCTGGCACTGCGGGCACGGCCGCGAGGTCATGACCTGGCCCAGGAAGGACCGGGTGACCTGCGAGACCTCGCCGCGGCCGCGGCACATGTCACAGGTCTGCGCCGAGGTGCCCGGCGCCGCGCCCTCACCCGAACAGGTCGTACAGACCACGGCGGTGTCGACCTGGATGTCCTTGGTGGTCCCGAAGGCCGCCTCGTCCAGCTCGACGTCCAGCCGGATCATGGCGTCCTGGCCGCGCCGCGTGCGGGACCGCGGTCCGCGCTGCGACGCCGTGCCGAAGAACGCGTCCATGATGTCGGAGAAGTTGCCGAAGCCCGCGCCGAAGCCGCCGGCCCCGCCGCCACCCGCCTGCGAGAGGGGGTCCCCGCCGAGGTCGTAGACCTGCTTCTTCTGCGGGTCCGACAGCACCTCGTAAGCGGCGTTGATCTCCTTGAACCGCTCCTGGGTCTTCGGGTCGGGGTTCACATCCGGGTGCAGCTCGCGGGCCAGCCGCCGGAAAGCCTTCTTGATCTCGTCCTGCGAGGCATCGCGTCGTACGCCCAGGACCGCGTAATAGTCCGTGGCCACTTACGACTCCGCGAGGATCTGTCCGACGTAACGTGCCACTGCGCGTACCGCTCCCATCGTTCCGGGGTAGTCCATGCGGGTCGGTCCGACCACGCCGAGTTTGGCGACTGCCTCGTCGCCCGAACCGTAGCCGACCGCGACGACCGATGTGGAAGTCAGGCCCTCATGAGCATTCTCATGCCCGATGCGTACGGTCATGCCGGAGTCCTTGGCCTCCCCGAGCAGTTTGAGGAGCACCACCTGCTCCTCCAGGGCCTCCAGCACCGGCCGGATGGTCAGGGGAAAATCGTGCCCGAAGCGCGTGAGATTGGCGGTGCCGCCGATCATCAGCCGCTCTTCGGTCTCCTCCACCAGAGTCTCCAGCAACACCGACAGCACTGTCGAGACCGTGCCCCGGTCCTCCTGCTCGAAGGAGTCCGGGAGATCCTGCACGAGCTGCGGCACATCGGTGAACCGCCGCCCCACCACGCGGCTGTTCAGCCGCGCCCGCAGGTCCGCCAAGGAGGTCTCGCCGAACGGCGCCGGGCAGTCCACCATGCGCTGCTCGACCCGGCCGGTGTCCGTGATCAGGACCAGCATCAGCCGGGCCGGTGCCAGCGACAGCAGTTCCACGTGCCGCACCGTGGACCGGGTCAGCGACGGGTACTGCACGACGGCGACCTGCCGCGTCAGCTGCGCCAGCAGCCGTACCGTACGGCCCACCACGTCGTCCAGGTCGACGGCGCCGTCCAGGAAGTTCTGGATGGCGCGCCGCTCGGGGCTGGAAAGCGGCTTGACGCCGGCCAGCTTGTCGACGAAGAGGCGGTAGCCCTTGTCCGTCGGGATGCGTCCGGCGCTGGTGTGCGGCTGGGCGATGAAGCCCTCGTCCTCCAGCGCGGCCATGTCGTTGCGGACCGTGGCGGGTGAGACACCGAGCTGGTGCCGCTGGGTCAGCGCCTTGGAGCCGACCGGCTCCTCGGTTCCGACATAGTCCTGGACGATGGCGCGCAGCACTTCGAGCCTGCGTTCACTGAGCATCGCGCACACCTCCAGTCCGGCCGTGTCACCGGCGCGCGGCCGGGTTCTTCCGGGTCGTCTTCCCTGGCACTCATCAGGTCCGAGTGCCAGACCCTGACCAAGTGTACGGCCGGGTCACCTGGGCAGGGCAAGGGCGGCGGTACCGGAGTCGCACTCCGGGCTCCCGCGAAAGACGTACCGCGGGCCCCGGCCGGCATCCGGAACCCCCGGTCCGGCGGGCAACGCTATCGCGATACGGCTAGCGTCTCGGTATGCGTACGACTTGGGAAGAGGCCGGGTGGGAACAGCTCGGCGCGGGCGTCGGGCGCCGCCGGATGCCCGGCTGGGACGAGACGGCCGGTGCCGTCGTGGGCTCGTCCGGCGTACTGATCGTCGACACCGGCGCCACGATCCGCGACGGCGCCGGGCTGCGCCGGCAACTGCGCGGTATCGCGGGCCGGGAAGTGACACACGTCGCGCTGACCCACCCCCACTTCGATCACGTCCTGGGCACCGCGGCCTTCGCGGGCGTCCAGGTCTTCGGCGCCGCCGGACTCGACGAGTACCTGCCGCGCGCCCAGGACGAACTGCGGCGCGGCGCGGTGTCGTACGGCGTGGACCCGGACGCCGCCGCGGAGGCCGCCGACCTCCTCGTCCGCCCGCACCACCTCGTCTCCGGCGAACGCACCCTGGACCTCGGCGACCGGCAGGTCCTGCTCGCCAACATCGGCCCCGGCCACACCGCGTACGACCTCGTCGTCCTGGTCCCCGGCACGCACGGCTCGCCCGCGGTCGTCTTCTGCGGCGACCTCGTCGAGGAGTCCGGCGAACCGCAGGCCGGCCCCGACGCGATCCCCGGCCAGTGGCCCGCCGCGCTGGACCGGCTGCTGGCCCTCGGCGGGGAGGACGCGGTGTACGTACCCGGGCACGGCGCTGTCGTGGATGCCCGATTCGTCCGTGACCAACGCGACGCACTGAGCCGCCGCTTCGGCGTGTCGCGGCACTGACCGGCCATCCCTTCTTATCGTCTGTCCAATGCGCAGCAGAGAGTACGGCCCGGACCTCACCCCGCCGTGGAAGAAGCAGCAGCCGGCCCCCGAGGTCGAGGCGGAGCCGGACCTCGTCGTCGAGGAGGTCCTCACCGGGTTCTGCGGCGCGGTCGTCCGCTGCGAGAAGACCGCCGAAGGCCCCACCGTCACCCTCGAAGACCGCTTCGGCAAACACCGGGTCTTCCCGATGACCCCGCGCGGTTTCCTCCTGGACGGCAAGGCCGTCACCCTCGTACGGCCCACGGCCCGCCCCGCCACACGCGGCCCGGCCCGTACCGCCTCCGGCTCACTGGCCGTCCCCGGCGCCCGCGCACGGGTCGCCCGCGCCGGGCGGATCTACGTCGAGGGGCGCCACGACGCCGAACTGGTCGAACGCGTCTGGGGCGACGACCTGCGCATCGAGGGCGTCGTCGTCGAGTACCTGGAGGGTGTCGACGACCTCCCGGCCATCGTCCGCTCCTTCTCCCCCGGCCCGGACGCCCGGCTCGGCGTCCTCGTCGACCACCTCGTCCCCGGCTCCAAGGAATCCCGCATCGCCGCATCGGTCACGGACGGGAACGTCCTGGTCGTCGGCCACCCGTACATCGACGTCTGGGAAGCGGTGAAACCGTCCTCGGTCGGCATCCCCGCCTGGCCGTCCGTCCCCCGAGGCCAGGACTGGAAGACCGGCGTGTGCCGGGCCTTGGGCTGGCCGGAGAACACGGGCGCGGCGTGGCAGCGGATCCTCGACTCGGTCCACTCGTACAGGGATCTGGAGCCGGCACTGCTGGGGCGGGTGGAGGAATTGATCGACTTCGTTACGGCGCAGAGCTGAGCGACTCCGACCTCGTTACGGGCGGGAGTGGGGCCTGGCGTCGGGGAGGGTCTGGAACTCGCCGGTGTCCAGCTCGATGCCGAGGATGTCCAGTGGCACCGCATCCCCGAACTTGCTGATGCGCTGCACCGAGTAGTCGGCGTCCTCGCCGCTGCCGACCGGTTCGGTGAGGAGGACGCACTGGGCCATGACGGGGTCGATGATCAAGTAGGCGGGGATGTTGCCTGCCGCGTAGATGTTGCGCTTGAGGCGGTAGTCGCGGTCGACGCTGTTCTTCGAGACGACTTCGACGAGCAGCGTGACCAGCTCGGGGGGCAGCAGCCGCCCCGATTCAGGTCCGGCATCGCGGTCCAGCACGACGAGGTCCGGTTGCGGCTCACTGGTTTCGCGCAGGAGGTCGATGTCCTGCGTCTGGAGACAGTCCCAGCTCTGATCCGGGATCTGCCGCAACACCCTCAACACGATCCGGTTGTGCACCAGATCAGGGCCGGCCATCATCACGATTTCCCCCCGCAGGAGTTCCGCCTTGAATTCTTCGGGAACCTCAAGTTCGTCGAAGAACGTGACGAGGGGGTGAGTGATCGGTCGGTCATCCACAGCTGTCATCTCCGTGGTCCTCCGCTTCACGCCGTCGCCCATGAGTACGACAGCAGGCTAGGGATCAGCGTAGGGCGATCCGCACGGGAAGCACATGATTCACCCAGCCGGGTGATCAGTCCACCAGATCCCGCACCACCGCGTCCGCCAGCAACCGCCCCCGCAGGGTCAGGACGGCGCGGCCCTCTTTGTACGGGCCGGGTTGCAGGAGGCCGTCGGACAGGGCGCGGGCGGCGGCCTTCGCGCCTGCCGGGGCGAGGAGGTCCAGGGGACAACCGGCCGCGAGGCGGAGTTCGAGGAGGATGCGTTCGACGCGGCGGTCCTCGTCGGAGAGGAGTTCGCGGCCCGCGCCCGGGGACCGGCCCTCGCCGAGTGCCTGCGCGTACGCGCCGGGGTGCTTCACGTTCCACCAGCGGACGCCGCCGACGTGGCTGTGCGCGCCGGGTCCCGCGCCCCACCAGTCCGCGCCCGTCCAGTACAGCTCGTTGTGGCGGCAGCGGGCTGCCTCCGAGGTGGCCCAGTTGGAGACCTCGTACCACCGGAAGCCGGCCGCGGACATCGCCTCCTCGGTGATCAGGTAGCGGTCCGCGTGCACGTCGTCGTCGGTCATCGGCACCTCGCCGCGCCGGATCCGGCGGGCCAGCTGGGTGCCCTCCTCGACGATCAGCGCGTACGCGGAGACATGGTCGGGCGCCGCGCCGAGCGCCGCGTCCAGCGTGGCCCGCCAGTCGTCGTCGGACTCACCGGGCGTCCCGTAGATCAGGTCGAGGTTGACGTGCTCGAAGCCCGCCGCGCGCGCCTCGGCGACGCACGCTTCCGGGCGGCCCGGTGTGTGCGTACGGTCCAGGATCTTCAGGACGTGCTGCCGGGCGCTCTGCATACCGAACGAGACCCGGTTGAAGCCGGCCTCCCGCAGTTCGGCGAGGTAGCGCGGGTCGACGGACTCCGGGTTGGCCTCGGTGGTGATCTCCGCGCCGTCCGCCAGCCCGAACTCGTCACGGATCGCGGCGAGCATCCGCCCGAGGTCGGCGGCCGGGAGCAGCGTCGGCGTGCCGCCGCCGACGAACACCGTCTCGACCGGCCGGGGGTCGTCGCCGAGCACCTTGCGGGCGAGCCGGATCTCCTCGGCGACGGTGTCCGCGTAGTTCTCCCGCGAGGCGAGCGCGCCGCCCGAACCGCGCAGCTCGGTGGCCGTGTACGTGTTGAAGTCGCAGTAGCCGCAGCGCGTCGCGCAGTACGGCACGTGCAGGTAGAACCCGAGCGGCCGGGCGCCCGCGCCGGTCAGGGCGGGACCGGGCAGCGCCCCGTCTTCGGGCATGGGCTCACCGTCGGGGAGTGCGGAAGGCATGTCCTCCATTGTCCGGCATCCGGCGGGGAGTCTCTGCGGGCGGCCGGTAGGGGTCCGGTCGCCCTCGGCCGCCCCGGTCGGCCCGGCCCGTTATCGCCGCCCCGTGGCCTGGAGCACCAGCAGCGCCAGGTCGTCGTCCGGCGGTGAGTCCGCGAACGCGTGCACCGCCCGCCGGATGTGCTCGGCGACCGCGGTGGCCCCCAGGCCGGTGCAGGCGGCGAGGTGGTGGGCCAGGCCGTCATCGTCGTCGAACTGGTGGTGGCCCGAGCGCCGCTCCGTCACCCCGTCCGTGACGCACAGCAGCGTCTCGCCGGGGGCCAGCTCGAAGGACTCGGACTCGTACGACGTGTCCTCCACCACCCCGACCAGCATCTGCGGCACGGCGGCGGTCCGTACCTCACCGTCCGTGCCGAGGACCAGCGGCAGCGGATGCCCGGCACTGGCCAGGGTGCACCGGGCGCCCGCCGTGCCGTCGGCGTGCGGCTCGATCTCGCCGTACAGGAGGGAGAGGAAACGGGTCTGCTCGCCCTCGGCGCGCAGTTCGAGGGAGGGGTCCAGTCCGCTGCCCGCCGCCGCGACCGCCGCCGTGACGGCCGCCACCGAGTCCGCGGCCTCGCGCGCCATGGTCTTGTTGAGCCGGTCCAGCACCTCGCCGACGCCGAACCCGTCGCGGGCCAGCAGCCGCAGAACGGGCCGGGCCAGGCCGGTGACCGCCGCGGCCTCCGGGCCGCTGCCGCACACGTCGCCGAGGGCGAAGCACCAGCGCCCGTTCCCGGCGTGGAACAGGTCCCAGAAGTCGCCGCCGGCCCAGGCGCCCTCGCGCGGCTCGTACACCACGGAGGACTCCAGACCGGGGACGGCGGGCCGCCCCCTGGGCAACAGGCGGCGCTGGAGCACCTGGCTGATCCGTTCCTGGTTGCGGTACGCGCGGGCCGTGGCCAGGGCGCGGGCGACCCGGCGGGTCAGATCCTCTATGAGGCCCACCACCTCGTCGGGGAAGCGCATCAGCCCGGCCCGCCCGATCAGCAGCGTGCCGTGGTTACGGCCGCCCGCCACCAGCCGGCAGGCCAGCGCGGCGCCACCGGGCCCGTATCCGCTCGGCTCCTGCGGCCAGGGCCAGGGCACCGCGGACCCGGCGCCGTCCCGCTGCGGGCCGGGCACCGGCATCACCGGCGGGTCCTTCTCCAGGGCCATGCGCAGGGCGTCGATCCGGCTCTCGTTGGAATGCCAGACGCGGGCGAGCCGCGGGGCCTCGCCGGGCCCCTCCCGGACGTCGCCGTACAGCCAGACCGCGCACCAGTCGGCGAGGCGCGGTACGACCAACTGGGCGGCGAGCAGTGCCACCTGCTCCTCGTCGAGCTGCCCGGACAGCAGGTCGGAGGCTTCGGCGAGGAAGGACAGGGCGCCGTGGTTGATCCAGTCGGCGTCGGTCCGCCGCGCCGGGGAGCGCCGGGTGGGCGCGGGGGCGAGCAGTTCGGCGGCCCGCAGGCCGCGCTGGAGCTCCAGGTCGTGGTGGGAGAACCGGGCCGGCGGGCCGTAGGCGCGGGGCCGCGGGCCGGCCGGCAGCCGGAACCACACGGTCTTCAGGTCACGCCGGTACGTGATGCCCCAGGACTCGGCGACCGCGCCGACCAGTTGCAGGCCGTGGCCCCTGCTCTCGTTCGCGGCGGCCGACTGGCGTGCCCGTACGGCGCGGGCCGGGTGGTGGTCGGACACCTCGATGACGACCGCGGTGCGCGGACCGGGGGCGTTCTCGGCGGGGGCTGCGGTGGGGGCTGCGGCTGGGGTTGCGGCGGGGACGCCGGGGGTCGCTTCGGAAGTCGGTCCGGAGATCGGTCCGGAGGCGTCCACAGCGGACTTTCCGGCGGTCGCTCCGGGGTTTTCCCCAGCGGCCTCTTCTGCGGTCGCTCCGGTCGCCTCCGCGTCCGGCCGCGCGTCCGCTTCCGCGGCCTTGTCGGTTCCCGGTTCCGTATCGGTTCCCGGTTCCGTCTCCGCGTCGGCTTCCGGTTCCACCGCCTCGTCGGCTCCCGGTTCCAGACGGCACAGCAGCTCGACGGTCGTCCCCGCGTGCACCACCACGTTCGTGACCAGCTCGCTGACCAGCAGGACCGCCTCGTCGGCGAGACGGTTGTCGATGGCGTCCGCGCCGGGCAGCCCCTGGGTGACCCAGTCCGCCAGGACGGCCCGTACGAACTGGCGGGCTGCCGCGGCGGCACGCGGATTGCCGGGCAGACTCGACCTGCGGACGCTGTCCGGCGCGGCGGAGGCGGGCGCGGGTTCGGCAGGCGCGGGCTTGGCAGGGCCGGGCCCGGGGCCCGCGTCGGGAGCCTGTCTGGAGGGCCGGGCGGGGGTCTCCACGGGGGTGGCCATGTCGACAGGAGCGGCTTCGGCGGGAGTGGCCGATGCCTCCGGGACCGTGGCCGATTCCGGCACCTCACCCGCATACCGCACCGCAGCCCCATCCGTCACCTCGACCGCACCCGTCCCGATGGCCGAATCTGCCCCGTCGGCCGCACCCGTCCCGGTGGCTGGTTCCCTCTCCCCCGCCACCTCCTCCCCCGCGACCGCCTCCGTGACCGTCTCCGTGACCGCTTCCATGGCCGTTTCCGTACGGGATTCCACCGGCCCGCCCCCTTCGGAAAGTCCGCCGGAGACCCCCTTGTGGGGCCCGCCGGGAGCCGCCTCGGCCGTGGCACGCGGGCCCGCTCGGGAAGCGGTGTCCGGGCGGGCCCCGGCAGGGGTGCTTCCGGGGGCCGCCACCCCGCCGGGGCCGCCGCGGCCGGGGCGGAACGCCGCCCGGGCCACCGCGGCGCGCCGGTCCGGGGCGTCCCTGTCTGACGAAGTTGTCGTCCTCATTGAGCAACTCCCGAGCAGTTCCGCAATAGCGCCGAATACGCCACCGCCAGAGTGACAGACTGAGCGCACCCATAAGCACCGAGTTACTGAAGTGGGAAGCCATGGCGGTCGATTCGGCAGTGCCCCGAGTGTCCCCTCAGCCGGGCGGTGATGTCGTGCGCGCCGCCGATCTCAGACCGCTTCTGACCGCCTTGACGTCGATGGCGGCCGGGGACTTCCGTACTCGACTGCCGGTGGCCCAGGAAGGTCTGCTGGCCGAACTGTCCGCGGTCTTCAACCAGATAGCTTCCCGCAATCAGCACCTGGCCGACGAGTTGTTACGCCTGCGGTCGGAGGTCGTGCGCCAGGGCCGGCTGGACGAACGGATGTCCGCCAGCCCCGGTCCGGGCACCTGGGCCACCTCCGTACAGGCCGCCAACGCCATCATCGACGCCCTGGTCATCCCGACCACCCAGGCCACCCAGGTGCTGGATGCGGTGGCGGGCGGTGACCTGACCCTGCGGGTGGACCTGCACGACGGCAACCGCCCGCTGCGCGGTGACCGCCGGCGCCTGGGCCGGGCGGTGAACCGTATGGTCGACCAGCTGTCGCTGTTCACCGGCGAGGTGACCCGGGTGGCCCGCGAGTCGGGTACGGAAGGCCGGCTCGGCGGGCGCGCCAAGGTGGCGGGCCTCTCCGGGAGCTGGCGCGATGTGACCGAGGCGGTCAACACCATGGCGGCCCGGCTGACCGCCCAGGTGCGGGACATCGCGCTGGTGACGACGGCGGTGGCGCGCGGCGACCTGACCCGGCAGGTGACGGTCGAGGCGGCGGGCGAGCTGCTGGAGCTGAAGCTGACCGTCAACACGATGGTCGACCAGCTCTCCGCCTTCGCCGACGAGGTCACCCGCGTCGCCCGCGAGGTCGGCACCGAAGGGCAGCTGGGCGGCCGGGCGCAGGTGCGGGGCGTGTCGGGCGTCTGGAAGGACCTGACCGACAACGTCAACTTCATGGCGTCCAACCTGACCAGCCAGGTGCGCAACATCGCACAGGTGACCACGGCGGTGGCCAACGGTGATCTCAGCCAGAAGATCACCGTGGACGCGCGCGGCGAGATCCTCCAGCTGAAGCTGACCGTCAACACGATGGTCGACCAGCTCTCCGCCTTCGCCGACGAGGTCACCCGCGTCGCCCGCGAGGTCGGCACCGAAGGGCGGCTCGGCGGCCGGGCGCACGTACGCGGCGTGTCGGGCGTCTGGAAGGACCTCACCGACAACGTCAACTTCATGGCCGACAACCTCACCTCCCAGGTGCGCAACATCGCCCTGGTGGCGACGGCGGTGGCGGAGGGCGATCTGGGCCGGAAGATCACGGTCGAGGCGAAGGGCGAGATCCTGGAGGTGAAGTCGACGATCAACACGATGGTCGACCAGCTCTCGGCCTTCGCCGACGAGGTCACCCGCGTCGCGCGCGAGGTCGGCACGGAAGGCAACCTCGGCGGTCAGGCGCAGGTGCGCGGGGCCTCGGGGGTGTGGAAGGACCTGACCGACAACGTCAACTTCATGGCGTCCAACCTCACCTCCCAGGTGCGCAACATCGCCCAGGTGACCACGGCGGTGGCGGACGGCGACCTGTCGAAGAAGATCACGGTGGACGCGCGCGGCGAGATCCTGGAGCTGAAGGACACCGTCAACTCGATGGTGGAGCAGCTGCGCGCGTTCGCCGACGAGGTCACCCGCGTGGCCCGCGAGGTCGGCACGGAAGGCAACCTCGGCGGCCGGGCGCAGGTCCGGGGCGCCTCGGGGGTGTGGAAGGACCTGACCGACAACGTCAACTTCATGGCGTCCAACCTGACGACGCAGGTCCGCAACATCGCGCTGGTGGCCACCGCGGTCGCGCAGGGCGACCTGTCCAAGAAGATCGACGTGGACGCGCGCGGCGAGATCCTGGAGCTGAAGACCACGCTCAACACGATGGTCGACACCCTGTCGTCGTTCGCGTCCGAGGTCACCCGGGTCGCCCGCGAGGTGGGCAGCGAGGGGCGCCTCGGCGGCCAGGCCCGGGTCGAGGGTGTGTACGGCACCTGGAAACGGCTGACGACGAACGTCAACGAGCTGGCGTCGAACCTCACCACCCAGGTGCGGGCCATCGCCGAGGTGGCCTCCGCGGTGGCCGCCGGCGACATGACCCGTAACGTCACGGTCGAGACCCAGGGCGAGGTCGCCGAGCTGCGCGACAACATCAACCTGATGGTGTCCAACCTTCGCGAGACCACCCGCGCCAAGGACTGGCTGGAGTCGAACCTGGCGCGGCTGGCGGGCCTGATGCAGGGCCACCGGGACCTGATGGAGGTCGCCGACCTGATCCTGCGGGAGCTGACGCCGCTGGTGAACGCCCAGTACGGCGCCTTCTTCCTGGCCGACACCGACCGCGACGACCTGCAGCTGGCGTTCATCGCCGGATACGGCTCCTCCCTGGACACCACGATCGACACGCCCGGTTCCACGGACCACGGCCTGGTGCGGCAGGCGGCTCTGGAGAAGAAGCGCATCCTGGTGGAGGAGGCGCCACCGGACTACATCAAGATCAATTCCGGGCTGGGCGAGGCCAACCCGGCGACGGTCGTCATCATCCCGGTGCTCTTCGAGGACCAGACGCTGGGCGTCATCGAGCTGGCGTCCTTCTCCCGCTTCTCCGACGTGCACCTGGCCTTCTTCGACCAGTTCGTGAACACCATCGGCGTGGCCATCAACACCATCGTCGCCAATTCCCGTACGGAGTCCCTGCTCGGCGAGTCGCAGCGGCTGGCCCGCCAGCTCCAGGAACGCACCGACGAGCTGCAGCGGCGCCAGGCCGAGCTGCAGCGCTCGAACGAGGAGCTGGAGGAGAAGGCGGCGCTGCTGGCCAGCTCGTCCCAGTACAAGTCCGAATTCCTCGCGAACATGTCGCACGAGCTGCGCAACCCGCTCAACTCGCTGCTCATCCTCGCCCGGCTGCTCGCCGACAACCCGGACGGGCACCTGAACGAGCAGGAGGTGCAGTTCGCGATCACGATCCACCGGTCCGGTTCCGACCTGCTCCAGCTGATCAACGACATCCTCGACCTGTCCAAGATCGAGGCGGGCCGGATGGACGTACGGCCCAAGCGGCTGCCGCTGATCAAGCTGCTCAACTACGTCCACGACACCTTCCGGCCGATGACCCTCGACCGGGGCCTGGCCTTCGAGGTGTCGGTGAGCGAGAACGTCCCCAAGGAGCTGTTCTCCGACGAGCAGCGCCTCCAGCAGGTGCTGCGCAACCTGCTCTCCAACGCGGTGAAGTTCACCGCGGCCGGCAAGATCGACCTGCGGGTGGACCGCTCCGGCGACGGCACGATCGCCTTCACCGTCACGGACACCGGCATCGGCATCGCGCCGGAGAAGCTGCCGGTGATCTTCGAGGCGTTCCAGCAGGCGGACGGCACCACCAACCGCAAGTACGGCGGTACGGGCCTGGGCCTGTCGATCAGCCGGGAGATCGCGGGACTGCTCGGCGGCCGGATCACCGCGAGCAGCCGCCCCGGCGTCGGCAGCGTCTTCACCCTGCACATCCCCATCGACTGCCCCGGGTACGCCCCCGAGCCGCTGGACCTGGAGAGCGCCGAGCAGCGTGCGGACGGCGCGCTGCAACTGGCGAAGACCCCGCGGCACCACCCGCGCTCGGGACCGCCCGCCCCGCGCGACGAGGCGCCGTGGCCGACCACCACCCGGCTGGAGGACTGGGTGAACGGCCCGTCGGGCACGCTGCTGTCCGGCTGCCAGGTCCTGGTCGTCGACGACGACATCCGCAATGTGTTCGCGCTCACGAATGTGCTGAGCCGGGTCGGCATGCGGGTGCTCTACGCCGAACACGGCCGGGAAGGCATCGAGATGCTGGAAAAGAATCCCGGCATCAACCTGGTGCTGATGGACATCATGATGCCGGAGATGGACGGTTACGAAACCATCCGCGCGATCCGGCGTACGCCACGCTTCGCGGATCTGCCCGTCATCGTTCTCACGGCGAAAGCGATGCCCGGTGACCGCGAGAAATCCCTGGAGAGCGGAGCCAACGAATACGTCCCCAAGCCCGTCGACGTGGACCGCCTGCTGGCGGTGACCGTCGAGCTCCTGTCCCGGCACGGCACCGGCACCCCGGCCCCGGGCGGTGAATCAGGCAAGCACGACCCCGACGCGACCTCTTCGAGGTCCCAAGGCACCGAAGGCCCCTCATGACCCACGCACCCGACACCGGCGCCGGCGCCGGAACCGACGACCGGGCGGGCATCCTTCTCGTCGACGACATGGAAGACAACCTCGCCGCGCTCGAAGCGGTCCTGGGCTCGCTCGGTGAGCCCCTCGTGCGGGCCCGCTCCGGCGAGGAAGCGATGAAGGCACTGCTGCGGCAGGAATTCGCGGTCGTCCTGCTGGACATTCTCATGCCCGGCATGGACGGCTTCGAGACCGCCTCCAACATCAAACGGCTCGACCAGACGAAGGACATCCCGATCATTTTCCTGACCGGGACGGACAGCGACTCCGGATTCGCCTTCCGCGGCTATTCGACCGGCGCCGCCGACTACCTCACCAAACCATTCGACCCATGGGTGCTGCGCGCCAAGGTGAACGTCTTCCTCGACCTGCACCGCAAGAACCGGCAGTTGCGACGACTCATAAAGCAGGACCACGCCCGCATGGGCGAACTGGCGGACCGTATCTCCGAGATCGAGCGCCGGCTCGCCGGCAGCGACGAACCCGGCGAACGCGACCTGAGCGAGAGCGTGGCCCGGATGGGGGAATCGGTACGGGCGCTGCGGCGCGGGGGGTAGGGCGGCGGCTGCGGGGTGCGGTACGCGGTGCCGCGGGGCACGGCAGCCGTTGTCCGGGCGCTGAGCTGGGTATCGGTCCGGGCACCGGCCCAGGTAACGATCCGGGCTGGGGGGGGGGGGGGGGGGGGGGGGGGGGGGGGGGGGGGGGGGGGGGGGGGGGGGGGGGGGGGGGGGGGGGGGGGGGGAGGGGGGGGGGGGGGTGGTGTTACC